>JARRLD010000079.1:0-44109 GCA_037387345.1 Gemmatimonadota bacterium
CGCAAGCTCCGCAGTCGATGCGATCGTCGACCCTGGGACGAGGGAGGGGGGTAAGGTGTTTACTCTGCCCATCCGGCCGACGGGCACGCAAGCGGGCTCGCCCCGGCTCCGCCTTGTGCATGATCGCGCCCCGCCGACATGTTCCGCTGTGGTCCTGCTCCCGCTCCCCGTTCCCCGGTGCAAGATCCGGCTCATGGCCTTGATCCCGTACGTACCCTACGATGAAGCCCAGGGGCTTCTCGCCGAGCTCTATCGTCGGTACGGGGGCGGTGCAGGGTGGATCGACAACATCATCCGAATCCACTCGCTGACTCCGCCCTCCATGGCCCATCACGTCCAGCTCTATGCCCATCTCATGAGGGGACCTTCACCCCTGACCAGGGCCCAGAGGGAGATGATCGCCGTGGCGGTATCCGGACTGAACCGCTGCTTCTACTGACTGAACCACCACGGAGCGGGCCTCCGTATGCTTCTCGGCTCTTCCGACGTGCCCAGGGCCCTCGCCCGGGACCCGGCCGAGGCCGACCTCAGCCCCCCTGACCGGGCCATGATCGACTACGCGCTGAAGCTCTCCAGGACTCCCCACGCCATCGACACCGAGGATGTCGAAGGGTTGCGCAGCGTGGGCTTCGATGACCGGGCGATCCTCGACATCTGCCAGGTGACCTGCTACTACGCGTACGTGAACCGCCTGGCAGACGGTCTCGGGGTCGAGCTGGAGGAACGCTGGACGGAGGAGGAGCTCACCATGACCCGGGAGGAGTTCGAGGCCCTCGTCGCCGCCGAGGAAGGCCCGGGGCCGACATGACGGGGACGGTGCTGCTGGACGGCCGCACGCTCAGCCTCGAGGCCGTGGAGGCCGTGGCCGCCGGCGGAGACGTGCAGGTGGCCCTCTCCGACGACGCCCGGACGGCCGTGGCGACGAGTCGGGCCGTCATCGAGGCGCGGGTCGCATCCGGAGAACAGGTCTACGGGGTCACCACCGGGTTCGGCCGGCTCGCGGACGTGGTTGTCCCACCGGAGCAGCGCACGGAGCTTCAGCACAACCTGGTGCGGAGTCACGCCTCAGGCATGGGAGACCCCCTGAAATTATCTGAGGTCAGAGCAGTTATATTATTACGCGCCAATGCGTTGGCTAAAGGATATTCCGGGTGCCGGTTGGTGGTGGTGGAGCGTCTGGTGGCACTCCTGAACGGCAGGATCCACCCGAGGGTCCCTCGGTACGGTTCGGTTGGAGCCAGCGGAGACCTGGCTCCGCTCGCCCACGTGGCCCTCGGACTTCTGGGTGAAGGACGGGGGGAGCGCGACGGCCGGGAGGCGGAGATGGCCGACCTTCTGGCCGAGGCCGGACTCGAGCCCCTCCACCTCGAGGCCAAGGAGGGGCTGGCCCTCATCAACGGGACCCAGGCCACCACCGGGTTGGGGATCCTGGCCCTGAAGGCGGCGGAGCGGGCGGTGGACACGGCCGAGGTCGCCGGAGCGATGTCCCTCGATGCGCTCCTGGGGACGCCCGAGGCCTTTCGCGAGGAGATCCAGGATGCGCGGCCGCACCCGGGGCAGCGTGAGAGCGCCGGGAAGCTGCGGGGGCTCCTGGCCGACTCCGAGATCAGGGAATCGCACCGCACGGGAGATCCCCGGGTGCAGGACGCCTACTCCCTCCGGTGCATGCCGCAGGTGCACGGGGCGGCCCGGGAGGCCCTGGCCTACGTGCGTCGCATCCTGGAGATCGAGGCCAACAGCGCCACGGACAATCCCCTGGTCTTTCCCGACAGCGGAATCATCGTGAGCGGGGGCAACTTCCACGCCCAGGTCGTCTCTCAGGCGTTGGATCTTCTCTGCATCGCCGTGGCGGACCTGGCGGCCATGAGCGAGCGGCGCGTGGAGCGGCTGCTGAACCCGGACCTTTCCATGGGGCTGCCGGCGTTCCTCACCCAGAAGCCGGGGCTGCGTAGCGGCCTCATGATCGCCCAGGTCGCGGCGGCGGACATCCTGGCCGAGATGCGGGTCCTGGCCCACCCGGCCAGCGTCGATTCGGTCACGACCAGCGCCAACCAGGAGGACCATGTGTCCATGGGCCTCGCCTCGGCCCGCAAGGCCCGCACGGTGGTGGAGCACCTGGAGCGGGTCCTGGCCATCGAGCTCCTGTGCGCCGCGCAAGGCCTCGAGTACCGGCGCCCGCTGCGGTCGGGCCGCGGAGTCGAGGCGGCCCATGCCCTGATACGCTCGACGGTGCCGGCCGTGCACGAGGACCGGGTCCTGGGCCCTGACCTGGACGCGCTCACCCGACTGATTCAAGCCGGCGAGCTCTCGACGCTCGCCCGGACGGAGGAGGAAGCATGACGGTTACCGCACGAACGGTGCGGGCTCCCAGGGGCTCCGAACGCTCCTGCAAGGGGTGGACCCAGGAGGCCGCGCTGCGGATGCTCATGAACAACCTGGATCCCGAGGTCGCGGAGCGCCCCGAGGAGCTGATCGTCTACGGCGGCACGGGCAAGGCGGCCCGGAGCTGGGAGGCCTTCGACGCCATCGTCGGTGCCCTGCGGGAGCTGGAGAACGACGAGACCCTGCTGGTGCAGTCGGGCAAGCCCGTGGGGGTCTTCCGCACCCATCCGCATGCCCCCCGTGTCCTCATCGCCAACGCCAATCTGGTGGGGAAGTGGGCCACCTGGGAGCATTTCCACGAGCTGGAGCGGCGGGGCCTGATGATGTATGGCCAGATGACCGCCGGGTCCTGGATCTACATCGGCACCCAGGGGATCCTCCAGGGCACGTACGAGACCTTCGGGGCCATGGCCGCCCGCCACTTCGGGGGCTCCCTCGAGGGGCGGTGGATCCTCACCGGCGGGATGGGGGGCATGGGGGGTGCCCAGCCCCTCGCCACCACCATGAACGGGGGCGCCATGCTCTGCGTGGAGGTGGACCCGGCGCGGATCCAGCGGCGGATCGACACGCGGTACTGCGACCGGATGACCGACGATCTCGACGAGGCGCTGGCCTGGATCGGAGAGGCCACGGGGGGGCGCATCCCCTTGTCCGTGGGGCTGGTGGGGAACTGCGCCGAGATTGTCCCGGAGCTGGCGCGGCGGGGTGTCGTGCCGGACATCGTCACGGACCAGACGTCGGCCCACGACCCGCTCCATGGGTACATTCCCGCCGGGCTGGGTCTGCCCGAGGCGGCAGCGCTCAGGGCTTCGGATCCCGAGGAGTACGTAGGGCGATCCATGGCGTCCATCCGCGCCCACTGCGAGGCCATCGTGGCCCTTCAGTCCGCCGGCGCCTTGGCCGTGGACTACGGGAACAACCTCCGGGGATACGCCCGTGACGCGGGCTTCGACGATGCCTTCGCCTATCCCGGATTCGTGCCGGCCTACATCCGGGATCTGTTCTGCGAGGGGAAGGGACCGTTCCGCTGGGCGGCGCTTTCCGGGGACCCCCGGGACATCCACCGGACCGATGATCTCGTCCTCGAGATGTTCCCCGAGGACCGGCACCTGTGCCGCTGGATCCGGATGGCCCACGAGAAGGTGGCCTTCCAGGGGCTGCCCGCCCGCATCTGCTGGTTGGGGCAGGGGGCCCGGGCACGATTCGGCCTCGCCATCAACGACCTGGTGGCCAGCGGGGAGATCTCCGCGCCCATCGTCATCGGACGGGATCACCTGGACACCGGCTCCGTGGCCTCACCGTTCCGGGAAACGGAAGCCATGCGGGACGGAACCGATGCCGTCGCCGATTGGCCGGTCCTCAACGCCTTGCTGAACACCGCCTCGGGGGCGAGCTGGGTATCGTTCCATCACGGCGGGGGCGTGGGCATCGGCAACTCCCTTCACGCCGGCCAGGTGTTGGTGGCCGACGGCACGGCGGACATGGCCGAGCGTATCGAGCGGGTTCTCACCAACGATCCCGGGATGGGTGTGGTCCGTCATGCGGACGCCGGCTACGAGATCGCCGTCGAGACGGCGCGGAGGGAAGGGCTGAAGATCCCCGTGCAGGATGCTGCTGATGGTGGTACGAGCTGATCTGCTGCTGCACAACGTCCACCTGGCCACCATGGTCCGTGGCGAAGGGGACTATGGGGCGGTCCGTCGCGGCGCCGTCCTCGTCACTGACGGCAGGCTCGATTGGATCGGGCGCGAGGCGGACATTCCGGAAGGGCTCGCCGTGGCCGAGGAGCTCGATTGTGGCGGGCGTTGGGCCACGCCGGGGCTTGTGGACTGCCATACCCACCTGGTGTTCGGGGGCAATCGGGCACAGGAGTTCGAGCGACGTCTGGCCGGGGCCGCCTACGAGGAGATCGCCAGGGAGGGCGGCGGGATCCTGTCCACCGTCGCCGCGACCCGAACGACCTCGGAAGAGAATCTCGAGGCTGCGGCCCTTCGACGCCTGGCGACCCTGCATCGTCGGGGCGTGACCACGGTGGAGGTCAAGTCCGGCTATGGGCTGGACCTCGATTCCGAGATGAAGATGCTGCGGGTGGGGCGTCGGCTCGCGAGCGCCACCGGGCTGACGGTCCAGACCACGCTACTGGGGGCTCACGCCCTGCCGTCGGAGTATGTGTCGGACAGGGACGGATACCTGAGGCTGGTCCGGGAGGAGATGATCCCGAGGGTGGTGGAAGGGGGACTCGCCGACGCCGTGGACGCGTTCTGCGAGGGCATCGCGTTCACGGCGGAGGAGTGCGCCTCCGTGTTGGGCGTGGCCCGGGCCGCGGGCCTTCCGGTCCGGTTGCACGCAGATCAGCTCTCGGACCTCGGCGGGGCCGCGCTTGCGGCCCGGCTCGGCGCGCGCACCGCGGATCATCTGGAGCACGCGGCGGAGGTAGGGGTGCGGGCCATGGCCGGAGCGGGAACGGTCGCCGTGCTCCTTCCCGGCGCGGCGCACTTCCTGCGTGACGGGCACGTCCCGCCGGTGGAGTCCTTTCGCCGCCATGGGGTGCCCATGGCGGTGGCGACAGATCTCAACCCCGGATCCTCACCGCTTCTGGACCCGGGGATGGCGCTCAGCCTCGCCTGCCTCCTCTTCGGCCTCACGCCGGAGGAGGCCCTGGCGGGAATGACGCGCCACGCGGCCCGGGCTCTCGGGCTCTCCGGCGAGCTGGGGACGCTCGAGGCGGGCAAGCGTGCGGACCTGGCCCTCTGGTCCGTCGACCATCCTGCGGAGCTCTCGGACTGGATGGGCGGGGACTGCTGCTGGCGGGTCGTGCTCGCCGGGATGCCGGGCCCGCAGGTGTAGAACGGGCCCCCCACCGGCGAGGCGGAGGGCCCGAGAAGCGGTTCCAGGAGCTTCCCTAGAGGTCGCCGCCCGGCTTGCGGCGCACCGGAGGGCGCGCCGCCCGGGAACCCGAGGATCGAGACTTGGTGGCGGGCCGTGACCGTGCAGCCGGCGCCCTCGCCGGGGCGGACCGGGCCGGCGGCCGACTCGCCGAAGGCCGGCTCGGAGCGGCGCGCGTCGGCGCTCGGCTGGCGCCCGATCGGCTGGGCGCGGCACGTGTCGGCGCTCGGCTGGCGCCCGATCGGCTGGGCGCGGCACGCGTCGGCGCTCGGCTGGCGCCCGATCGGCTGGGCGCGGCACGCGTCGGCGCTCGGCCGGCGCCGGATCGGCTGGGCGCGGCACGCGTCGGCGCTCGGCTGGCGCCCGATCGGCTGTCGTGGACCTCGACGTGGACGGTGAGCCCAGGACCGCTGACGGCCGTCGGCTTCCGTTCGCACGCGGCGTACCGGCTGTGGGCCGCTGCGGTGATGCCGTACTCCGGCCAGCTGCCCTCCCGGGGGTCACCCTGGGGGTAGCACCCCGGTTCGTGACCCGGTCGGACGGCCTGGCGCTCCGGCCAGGCGCCACGCTCGGCGCTGTCCTGCCCACGCCGGGGCGCGCCGTCGCGCCACTGGTGGGACGCCTCGTCACTGCGGACCCGACGCGGCCCGTGGAGGCCCGACTCGGAGCCGTCGCTGACGGGGCAGGCCGGCGTTGGGCGGTCCTGACCGTGGACCCGCGGGGTGATTCCTTGTACCCCACCGCTGCCAGCGGTGAGCGCCGGACCACGCTCACGCCTCTCCGTCCGCCATACGCGTAGACGGTCCTGACCCGCCCGCGGTAGGTCGGGTAGCCCCAGGCGGTCCGGTAGTAGCCGCGGCCCCAGCCCGCCCAATAGCCGTCGCCCCATCCGTCCCAGTACGAATCCCAGGGGTCATACCAGGACCAGGCGTACCCCCAAGGATTGGCGTAGGGGTCCCTCCAGTACGCGTAACGCGGCCCGCCGTACCACCCCCGATACGGGCGATACCAGTGCGCGTAGTGATACCCGCCGTAGCGCGACCCGAAGCAGTCGTAGGCGTAGTAGTCGTCGTAGTAGTAGGGGTCCCAATACGCGTCCCAGTAGTCATCCCAGCAGGAGTAGTACCCGCCTCGCACGCCACGGTAGTCGGAGTAGATCCCGTAGGGGTACGCGCGATAGGGCGAGTGCCAGCCCAGGCCGAGAGAGAGTCCGAAGAAGGCGGATCCGGGCCGATGGGAGCCAACGTGGAGGCCGAAGCCGACGCCATCGAAGACCGAGCCCACACCAACCGAAAGGCCCAGGCTCACCTGGGCGTTGGCCGGGCCTGCGCCCAATGCGGCGGCGGCCGCCAAGATCAGGGGGGTTCGGATCATGGTACGCACGTTGTCCTCCCTGTAGAGGTATCCTGCCCTGGTGGAATGCAACGGTCGTGCCACGAATGTCGATGCACGTTACAATATACTGCACATGGAGTTACGCCACACGATCCGGTCGCGTCGCTTCGTTTCGGTGTCCAGCCGTGGGGACACCTCGTGGCTGCAGGCGTGACACGGTTCATCGGGCGGCCACCAGCGCATCCAGGGCCCGATCCACCTCCCCGTCCGCGGTGGCCACGTTGGGTGACAGCCTCACGGCGTCGAACGGAGGGGCGAAGCCCCGGAGGACCAGGCCGTGTTCCTCCAGGAGGGGCCGGACCAGAGTCGGGGCTTCCCGACCGGCCACGGACACCGCCACGATCATCGAGCCCAGGTCCCACTCCCTCGGGGACCGCCATCGAAGCCCGGGCTCCGCGTCCACGCGGTCGCGGATGCGGTTCCGCAGGGAGCGGTAGCGTCGGACCTTCTCGTCCTCCCCCAGGGCGAGCTGGAAGCCGAGGGCGTCTCCCAGGGCGACCACCGCCGGCCAGGCCCGCGTGGAGTAATCCTCGTATCGTCGGGCGGACCCCCGCCCCGGGATGCCGGGAGTCCGGAACCACATGGGGGGCAGCTGGGCGCGAAGCTCGGGCGCCACGTAGAAGAGCCCGAGGCCCTTCGGTGACTGGAGCCACTTGTGGGGGCTCATGGCGTAGGCGTCGACGCCGGACCTGCCCAGGTCCACGGGGATCATCCCCGCCGCCTGGGCCCCGTCGACGAGGACGAAGGCGACGCCCCGCTCCTTCACCGCGGCGGCGAGGCTCCGGATGGGATGGCGGAGGCCGACCATGTTGTCGACGTGGGGAAGGACCAGGACCCGCGTGCGGGGCCCCAGCGCCTCCACGTGAAGGGCGATCACCTCGTCTTCTCCCATCCGGGGCGCCCGCTCCAGCGGGAAATCGAAGCGGCGCACCTCGAAGCCTCGCCTGGCCGCCAGCCCTTGCCAGGGGACGGAGGCCCCGGGGTGGTTCAGGGAGCTGAAGAGCACCTCGTCGCCTTCCCGTAGCGGCAGCCCGTGGGCGAGAACGTTGAAGCCCTCCGTCGTGTTGTGCGTCACCGCCAGATCATCGGGGGTGCAGCGGAGCAGGCCGGCCGCGAGCGCACGCGTCTCCTCCGTGGCTTCCCGCCACACGGATCCCCAGACGTACAGCGAGGGATGGGACTCGCACAGCTCCAGGTACCCCGCGTGAGCCTCGTGCACGGTCCGCGGCACCGTCCCGATCGAGGCGTGGTTCAGGTAGAGGATCTCCTCCGAGAGCATGTACTGCGCTCGCAGAGCGGGGACGACCTGATCCGGCGCTCCGGCGAGCGTGGGGTGGAGTCCCCGGGCGAGGGACCTGTCGATCCGCTCCAGACGGGCGAGCGCCGCCGGGGGGAGCGACGCCGCGGCGAGCAGGCGGAGGAACCCTCTGCGGGTAGGGTGTGCGTGGGCCATTTCAACGCCTCCTCAGAGTCACATCCGCCGGCTTCGACCGGAACACCGGCTTGCTTCTCGGGGACGAATTTGCGAGCCCCCGCTTGCACCAGGGCCAGGAATTGGCGAGACTACCCATCGTCCGTCGGCTCTTCGGTGCCGATTGCAGTGGCCTTGAAGCCCGCTGCCAGGACCTCTCGCTCGACTCCCGAGCACGGAGATTCTTCCGTTGGAGGCACGCGGACGCGAATGCGTCGCGGCCCCACAACCCAGGTAACATGGGTTCA
Organism: Gemmatimonadota bacterium; assembly: GCA_037387345.1. Lineage (GTDB taxonomy): Bacteria > Gemmatimonadota > Gemmatimonadetes > Longimicrobiales > Gaopeijiaceae > SZUA-318. Next base: position 8,383 of record JARRLD010000079.1, read on the forward strand.
GACGTGCCCGAATCGCCAGACACGAACAAAGGCGACGGGGATAAGCAGCCGAAGCGTCGGCGCAGCCGCAATCGCCGCCGTGGACGCCGCCCCCGTCAGAAGTCCAACAACCGCGGACGGTCCCAACAGGATCCCGGCGTCGGTGAGGACTTCCCCCCACTCGACGACGACCCCGCGGTCCTGGAGGAGCAGTCACGGCCTCTGGGCTTGCTGGAGGTCCTGAAAAGCGGCTCGGGCTTCGTCCGAAGGCGCGAGTCCTCCTACACGCCGGGCCGGGATGACATCTACGTCGGCTCCAAGGTCATCCAGAAGTACGGCCTCCGGACGGGGGACGAGCTGGCGGGCGTCATCGCCCCCGCGCCGCGCAGCGGCATGAGCGCCCCACTGGGCTACCTGTCCAGGGTGAACGACCGGCTGCCGGACGAGATCGTCCGCAGACCGGAGTTCCAGAGGCTCAGCGCCATGCATCCGGACCACCGGCTGGGCATGGAGTGCGGGCGCACGATCCGGGGAGAGCCGGACTACACCAATCGGGTCATCGACCTCTTCTGCCCCATCGGCAAGGGTCAGAGGGCGATGATCGTCGCTCCGGCGAAGGCAGGGAAGACCATGGTGCTCCAGGCGGTCGCCGAGGGCATCGTGACCAACAACCCGGAGTGCCACCTCCTCATCCTCCTGGTGGACGAGCGTCCGGAGGAGGTCACGGAGATGGAGTCCTGTGGGTTCGGTGAGGTCATCTCCTCCACCTTCGACCGGACGGCGGAGCGGCACTGCCAGGTGGCGGAGATGACGCTGGAGCGTGCCCGACGCCGCGTGGAGCTCGGGGATGACGTCGTCATCATCCTCGATTCCATCACTCGCCTGGCCAGGGCCTACAACACAATGGAGTCGGGAAGCGGACGGACGCTCTCGGGCGGGCTCGACGCTCAGAGCCTCGAGAAGCCGAAGCGGTTCCTGGGCAGCGCCCGGAAGATCGCTCCGGACCAGGGAGGGGGGTCCCTCACCATCATCGGGACGGCCCTGGTGGACACGGGATCCCGGATGGATCAGGTCATCTTCGAGGAGTTCAAGGGGACGGGAAACAGCGAGCTGGTGTTGTCCCGGGAGCTGGCCGACAAGCGGATCTATCCGGCCATCGACCTGAACGCCACGGCCACCCGAAAGGAGGAGCTCCTCCTGGATGATGACGAGCTGTGGCTCTCGCGGGCCATGCGCAGACAGCTCGCCGGCGTGCCACCGGCCGACGGCATGCAGGAGCTTCTCGGCATCATGAGGAAGACCAAGACGAATCGGGACCTCATCACCTGGGCCAGACAGCAGGCCTGACTCCCGGGTCCGAAGGTCCTCGGGAGGCGGCGCCTTCCGGCATCGAGCCGGGGGGCGCCGTTCCCGTCGCTTCCTCCCCCGCTGCCTTCTCCAGGCGGACCAGACCCTTCTCCATCTCCGCTTCCTGGGCTCCGTCCATGAAGCGCGCCCAGTACCCCATGAGCGGGTTCGGCCCGAAATCCCCCTCCTCCAGCCAGGTGACCCGGGTCCCCTCGGGTACCTCCTCGAGGTCGATGCGGCCCTCGGTGCGCATGGCTCCTCCCTGGACCTCCACGTGGTAGGTGACCGAGACATCGTCGCGGATGTCGACGATCTCGAAGAAGCCGTCTCCGAGGTCGCGGCTGCTCCACTCCATGCGGGATCCGGGACCGCGAGCGGGTCCCGCCGCGACGAGACCGCTGTCGGGCCAGGGAGTCCACCGACGCCAGCCTTCGGGAGAGTCCAGAAGCGGGAAGATCGCGCTCGGCGGAACGGACATGACGGCCGAGCGCTCTGCCGACCAGGTCCCCGGTAACAGGAAGCCCACGGCCAGGAAGAGCAGGAGGACGGCGGCTCCTCCCCCCAGGATCCGGGTGCCGATGCTGAAGGGGGCGCTCACGGGCGTGTCCCTTCCCGCGCCTCGTACCAGGCTTCGAGGGTAGGCCCGAGAACGGTCCAGATGTTCTCCGCCATCCTCCGGTGTCCCTCCGCGGTGGGATGGATCCCGTCCGATTGGTTGAGCGACGGCACGCCGGCGATCCCCTCCAGAATGAAGGGGACGAGCGCCGCGTCGGCGGATGTCGCCACCTCCGGGAAGACCTCGCGAAAGTCCCTCGTGTAGCGGTCGCCGAGATTCGGGGGAGCTTCCATGGCGGCGATCAGAATCCGGGCTTCGGGGTACCGGCGCCGGGTCGTTTCCACGATCTGCTCCAGATTCGAGCGCGTCGCATCGGGATCCTGACCCCGCAGCCCGTCGTTGGCACCCAGCTCGAGGAAGAGGATGTCCAGGGAGTCCCGCAGCACCCACTCGATCCGTCGGAGCCCACCGGCGCTGGTCTCGCCCGAGACCCCGGCGTTGACGGCCCGCATGGGGAGTCCCCTCTCCCGGGCGAGTTCCGCCAGCTGGGCAACGTAGGTATCCTCCTCCCGCAGGAGCCCGAGACCGGCCGTGAGGCTGGTGCCCATGAAGACCACCACCGGCTCGTCCGGCGGGGGCGCGGGCGCCTCTCCCGGGGTGGGCGCCGGTGTGTCCTGCGCGGCCGGCCCGGAGTCGGAATCGGGCGAGCCACACGCGAGCGCGAGCAGGCAGAAGGCTGAGAGGATGATTCGCATATGATGATCGTGGCCCAGGGCCTCGAGAAAGTCTACACGAGCGGGGGACGCCCGCTACCGGTGCTGCAGGATATCGACCTGGAGGTGGCGCCCGAGTCCTTCGTCGCGGTGGTCGGGCCTTCCGGCAGCGGCAAGACGACCCTGCTCGGACTGCTCGCCGGCCTGGACGAGCCTTCGGCGGGACGCGTCCTTCTGGACGGCCAGGACCTCTCGACCCTTACCGAGGATCAGAGGGCGGGGTTTCGTGCGCGCCGCGTCGGGTTCGTATTCCAGACGTTCCACCTGCTCCCGACGCTCACCGCGTTGGAGAACGTCCTCGTGCCGCTGGAGCTCCGCGGACAGGTGCGGGGCGTGCGTCAGCGGGGAACGGAGCTCCTGGAGCGGGTGGGGCTGGGTGACCGCCTGGGGCATTATCCTGCCCAGCTCTCCGGCGGTGAGCAGCAGCGGGTAGCGCTGGCCCGGGCGTTCGCCAACGAGCCGGCCGTGCTGTTCGCCGACGAGCCGACGGGAAACCTCGACCAGGAGACGGGCTCCACCATCGTCCAGATCCTCGAGGAGCTCAACCGCGAGGCGCGCACGACGCTGGTCCTCGTCACCCACGACCTGGCCCTGGCCGAGCGCGGCCACAGGGTCATCCGGCTGGGGCAGGGCAGGATCGTCTCCGAACGGCCGGGGCGGATGGCGGACGCAGCCAAGACGACGCCGTGAACGGGCGCTTCGCGGTCCGACTCGCCTATCGGGAGAGCCGTCACGGGCTCCGAAGGGTTGGCGTGTACATGGCCTCCATCACCCTGGGCGTGGGTGCCCTGGTCTCCATCCACTCGTTCCGGGATGATGTCGCGCGGTCGATCCAGGACCAGGCGGAGGTCCTCATGGGTGCGAATGCCCGCCTTTCGGCGGGGCGCCCGTTTCCGGATTCCGTGCGTTCGGTCGTCGACTCCCTCCGCGAGGCCGGCGTGGCCACGTCCGACGTGACCACCGCCCTGTCCATGGTGCTTGCGCCGCGAAGCGGGGACGTCCGTCTTCTCCAGGTGCAGGCGACCTCGGGAGGGTACCCCTTCTTCGGCGAGGTGAAGACGGATCCCGAGGGCCTCTGGGGTCGAAGGTCCCTGGAGCGCGGAGTGCTCGCCGACCCGGCGGTCCTGACGCAGCTGGACGTCCGTCCGGGTGACACGCTGGCCATCGGGCGGGTGCGGCTGGAGCTCCTGGGCACCGTGGAGGATCTCCCCACCGACCTCGGATTCCAGACCGCGATCGGACCGCGGGTGTACGTGTCCCAGACGGCCATGGAGGCGGCCGGCCTGCTGGGATTCGGGAGCCTGGCCCGGTACGAGGTCTTCCTTCGCCTCCCGGAGCGAGACGACCGCACCGCCATCGGGGACCGATATCGGACGGTGCTCGAGGCCACGCAGGTCCGGTATACGCTGGCTGAGGAGCAGGCGCGCCAACTGTCCAACGGGGTTCGCTTTCTCGGCCGCTTTCTGGCGCTGGTGGGTCTGGCGGCCCTTCTCCTCGGCGGGATCGGCGTGGCCAGCGCCATCCATGTCTATATCCGCGATCGGCGGCCAGGCGTGGCGGTGTTGCGCTGTATCGGGGCCGGGCAGTGGTCGATCTTTCTCGCGTACCTGATCCAGGCTTCCGCCCTGGGGTTCCTGGGCTCCCTGGGTGGCGTCGTGCTGGGCTCGGGCCTTCAGCGCGTGCTTCCTCTTCTGCTCGGCGGCACGCTGCCCGTCGAGGTGACGACCCGCTTCTCCGTCACGTCCGCCGCGGCGGGCCTGGGGATCGGCATATGGGTGGCGGCGATGTTTGCCCTGATCCCGCTGCTCCAGGTCAGGGACATCCCTCCGTTGCAGGCGCTGCGACGCGACTTCGAGCCAGGACGCCGGAGGGCAGACCCGGTTCGCGGCGCGGCGTACGCGGCGCTCGTCGCCAGCATCGTCGTTCTGTGCGTCCTGGAGGCGCCGGAGCCCCTGATGGGTGTGGGGTTCGCCCTGGGGCTGGGAGTCTGCCTGGCCCTTCTCGGCGCTGTGGCGTGGACCCTCTCGAGGCTCACGCGTCGGTTCTTCCCTTCCCGGGCGTCCTATCCGGTCCGCCAGGGGGTATCCAACCTCTTCCGTCCGCAGAACCAGACCGTCTCGGTGACCCTTGCCCTGGGTTTCGGAGCGTTCATCGTGGGCACGGTCCTGGAGGTCGAGCGGAACGTGATGGACGATCTTTCCCTCTCGTTCGGCCAGGACCGTCCCAACGTCCTTCTCTTCGACGTGCAGCCGGACCAGGTTGAAGGGATCTCGGACCTCCTGCCCGACGACGTACGCTCCTCGGTGACGGTGGCGCCCATCGTTCCTTCCCGCCTCGAGTCCATCAACGGGCGACCCGTCGAAGAGCTGCGGGCCGACAGCACGGCGGAGGATCGACCTGAGCGGTGGGCCGTGCGCCGGGAATACCGCAACACCTACCGGTCCGATCTGGGGCCGGCGGAGCGTCTGGTGGCCGGTCGATGGTGGGACGGGACGCCCGGAGCGGACGACCCCACGGAGGTGGACGCCGGCGATCTCCCCCGGGTCTCCCTGGAGGTGGAGGTGGCCCGCGACCTCGGCGTCGGGTTGGGGGACACGCTGGCGTGGAACATGGGCGGTACATCGATTCCCTCGGTGATCACCAGCCTGCGAGCCGTGGAGTGGGATCGGCTGGAACCGAACTTCTTCGCCATCTTCGAGCCGGGCCCCCTGGATTTTGCGCCCCAGACGATCATCATGGTCGCCCGCATCGGCGACCCGGAGCGTCGCGCGGGCTTTCAGCGATCCCTCGTGGCAGCCTTTCCCAACGTCTCGGCGCTGGACTTCAGCCGGGTCCAGGAAGCCGTGGACACCATTCTGTCCCGGGTGCGTCAGGCGATCGCGTTTCTCGGGGCCTTCTCCGTGCTGGCGGGGGTCGTCGTCCTCGTCGGGGCGCTGGCGACGTCGCGTCTCCAGAGAATGCGGGAGGGCGCTCTGTTGAAGACCCTGGGTGCCCGGAAGGCCCAGGTGCTCGGGGTCCTCTTCGCCGAGTACCTGGCCCTGGGAACCATGGCCACCTCCAGCGGGCTGTTGCTGGCCTGGGCTGCGTCGGCCCTGATGGTTCCTCGGCTCTTCGAGGTGCCCTACGCCCCGCACCTGGCACCGATGGGGGGAATCTGGCTGGCGGTGGCCGGCGTGACCGTCACGGTCGGATTGGCCAGCAGCCGCCGGCTGCTCCGGCGTCCCCCGCTGGAGGTATTGCGGGACATCGCCGATTGAGAAGCGCCGGCGTCAGTCGGCCGCCACCGAGTCCAGGGCCTTCGCAGGCAGCTCGAGGGAGCTCTCGTGATGGCAGTGGTCGCACGTCAGGGGATGGGGGCTGCGCAGGCGGCCGGGTCGGACGGACATCGGGGCCTGGCACCGGGGGCACAGGCCGTCGACGGCGTTCAGCGTGAAACGCTCCTGCCAGCGGCNNNNCGAACGGCGCCAGCACGACCCCCGTGGCCGCCCGCCGGATCGCGCCGGCCAGGCGCCAGGAGCGAGGCCGCGTGCGCACCCGGGCCCTCGCGTCGGTGGACGGGTACCCGAACAGGGTGATCTGTCCGTGGAGGTCGACGGTGGGGTCCGCAGGTGCAGATGTCACGGGGCGTCGGGGTGGAGGCTTCGCCGTGGCGGTATCGAGGCCCTCCAATCTAACCCCGGCGCGATCGCCCATCCCAGCGTTTCAGGCGCTCTCCGGCGGCCCGGAGGGTCTCCACCTGCTTGCAGAACGCGAACCGCACCAGCGACCGGCCCCGATCCGCCTCGCTGAAGAAGCTCGAGCCGGGCACGGACGCCACACCCGCCTCCCGGGCGAGACGCTTCGCGAACGTTGTGTCGTCCTCCCGGCTGAGCGCCGAGAAGTCGGCCAGCACGTAGTACGCCCCCTCGGGCGGCTGACAGCGGAAGCCGGCGTCCTGAAGGGCCGCCACCAGGACGTCCCTCCGCTCCCGGTACTCCGCCGCCATGGTGGCATAGTACTCCTGGCCGAGCCCTCTCATGCCCTTCGCGACGGCCTCCTGTAGCGGCGCCGGCGCCCCCACGGTCAGGAAATCGTGGACCTTGCGAATGGCCTCGGTGAGCGGAGGAGGCGCGACGATGGTCCCCACCCTCCACCCCGTCACCGAGAAGGTCTTCGAGGCGCCGCTCACGGTGATCGTGCGGTCCTTCATCCCCGGCAGGGTCGCCAGGGGTACGTGGGATCCCTCGTACAGGATATGCTCGTAGATCTCGTCGGTGATGGCGAGGATCCCCTGGGACCTGCACACCTCGGCGACCGTGGCGAGCTCGTCCTCGCCGAACACCCGGCCCGTGGGGTTGTTGGGGGAATTGAGCACGATCGCCCGGGTCCTGGGCGTCACGTGGGCCCGGAGGCGGTCGGCATCCAGGCGGTAGTCGGGTGGCTCGAGGCCGAGGAACACCGGCGTGGCCTGGGAGAGGATCGCGTCCGGCCCGTAGTTCTCGTAGAAGGGCTCCAGCACCACCACCTCGTCTCCGGGGTCCACCACCGCCAGCATGACGGCCGCCATGGCTTCCGTCGCGCCACAGGTGACGGTGACCTCGCGGTCTCCGTCCACGTCGAGGCCGTACCATGACCGGTACTTCTCCACCAGGGCGTCGCGCAGGCTGGGCGCTCCCCAGGTGATGGCGTACTGGTTCTCGTCCCTCCGGATCGCCTCGCAGGCGGCGTCCTTCAACAACGCCGGTGCGGGGAAGTCGGGAAAGCCCTGCGCGAGGTTGATGGCTCCACACTCCCGGGCCACCCGGGTCATCTCCCGGATGACCGACTCGGTGAACCCGTGGGTGCGGCGGGCGGTTGTGCGGACGTCTGACATCGTGCTCCGGGTCGGGGTGGTCCCCATGATGCTCCGCTTCGACACGTTCGGGCAACGTCGAGGTCGTGGCGCCGGCCACCGTTGCCCGGTAGGATAGGGCGTTGCAGCGCATGCTCCCATCGGCCTCAGGGGACCACGTGAACAAGGCCTCCACCGTGCTCGGCCTTATGGCGTCCGTCGCCCTGTCCGCGATCGCTCCGTCGTGGGCCGCAGGCCAGGCGGCCCCGTTGGTCGTGGAGGTTCGAGGTGGGGTGGCCACGCCGGTGGGGTCCTTCGCCGACGGGGAGGGCCTGGGCGAGGGCACGACTTCGGGCGCCTCGCTCGGCTTCGACCTGGCGTTCTCCGGGTCCGGCCGAAGGACGTTCTACGTGGGGTTCAGCCAGCATCGATTCGTCTGCGCCGAGGCCGGGTGTCCGCCGGGAGGGCCCTTTGTCGCCACCGGATTCGACCTGGGGTTCCGCTTCAACCTGATCACCCGGGGCTCGTTCATCCCGTGGGTCCGCCTGGGGGCAGTCACCGGTCAGGTGGAGTCACCGGGGGTGGGTCCCAGCCCCCGGGGCGTGGGGAGCATCGGCTACGGGGGCGAGGTGGGGGTCGGGGTATACCTGGGCGCGTGGAACGCCGTTGCCCTCAACCCGGGAGTCCGCCTGACCCGGGTCGCTGCCAAGCTGCCCGGAGGAAGTCGACTCGCCATGCGCTACGTCGTCGCTGACCTCGGCTTCGCCCTGGCCTTCTGATGAGTGGCCGTCTGACCCTCCTCGTCGCCATGGCGGCCGCACTTTTCGTGCTGGTGCCGCCGTCTGGTCTGCGCGCGGAGGTGGTGCGTGTGGAGATCGAGCGGCGGGAGGAGGTGCTGGACGGGCACCGATGGGGTGAGGTCGGCCCCTATGAGAAGCTGGTCGGCCGGATCTTCTTCGCATTCGACCCCGAAAACGAGGCCAACGCCGCAATCGTGGATCTCGGCCTGGCTCCTCGGAACGGCGACGGGCGGGTCGAGGCCTACGCCGAGTTCATGGTGCTGCAGCCCGTCGACCGGGCGGATCGCAGGGGCGTGGCGTGGCTGGAGGTGAGCAACCGGGGCGGCAAGGCCTCGTTGCGCTACTTCCACCGTGCGTCGCGGGGGACGCTGGATCCCGTCGATGAGGACGACTTCGGGGACGGACTCTTCTTCCGCGAGGGTCTGACCCTGATCTGGGTCGGTTGGCAGTGGGACGTGCCGGAGCGCGAGGGACTCCTTCGCCTGCACGTTCCCTTTGCACGCGACCCCGGCGGTCCTGTCACCGGGCTCGTGCGGGCGGATTGGACCGTGGACGCGACCGCCGAGGTGCTGGACCTCGCGCATCGCGGACACCGCGCATACGCCGCATCGGACCCGCAGGATCCGGCGAACATCCTCACCGTCCGGGATGGTCGAGAGGCGCCGCGTGAGGTGATCCCCCGGGACCAGTGGGAGTTCGAGGCGTCGACGGAAGGTCCCGAGTCCGGCCGGCTCACCAGGATCCGCCTGGAGGGCGGCTTCGAGGCGGGGCGCATCTACGAGCTGGTGTACCGCTCCGAGGATCCCCGGATCGTGGGGCTCGGCCTCGCGGCCATCCGGGACGTGGCGTCCTACGCGAAGTACGACCTGCAAAGCGTGTTTCCGTCGCAGCAGGTGGTGGCGTTCGGCGTTTCCCAGACGGGACGCTTCCTGCGCCACTACCTCTATCAGGGCTTCAACGTCGACGAGGGTGGGCGGAAGGCCATCGACGGGATGCTCGTCCACACGGCCGGGGCGGGGAGGGGCAGCTTCAATCATCGGTTCGGGCAGCCCTCGAGGGATGCCCACCGGTACTCGGCCTTCTTCTATCCGACCGACATCTTTCCCTTCACGAGCCGCACCCAGACGGATGCCGTCACCGGCGTGGAGGACGGGCTCCTGGCCAGCCTGGACGAAGACCACCGGCCCAGGGTCTTCTTCACCAACACCGGATACGAATACTGGGGCAGGGCGGCGTCCCTGATCCACACGTCATCGGACGGAGACCGGGACGTGTTGCCGTTGCAGACCGAGCGGATCTACCACCTCGCCTCGGGGCAGCACTCGGTGGGCCGGTTCCCGCCCGGCGAGAATGCCCAGATGGCCGAGGGAATCTACCGGGGCAATCCGCTGGATTTCCTCCTGCCGCTGCGGGCTCTGGCCCTCGACCTGGTGTACTGGGTCCGGGACGACATCACCCCTCCGCCCAGCCGGTATCCCAGCCTCGGCGAAGGAACGCTCACGTATCCGGAAGCGCTGGCACTTCCGGCGGTTCCGGGTCTGATCCGGCCCGAGGTCGTGCACGTCGCCTATCGCGCCAACTACGGGCTCCGCTTCCGCACGCAGGGGATCATCGACCGCGAGCCGCCGGAGCTCGGACCGCCGTTCCCCGCCCTCGTGCCCCAGGTGGATGGCATCGGAAACGAGCTCTCGGGCGTGCGTTCGGTGGAGATCCGGGTGCCCCTTGCCACCTATCTTCCCTGGAACCTCCGGACGGGCGCCGTCGCGGCGCAGGACGAGCTCACGGACTTCACCGGGACGCTCGTGCCCCTGTCGCGCACCGAGGAGGAGCGGGCTGGCCGGGAGGATCCACGCCCCAGCATCCAGGCGTTGTACCGGACGCGTGGAGCGTACCTCAATCGTGTCCGACTGGCGGCCGGCGACCTGGTGGAAGAGGGCTTCCTTCTGCCCGAGGATCTGGCTGCGGTGGTCACGCGGGCCCAGGCTCTCTGGGACTGGATCCACTCGAACGGGCAGCGACCCTGAGGTGGGACACGGGGCTCCCCCCTACATGCGGAACAGGTAGCTGAGCTTGACGAAGAGGCCGTCTTCCACGGGGTCCATCTTCGCCAGGTCGTAGCTCCGATCCCCCTCCATGAGGCGGCTGTATCCGACGTAGAAGATGGTCCCCGGGCTGGGCTCGTACTGGACGAGGAACTGGCCCTGGAACTGGCCGCCGGACCGGGCCGGAACGGGTGAGCCACCGATCAGGAGGGGTGCGCCGCTACCCGGGTCCACGAGCGCCGCGCGTTCCTCCAGCTCCCACTGGGCGATCCCGCGCACGAACAGGGACCGGTTGAACTGATACTGGACCCTCAGCCGGGGAAGGTTGACGGTGGAGTAGTCCTCTCCGATCACGTCCTCCAGCTCGTCGGCCCGCATGCGCCGGATCTTCGAGTACCGATAGTTCAGGGACAGCTGCAGCTGGGTCGTGGGGCGATACTGGATCTCCGGGCTGAGCTGCAGCTCATACCCCCGGCTCGCCTCGGCGTAGATCGGAACCTGCCGGAAGAAGGCCATCCCGTTCAGGTTCAGGGAGTTGTTCACCCGGATCCGCGGGATCAGGCCCCAGGCGCTCATGGCTCGGAGGGACGGCGGCAAGGGGAAGGCCACGGGACCGTCGCCGCCCGGCACCTGGTAGCCGGCGTAGTCCTCCTCCAGGAAGCGGAAGTAGCCCCGCCGGAGCACGAAGGTGAGCGTACGGTCTCCCCGGAGCGACAGGGTCGGCCAGATCTCGATCTCGTGCTCGAAGGGCAGGTCCCCCGCCCAGAAGTCGTCGTGGCGGAAGAAGTTCTGGCTCGTGACGCGAACCGATGCCCTCTCCAGGAGGGAACCTGGCGCCCCGTACCGCGTGAAGGTCATTCCCGCCGTCAGCTCCGTGTCGCCGGACCGGGTGATGAATCCCGAACGGGCCCGGAAGCCGGGAGCGATGTCCGTGAGGGCGGCACTCCAGGTGAAGGAGCGCCCGCTCCGTGCCAGATCCACGCTGAGCAGGGGTTGGAGCCCGTCATGGGTATCCTCGCCCACCTCGCGCGTCAGGCTCCCCGCCACCTGGGTGGTGACCGTATACCTTCCCCCGAAGACGAGTCGCGCGTCCCCTCCCAGAACCCGGTTGAACGCACCTGAGCCGTCGGTGAGGGTCCGGTCGGTGTACAGCAGCCCCACCGTCGAACCCGCCCCGACATCCCGTCGGGCCCGCAACAGATTGAACGCGGCGTTTCCGCTTCCGCCCCCCAGCGTCGTGGGACTCTCGTCCAGGGCGCCCACGTACCCGATCTGGAACGCTCCCACCTTGCCGGTGAGCTTCGCCCCCCCGACAGGATCGACGATCTGGCGCGTGTAGACCAGGCGCGCCGGGGTGTTGAAGATCTCCGCTCCTTCCAGGAAGAAGGGCCTCTTTTCGGGGAAGTACAGGGCGAACCGCTCGTTCACGCTGATCTGGTTCGCGTCGGCTTCCACCTGGGAAAAATCCGGATTGTAGGTGGCGTCGAGGACCAGGTTCTGGGTCACGCCCATCCGGGCGTTCACGCCGAAGTCCCCGTGGGGATCGTCCCGCAGAAACTCCCCCGTGGCGTCGCTTCCCGTCCGGGTCCCCGTCGCCACCGGATTCACCTCCACCAGGCGACGGGGGTGTAGCTCACGGAGGCCCACGAGCCTGCCGCTCTGAGCCAGCGTGCTGGACACGTCCTTCGTGAGGGGAGCCCAGCTCTGCTTGAAGCCCTTCCGCTTCACCTCCCGGGCCACCTGGATGCCCCAGCTCTGCTCCGGGACCTCCCTGAACCGGAGCGACACGTAGGGGATGCGCATCTCGGCGGTCCAGCCGTCTTCCGTCACCCGTCCGTCGGACTCCCAGATGAAGTCCGGGCTGTAGTCGATGGACACGCCGCTGCTGCTACCCATCCGGCCCCGGTACCCCTCGATCCATAGCCCGTCGGTCTGAAGCCCCAGGGGGTTCACGTAGAACACGTACGCCTGACGCTGATCGTCGAAGGTGTCCAGCATGATCCGCACCCAGTCGTCGCCGAACACGGCGCGGTCCCGCTCGCCGAGCCGGGCGAGAATGAGCTCGGGGCGTGGGTCAATGGCTCGGATCCCGAAGTAGATGGCCTCCCCTGAGTAGAAGACGCGCACCTCCGTGGGCTCGTCGGGGACCACTCCCTCCACGGGCTCGTACTGGGTGAAGTCGGAGAGGAGCGCCGCTCCGCTCCAGACCTCCTCGTCCAGGCGCCCGTCGATGCGGACGTCCACCTGCTCCCGACGTGGGACCTGAACCTCGAGTTCGCCGCCCCTCCCGCTGAAGGTGAGAGAGTCGGCCGGCGCTGCCATCGCGGCCAGGAGCGCGAGGGTGGTGATCATGTCGGCGCAAGCCTAGACGGTGGCGAGCCTCCTGTCTAGTCTTGGCGTAGCACCCTCGGGACTCCTCCGGAGTAGCCCATGGCTCCTCGGCTGCACCCCGCCTTTCTCGCCGTCGTCGCTTCCGCCCTCATGACTTCCTGCGCTTCCGACCGACCTCCGGATGCGCTGGCTCGACTCCGAGCCGAGCTCGAAGCGCGCATCGAGTACAGCGGCGCCGAGGTGGGCCTGTACTACCGGGGCCTGGCTCCGACGGGTGATTCCCTGCTCCTCGGCGCCGACACGAGGATGCACGCGGCCAGCACCATGAAGGTGGCCGTGATGCTGCAGCTGTATCTGGATCACGAGGCCGGCCGTTCCCGCCTCGACACCCCGGTGGAGGTGAAGAACACCTTCACGTCCATCGTCGACGGCTCCACGTTCGTGCTTCCACCCGACTCGGATTCGGACACGACGTTCTACGGGAGGCTCGGAGAGCGGGTCCCCGTGCGGGAGCTCGTCGAGCACATGATCACCTGGTCCAGCAACCTGGCCACGAACATCCTCGTCGAGGTTGCCGATGCCCGGCGGGTCAACGCGACGCTCCGGGAGCTGGGAGCGGATTCCATGGAGGTGCTCCGCGGCGTGGAGGATATGAAGGCCTACGAGGCCGGTCTCTCCAACACGACGACGGCCCGCGACCTGGGGGTCCTTCTGGCCGCGGTCGCCACCGGCGATCGCCTCTCGCCGGAGTCCCGAGCCTCCATGCTCGGCATTCTGGAGCGGCAGCACTTTCGTGAGAACATTCCCGCTGGAGTCCCGGAGGGCACGCGGGTGGCGAACAAGACCGGCTGGATCACCGCGCACAACCACGATGCGGCGGTCGTCTTCCCCCGCGACCAGGATCCCTACGTCCTGGTGGTGATGGTCCGGGGACTGGAGGACCAGGAGCAGGCCGCGGATCTGGTGGCTGGTCTGTCGGGCCTGGTGTGGAGTTATCACACCGGGTCAGGCATGGCACAGGAGTAGGTTGTGGCTCACAGAGACCTGCCGAGCCGATTGAGTCTCGTTGACCGTGGCACGGTGCGCCCGCATGCACCGCCGCGGGCCGCACAACTATGAGAATAGTTGACAGCGGCCGCGCGCCGCCGTACAGTCTACGAGGGTCGTAGTAGCCGCACGATCGAGGAGGTGGGATGCTGACCCTGTGGATGGCGTATGCAATGGCGGTATCCGCCCTTGTCCTGGGTGGGGCAGCCCTGACGGATCGCGCGCTCCGCCGGAGTCGTCGACTCCTCTGGGGCGGGGCCGTGTGCGCGTCCGTGCTCATCCCTCTCGTCGGGCTCGTCGCCCCCCGGCTTTTGGCCGGGCGCGGGGGAGTGACGGTGCTGTTCGGTGCCATCGAGCCCATCGTGAACGCGCCCCTCGGGGCGCTGGGTGGGGCGCTTCCGCCGGACAGGGCGGTGAGCCTCGACGTCGCCCTCGGGGTGGTCTGGGCCGTCGCGTCCCTGGGTCTCCTCCTGGTGCTCGCCTTCGGAGCCTGGCGCCTGGGCCGCGCAGCCAGACGCTGGTCCGCGCGAAGCCTGGACGGACACCGGGTGCTGCTCTCCGACGGGGTCGGGCCCGCGGTGCTGGGCGTTCGCAATCCGGAGATCGTGATCCCCCCGTGGGTTCTCGAGCTCGATGACGAGGACCGGCGTCTCATCCTCACACACGAGGCGGAGCACCGTGCCGGACGCGATCCCGCGCTCCTGGCCGCCGGCCTGCTCGCTTTGGTCGCGCAGCCGTGGAATCTCCCCCTCTGGTGGGGCTTCCATCGGCTGAGGGATGCCGTGGAGACCGACTGCGATGCGCGGGTGTTGGCCAGGACCCGGAGTGGGCTGAAGTCCTACGCCCGCCTCCTTCTCGACGTCGGAGCCCGGCCCGGCTCCGCCGTGCCCCTGGGGGCCGGCTTCGGAGAGAGGGTCACAACCATCGAACGGAGGATTCGTGCCATGTTGGGTCTGGACAGGAAGCGAGGTTGGAGGGGGGTCCTCGTACGGTCGGCCATCGCCGCCGTGCTGGTGGTTGCGGCGTGCAGCCTCGAGGTGAACATCAACACGGGAGAATCCGCCGATCAGGAGGCCGCAACGACCGACGCGGTGCCACCGGCCCCGACGAAGGTCCCGGCTCCCGCACCGCCGGAGACCCCCGTCGTACGTCACGACGAAGCCGACCGACTTCCGCCACCGCCGCCGCAGGAACGAGGCGATATCTCCGCCGCTCCCACATTCACGCCGTTCACCGTCGCTCCGAGCATCGTGAACCGCCGGGAGGTGGTGGAGGCCATGGAGCGGGAGTACCCGCCGCTCCTCCGAGACGCTGGTATCGGCGGCACCGTGCGTGTGTACTTCTTCATCGACGTGGAGGGTACCGTCCAGAAAGTCCTCATCGACCAGTCTTCGGGACACGAGGCCCTGGACGACGCCGCCCGCCGGGTCGCGGGCGTGTACCGCTTCACGCCTGCCTTGAACCGCGATGAGCGCGTCCCGGTGTGGGTGAGCTTCCCCATCACCTTCCAGGTCCGCTGACGGAGACCTTCATGGATTGAGCCGCGGGGTTGACGCCCCGCCCCGGCCAGCGTCCATTCGCCCTCGCGCCCCCGGCGCGGGGGCGTCTTCCTATCGTATCGCTCCCGCACACGTTCCTGGTCATGCGTATCTCCTCTTCCCTCGTCGCGCCGCCGCTCCTCGGGCTCGTGATGCTCCTGGCTTCGGGAGGGCTCGCCGCCCAGGGCGTGGATCCCGACCTCCTGTCGGCGTTGCAGGCCAGGGGCATCGGACCAGCCGGCATGAGCGGCAGGATCGCCACCGTGGACGCCCTCGCCTCGGATCCCGACGTCATCTGGGTGGGCGCGGCCACGGGGGGCGTCTGGAAGTCCACCAACGGGGGGATCACGTTCACCCCGGTGTTCGACCACGAGCGCGTGAGCGGCATCGGAGCGGTGGCCATCGACCCCAACGTGCCGGAGGTCGTCTGGGTCGGGACCGGGGAAGGGAACCCCCGCAACAGCGCGGGGGTGGGCGCCGGCCTGTACAAGACCGTGGACGGAGGGCGCACGTGGACGCTCCTGGGGCTCGAGCAGTCCGAGCGGATCCACCGGATCGTGATCCATCCGCGCGACCCCGACGTGGTCTGGGTCGGCGTCATGGGACCGGCCTGGTCGGACGGCGAGGAGCGCGGCGTCTACAAGACCACGGATGGCGGCCGGACGTGGCGCAGGGTCCTGTGGGTGAACGAGCGCACCGGCGTGAGCGACCTGGTGATGGATCCCTCCAACCCCCTCACGCTGTACGCGGGGATGTGGGAATTCCGCCGTGAGCCGTGGTTCCTCACGTCGGGCGGGCCGGGCTCGGGGCTCTACGTCACGCACGACGGGGGCGAGAGCTGGCAACGGTACTCGGAGGCGGACGGCATGCCGGCCGGCGACCTGGGGCGGATCGGCCTGGCGGTGGCCCCGTCGGACCCGGACATCGTGTACGCGCTCGTGGAGGCCGAGCGTAGCGCCCTCCTCCGGTCGGACGACGGCGGCAGGTCGTGGGAGACGGTGAACGACGAACGAGGAGTGGCCAACCGACCCTTCTACTACGCGGACATCTTCGTCGATCCGGAGAACGAGCTGCGGCTCTACAACCTCAACTCGCGGATGCTCATCTCCGAGGACGGTGGGCGGTCCTTCGCGCCCATGGGTGCCGACGTCCACCCGGATTTCCACGCCATGTGGATCGATCCCGCGGACGGTCGTCATATCCTCGTAGGCACCGACGGAGGCCTCTGGGAATCCCAGGATCGAGCGGAAACCTGGCGGCTGTTCGACAACCTCCCGGTGGGCCAGTTCTACCATGTATCCGTGGACTACGCCGTTCCGTTCAACATCTACGGAGGGATGCAGGACAACGGCTCCTGGAGAGGTCCCTCGGACGTGTGGGAGGTGGGTGGCATCCGGAATCCCCATTGGAAGGAGATCGCCTTCGGAGACGGGTTCAACGCCATGCTGGACGTCCGCGACCCGAGCTACGGCTATGCCATGTCCCAGGGGGGGAACCTGCAGCGGTTCGATCTGCGCAACGGCGAGCGCAAGTCCATCCGACCCTGGGCACCCGACAGCATCGATCTTCGCTTCAACTGGAATGCCCCGCTCGCCTTCGATCCGTTCCAGGTGGGCACCATCTACTACGGTAGTCAGTTCGTCCACAAAAGCCCGGACCGCGGTTTTACCTGGCACATCATCAGCCCCGATCTCACGACCGACGACCCCGAAAAGCAGCGTCAGCAGGAGAGCGGCGGCCTCACCAGGGAGGCCACGGGTGCCGAGAACCACACGACCCTGCTCACCATCGCCCCCAGCCCCGTCGACCCCGAGCTCATCTGGGTGGGGTCGGACGATGGCAAGGTTCACCTGGCGCGTGCCGGCGGGGGCACGTGGGAAGACGTGACCAACCGCATCGGGGGCGTGCCGGACGCCACCTGGATCCCCCACATCGAGGCCTCCAAGCACGACGCAGGCACCGCCTACGTGGTGTTCGACGACCACCGCAGGGGGAACTGGGAGACCTACCTGTACCGGACAGAGGACTACGGCAGACAGTGGACGAACATCGGAGGGGGCACGGCCATCGACGGCTTCCTGCACACGGTGGAGGAGGACCCTCTCACGCCCAACCTCCTCTTCGCGGGGGGAGAGCTCGGCCTCTGGGTATCCCTGGACCGGGGTGATTCCTGGTTCAAGTGGACGCACGGGCTTCCCACCGCGCCCGTCCGGGCGCTCCAGGTCCACCCCCGTGATCACGACCTGGTCATCGGCACCCACGGCAGGGCCCTGTGGGTGGTGGACGACATCCGCCCCCTGCGGGCGCTTGCACAGGACCCGGGTCTGACGGAGGAGCCGCTCCACCTCTTCGAGGCTCCTCTGGCGTATCTCCGTCACACCGCCGCGGTCGATGGATACCATTTCTCGGGTGACGCGCTCTTCCAGGGAGAGACCCGACCCGCGGGAGCCCTTCTGACCTACTGGGTGGGCCGAGAGGTCGGGGACTCGGTGGAGATCAGTGTCACCGACGGCGAAGGCCAGGATGTGTCGACCCTCCGGGCTCCAGCCGGATTGGGCCTGAATCGTGTCGCCTGGGACCTCCGCGAGGATGCTCCGGCATGGTCCGGAGGCGAGGGAGCGAGGGGGCGCTCCGGACGCCAGGCCCCGGAGGTGCTGCCGGGCACGTACGGCGTCCGGGTGAGCGCGGGGGGCGCATCCGCCGAGGGCAGGGTGACGGTCCTGGCCGATCCCCGGGTGGAGGTGCCCATGGAGGAGCGGCTGGAGAAGGTCCAGGCGATACGGTCCGGCCTCGACCTGGAGCGGCGGCTCCAGGCGGTGCGGTCCGCAGCCCAGGAGATCCGGGACGCCCTCGACCGGACGCTGGCAGGTGTCGGCGATCGGGACGACGACACGGCCCGGGAGATCCGGGAGGGAGCGCGTGCCCTGGAGAGCGCCCTCGTCGACGCGTCGTCCGACGCCGAGGTGAACCGGTATCGTCGAAGCGTGCGAACGCTCGCGGGATCCTACGACCGGCCCACCGAGGGTCAGCGGCTCGACCTCGAGCGCATGGGGGATGCGGTGGCGCGCCTGGAGTCCGCCATGAACCAGCTGATCCTGGGGCCGGTGGCCGACTTCCGCCGCCTGCTGGAGGCCGCGGAGCTGGGGAGCTTTCCCCAGATCCGGCTTCTGGTCGGGTAGACCCCTCCGAGCGGGTGGCCGTACCCAAGGTGGCCGACTACTCTGTGGGCAGCCGGACCACGAGGACCGGCCCGGCGCCTCTCGTTCTTTTCCCCAATCCCCACCGACCTGCCATGAAGATCCCGGTCACGCTCCCGCTGCTCCTCTGGGCGTCCGTGTTGGCGCCGCCTCTGTCCGGCCAGGACGACGCGTTCGCCGCCATGCGGGCGCGAGCCATCGGGCCCGCGGGCATGAGCGGGCGGGTCTCCGATGTGGAGGTGGCCCTGGCGGACCGGAACGTGATCTACGTGGGCGCGGCGGGCTGGGGCGTTCCGAGCGCATCCATCGCATCCTCACCCACCCCACCGACCCCGATGTGGTCTACGTGGGCGTCCTGGGGCCGGCCTGGTCCGACGGCGAGGAACGCGGGGTGTACCGCACCCTCGACGGTGGGGCGACGTGGGAGCGCGTGCTGTGGCAGAACCCCAGCACCGGCGTGGCGGACATGGTCATGGATCCGGGCAATCCCCGGAAGATATTCGCCGCCATGTGGGAGTTCCGCCGGGAGCCGGGCTTCTTCACCTCCGGGGGACCCGGCTCGGGGCTGTTCGTCACCCACGACGGAGGAGAGAGCTGGCGCCGCATGGCTCCCGAGGACGGCTTTCCCGCAGGGGAGCTCGGGCGCATCGGCGTGTCCATCGCCCGGAGCGAGCCGGATGTGGTCTATGCGCTGGTGGAGGCCGAGGCGAGTGCCCTGCTGCGTTCGGATGACGGCGGATGGACCTGGCACACCGTCTCCAACGAGGACGGCATCAATCCGAGGCCCTTCTATTACGCGGACATTCGCGTAGACCCGCTCAACGAGAATCGCCTCTACCGGCTGGCCTCCTCCATCCAGGTCACCGAGGATCAGGGCCGTACCTGGCGGACCGTGGTCTCGAGCGGGGTCGTGCACGGGGACGTGCAGGCATCGCGTTCACCTACGACCGAGGCGTCCACTGGCGGTTCGTGGAGAACCTCACGTTCGCGCAGTTCTACCACATCGACGTGGACAACGAGGTTCCCTTCAACGTCTACGGCGGACTTCAGGACAACGGCTCCTGGTGGGGCCCGACTACGGTCTGGGAGAACAAAGGCATCCTCAACGCCCATTGGCGAAGGGTCGGGGGAGGAGACGGGTTCACCGTCATGAACGACTTCTCCAGCCCGGACCACGGCTACTCCATGTCCCAGGGAGGGAACCTGCTGCGATTCAACAAGCGCACGGGGGTGCAGGAGAGCATCCGTCCCGTGCATCCCGACGGTGAGACCCTCCGCTTCAACTGGAACGCCGGGCTGACCGTGGACCCCATCGATTCCACCACCATCTACCTGGGCAGCCAGTTCCTCCATCGAAGTGCCGACCACGGGGGCTCCTGGGACATCATCTCTCCGGATCTCACCACCGACGACCCGGACCAGCAACGCGCCTACCAGTCCGGAGGGCTGACCCTGGACGGCTCCGGGGCGGAGATGCACACCACGATCATCGCCATCGGTCCCAGCCACCTCGAGGAGGGTGTGATCTGGGTGGGGACCGACGACGGCAACGTCCAGGTCACCCGGGACGGGGGAGCGACATGGACCAACGTGGCCGACCGTATCCCGGACCTTCCTGCGGGGATCTGGATTCCCGACGTGCAGCCCTCCAGGCACGAGCCCGGGCGGGCCTATGTGGTGGCCGAGGACCACCGGAGGGGGGATTGGACCCCCCGCGCCTGGGTCACCGAAGACCACGGCGAGACCTGGCTGCCCCTGGCGACCTCGGGGATCGACGGATTTGTTCACGCCATCGAAGAGGATCCGGAAAGCCCGGACCTGTTGTTCCTGGGCACGGAGTTCGGACTCTACATGAGCTTGGACAGAGGAAGTAGTTGGAATAAATATACATCGAACGTTCCTTCTGTACCGATTCGTGACCTGGAAGTGCACCCACGTGACGGAGATCTCGTCCTGGGCACCCATGGACGGGGCGTCCTGATCGTCGACGACATCCGGCCCCTGCGGGAGCTGGCCGCGGATCCGGAGATCCGTTCCCGTGCCGTGCACGTCTTCTCACCCCCTCCCGCGCTGCGGGCGAACATCGCGGAGGGAATCGGCTACCGATCCACCGGGCACGCCATGCAGCAGGCCGAGCCCCGCCCCGTCGGAGCGCTGTTGAGCTTCTGGGCCGCCGCGGAAGGCGAGGCGCGAGTGGAGGTCACGGATGGGGACGGGGCCCTCGTGTTCAGCAGGGGGGTGGCGGCGGAGCCCGGGGTGAACCGTCTGTCGTGGAACCTGCGCCCGGGGGGTGACGCGGATCCCCAGCAGTTCCCGGGCATGGAGGCGCTTCCGGGCCGCTACACGGTGACGGTCACGCTCGGCGATACGGCGTCCGCCGCGGGGTTGGAGGTCCGGCAGGATCCGAGAAGCACGGTCACCACCGCCGACCTGCGCGCCAAGCTCGCCGCCTTGAGGGACATGGCGCGCATCGGCGAGGACGTATCCGACGCTCGTGACCAGCTCCAGAAAGCGCTGGACGGCGTCGAGATGGTCCTCGGGACCCTGGCCTCCGAGCACCAGGAGCTTCGGGAGCAGGGCACATCCCTGCAGGCGGCCCTGCGTGAAGCCATGGAGCGCCTGTTCACCGGGCCGGACTGCCGGGGTCTGTGCAGCTTCGACACCGTGGCCGACGCGGTGCGGGCGCCCATGCGGGCCCTGGGCAGCGCCGAAGGGGCACCATCCGACAACGAGGAGATCATGATGCGTCAGGCTGAGAACGCCGCCAGGGAGATCGACGAGGTCGTGGGCTCGCTTCTGGCCGGCGACGTCGCCCGGTATCGGGACGCCCTCGTGGCCGCCGGCTACACGCCCTTCGCGGGGCTGGGTCTCCCGGGTGGGGGATCTGGGGGAGGTGGATCGTGAGGGGCTGGCTCCGTCCTCTGGCCGCGCTCGCGCTGTCGGCCACGGCGGCGAGCGCGCAGGCAGACCCCAGGATCTTCATCTCCGTGGACATGGAGGGGATCTCCGGTGTCGGCACCGGCGCCATGACCTCGTCGGGCGGGAAGGACTACGCCACCGCCCGCCGCCTCATGACCGACGAGGTCAACGCCGTCGTGGAAGCCATCTTCGCGCGGGGTCCGGCGGAGATCGTGGTCAACGACTCCCACGGCGACCACCAGAACGTGCTCCACACCGACCTCGATCCGCGGGTGACCTACATCCAGGGCTCCATCAAGCCGCTGGGCATGGTGTCCGGGCTCGACGGGTCGTTCGACGGCGCGATCTTCCTCGGCTACCACGCCCGGGCCGGGGACCCCACCGGATTCCTGGCCCATACGGGGACCGGGTCCGTGAAGGGACTCTGGCTCAACGACGTGGAGGTGGGTGAGGCGGGGATGAACGCCGCGTTCGCCGGGATGCACGGCGTGCCCGTCATTCTCGCGGCCGGCGATTCCGCGTTCACGGCCGAGATCCGGTCGTTCCTGGCAGCCGAGACGGTGACCACCAAAACCTCGGTCACGCCGGCCGCGGCCCGCCTCCGGCATCCCGTGGTGGTGCACGACGACCTGCGCCAGGCGACTGCCCGGGCGCTGGATCGTCTGCAGCGGGGCCAGATCCCCCCCTGGGACGTCGGGACCCCCGTCCGTCTTCGAATGCGCTTCACGTCGCCGACCCATGTGGCGATTCTTCAGTCGATCCCGGGTGTGTCCCGGGAGGACGGCTATACCGTGACCTATCGCGCCGACGATGCCGACGAAGCGTACCGTCTCATCCGCCTCATGTACCGCTTCGTTCGGGAGTAAGGAGCCAACGTGCTGAGAAACGTGCTGCTGTGGGCGTCCAAGAATCCCTTCCTGGCCGAGCGTCTGCCCCGGTACCGCTTCGTCAGGAGGGCGACGCGGCGGTTCCTTCCCGGGGAGACGCTCGAGGAGGCGGTGACGGCGGCCGAAAGGCTCAAGGTCGAGGGGATTCCCACCACACTGAGCCTCCTGGGTGAGAACGTCACCTCCGCCGCCGAGGCGGATGAAGTGGCGGATGAATACCTCCACGCCATGGAGACGGTCGGGAGTGCGGGCATCGATACGGAGCTCTCGGTGAAGCTCACGCAGCTCGGATTGGACCAGTCGCCGGACGAGGCCCGCCATCGGTTGGACCGCCTGGCGAGGGCCTGCGACGGCGGCAGGCTCCTGTGGATCGACATGGAGGGGTCCGAATACCTGGACGCCACCCTGGAGCTCTTCAAGGCGGTCCGCGAGGACCACCCCAACGTGGGCCTGTGCCTGCAGGCCTACCTCCACCGGACTGCGGAGGATCTGGAGGGCCTCCTGCCGCTCCATCCGGCCATCCGACTGGTCAAGGGGGCCTACCGCGAGCCGCCGGAGGTCGCCTTCCGCCGGAAGGCGGACGTGGACCGGAACTACGTGCGCCTTGCCGGAACGCTTCTCAGGGCCCGCCGCAACGGTCGAGCCGGTCGTCCCGTCTTCGGCACCCACGATCCCAACATGGTCGGCGAGGCAAACCGGCTCGCGTACGAGCTCGGGCTGGAGAAAGAGGCCTACGAGTTCGCCATGCTGTACGGAATCCAGGCCGCCGAGCAGGCCCGGCTGGCCAGGTCGGGATACGGCATGCGCGTCCTCATCTCCTACGGGCAAGGGTGGTTCCCCTGGTACATGAGGCGCCTCGCGGAGCGCCCCGCCAACGTGTGGTTCGTGGTGAGGCAGCTGGTCGGGTAGCCCGTTGACCCCGCCATCCCGCGAGGAGCCGGGCCACGGGCCTCGGGCAGGGGCGGAGCCCTTCGACCAGGATCCGCGGCGGTGGCGCATGCTCTTGCTGGTGTCGGCGGCCGTCCTTCTCGGGATGTCCGAGTGGTTCACGGCCAGCGCGGCCGGCCCCGATCTGCAGATCCGCTGGGAACTCAGCATGACGCAGGTAGGATGGCTCACCACCGTGGTGCAGCTGGGGTTCGTGGCGGGAACCGCCGTGGCCGCCCTCCTGAACCTGGCCGACGTCTTCCCGTCTCGGGCGTACTTCGCGGTGAGCGCCCTGGCCGCGGCCGCCGCCAACGCCGCGCTTCTGGTGGTGCCCGGTTTTGCCGTGGCCCTGGCGGCGCGCTTCGCCACCGGGTTCTTCCTGGCCGGCGTATATCCCCCGGGGATGAAGATGATCGCCACCTGGTTCCGATCTGCCCGGGGGTTCGCCATCGGAACGGTGGTGGGAGCCCTCACCGTGGGGAAAGCCACCCCCTACCTGCTGAAGGCCGCGGGTGGGCCGGGGGTCACCTCGGTGATCCTCGGCGCCTCGCTGGCAGGATGCCTGGCCAGCGTCCTCGTGCTCACCGCCTACCGGGATGGACCCTATCCCTTCGGTCGTCGGCCTTTCTCGTGGGCGCAGGTCCTGGACGTCTTCGGGGACCGACGCACCATGCTCGCTACGGGCGGGTATCTGGGGCACATGTGGGAGCTGTACGCCATGTGGGCGACCGTGAGCGTCTACTTCACCGATTTCTTTGCCACGCCGGCGGGCGGTTCGACCGTGGGCGGATTTCACGCGGCGGAGCTGGTGGCCTTCGGCGTCATCGCCTCCGGAGGCGCGGGAGCCGTGGTCGCCGGAGCGTGGGCAGACCGGTGGGGCAGGGAGCGCACCACCATGTGGATGATGGCCCTGTCCGGTAGCTGTGCCGTGATGATGGGCTGGGTGCTTCCCCTGAGCGCGTGGGTCGTGGTACCGCTGGCGCTGGCGTGGGGCTTCACCATCGTCGCCGATTCGGCCCAGTTCAGCGCGTGTGTCACGGAGGTTGCGCCCAGGCACGCCATCGGCACGGCCCTCACCCTCCAGACCTCCCTGGGATTCGCCCTGAGCGCGGTGTCCGTCCAGAGCACCGTGTGGCTGGCGGAGGTGGGAGGTTGGCGGCTCGCCTATGGAGTCCTGGCCGTGGGTCCGGTGCTCGGGATCCTCGCCATGGGGCGGTTGCGGGCGGAACGGCACGTGAAACCGGTGGGATGATGCGCGCCCTGCTTCCCCGGCTGGCCGCCAGATTCCGAAGCTCCGAGACCAGTGGACCCGTTCTCATGGCCGTGGTCGTGGGTCTCGCCGCAGGCTTCGGGGCCGTAGCGCTCCGCTACCTCATCGCCTGGAGTCAGCGGATCTTCTTCGGGGGTGGCGCGGCACTCACGGGCTACCTCGGACTCGGTCGCGTCCACCTCCTCTTCGTGCCGGCGGTGGGGATGGTGATCGTGGCCTGGCTGGTTGCCCGGTTCGCTCCGGAAGCCGGGGGCCACGGCGTGCCGGAGGTCCAGTACGCCGTGCGGCACCGGGGCGGCCGTATCCGTCCGAGGGTCGCCCTGGTCAAGGCCATCGCCAGCGCGATCTCCATCGGATCAGGCGGATCCGTGGGCCGGGAGGGCCCCATCGTGCAGATCGGATCCGCGGTGGGAAGCGCCGTGGGCCAGGCGGCGGGGATGGGCCAGGACCTCATGCGGATCCTGGTCGCCGCCGGCGCGGCCGGGGCCATCGGCGGGACGTTCAACGCTCCGGTGGCCGGGGTGATGTTCGCCGTGGAGGTCGTCCTCACCAGCTTCGCCGCACGGTCGCTGGGTCTGGTGGTGATCGCCTCGGTGACGGCCACCGTCCTGACCCAGGCCTTCCTGGGAAGCCAGCCGGCGTTCCAGCTCATCGAGCCGTTCACGCTCGTGAGCGAGGCCGAATTCGTCCTCTACCTCGGCCTGGGCATCTTTGTCGGAGCCCTGGCGACCCTGTACATCCGGGCGGTCTACGGGTTCGAACGTCTCTTTGCCGAGTGGGAGACAGCCCTCTGGATCAGGGCGGCCGTCGGCGGGCTGGCCGTGGGAGCCCTAGGATTCTTCGGGAGCGAGCACATCTTCGGCATCGGACACGAGGGGGTGGAGCTCGCCCTCCGGGGAGACCTGCTCGTCTCGGCCATGCTGCTCCTGGTCGTGCTGAAGATGCTCGCCACCTCCATCACCCTGGGGGCCGGGGGGTCCGGCGGTGTGTTCGCCCCGGCGCTCTTCATCGGGGCGATGGCCGGCGGAGCCTTCGGCAAGATCGTCCACGGCCTCTTCCCGACCTGGACCGCGCCCGAGGGTGCCTATGCCCTCGTGGGCATGGCGGCCCTGTTCGGGGGTGCGGCCCACGCGCCCGTCACGGCGATGGTGGCGCTGTTCGAGATGACCGACAACTACGAGATCGTCCTCCCCCTGATGTTCTCCGTGGTCCTGTCCCACCTCATCGCCTCCCGTCTCCCCGAGCTTCCCCTGGAGGAGCTCGAGGAGCTGGGGCGTCACCGGCGGACCCGGAGCTGGCCCGTGGTGGACGGGGACAACCGGCTCGTGGGAATCGTGACGGACACGGATCTGCTCAGCCGGGACGAGGAAGACCCCGGGACCCGCACCGTGGGGGATCTGATGACGGCCTCGGTGGTGACGTGCCGACCCGGCGACACCCTGGCGGCCGCCAGCGAGCGCTTCGGGGAGTTCGACTTCCAGATCATCCCCGTGGTGGAGAGCGACGCCGATCCGACCCTCGCGGGCGTGCTGCTCCGGAGTCAGATGCGCTGGGCGGCCCGGACCCTGGCCGACGAGCATCGCCGCCTCCTGGAGGAGCGGGAGCAGCGGCTGGGAGGAACGCTGGCGGCCATGGAGCAGCTCGATTTCACGGTCCCGGAGGGATCCCGGTTGGCGTATCGACGGCTCCGCGACCTCGCCCTGCCCGAAGGCGCGCTGGTGGCCATGATCCGGAGGGGTGAGCGTGCCTTCGTGCCCTCCGGGCACACCGAGGTCGAGCCCGGAGACCGACTCGTGATGGTGACGTCGCCCGATGGGATCGGCCACCTGCGCACCCTGCTGGCGGAGTGGAGCCGCGGCGCCTGACGTCCCTTTTCCCCCGCCGCGGACATCCCGCCTTCGAGGCGCGGACCGCTCGACGGGCTCATCCGGGCATTCCGGGCGCCGAGGGGGGCCGCGAGGCTCTGCCATGCACCGCGCCTCATCCCAGTGTCGCCCCCAGGCCCGGGGCCGGGGCACCAGCCTCCGAGCAGCCCCCGTTCTGGCGGCCCTGATCGTCATCCTCCTCGTATTCGCCCTCGGCGTGATGGCCGCGGCCTTGACGTCGGACCGCGGGCTCGCCCCTTTGCGGCCCACGTCAACCTCCCGAGGAGACCTCCCATGCTCCACATCGCCATCGCGGTGGGCCTCGTCGCGGGCCTCGGCTGCGGTCTCCTGGCCGCGGCGACGGGCTCCGACCTCCTCCTGACCATCGCCGAGGGCTCGGCGCCTCTGGGCACCGCGTTCATGAACGCCATTCGCATGGTGGTCATCCCCCTGGTCATGGCGGTCATCTTCTCGGGCGTGGCGAAGCTGGGGGATCCCAGAAAGCTCGGGCGCCTCGGAGGCCTGACGCTGGCCTACTTCTGGGTCACGCTCGTCCCGGCTATCCTCATCGGGATGGGCGTGATGCACCTGGGCCTCGCCTTCGCCCCGGACGTGACGGCGCCCCCGGCAGCGGCCCAGGCGGCTCCGGAGCTGCCGGGATTCGTGGACTTCCTCGTGAGCCTCATCCCCTCCAATCCCTTCGCCGCGGCCAGCTCGGGAGCGCTCCTGCCCCTCATCGTGTTCACGGCCCTCCTGGCGGCCGCGGCGGCGACCCTGGACGACGGCCCCCGGGACCGCCTGATCGGGTTGGCCGACGCGGTGGGGGAGGCCCTCATCAAGCTCGTCTGGTGGATCCTCTGGACGGCTCCGTTGGGCATCTTCGGCCTGGCGGCGCCGGTGACGGCGCAGATGGGCTGGGGTCTCCTTCAGAGCCTGGCGGTATTCATCGTATGCGTGGTCGTGGGGCTCGCGATCTTCCTGGCCGCGGTGCACCTGCTGCTCCTGCGCGTGGTCGCGGGGATGGGACCGATGCGTTTCCTGGAGGGGACCTTCGGAGCGGCCTCCATCGCGTTTTCCACCACGTCCACCGTGGCCGCCCTCCCCATGTCCCTGGAGGAGGTCAAGGACCTGGGGGTGTCGGAGCCCATCGCCGATCTGGTGGTGCCGCTGGGAGCCTCCATGTATCGCGCGGGGAGCGCCCTCTTCCAGGGTGCCGCCATCATCTTCCTCGCGCACCTGTTCGACGTGCCCATGTCGGCAGCTGCGGTGGGTGGGGCCGTCCTGGCGACCTTTCTCGTGGCCCTGACGGTGGCCCCGGTTCCTTCGTCCGGAGTCGTCACCCTGGCGCCGGCCCTGGAGACCGTTGGGATCCCTCTGGCGGGACTCGCCATCCTCCTCGGAATCGACCGCATCCCGGACATGTTCCGGAGCGCCACCAATCTCCTGGGACAGCTCACCGCGTCGATCCTGATGGACCGGTGGGCGGGGGTCGAGGCCGGGGGGGCCTCGCGAGACAGCTCAGCCGGAGCCGGAGCCGCTCCGGGGGGCTGATGGGAGGCCTGCGGTCCTGATCCTCCAGACTCCCAGGGTGAGCACCGGCAATACGTAGACCACGAGGAAGCCCACGGTGAGGGTGCCGTAGCCGCGGGCGATCAGGTCGATGAGCCCGAAGCGGCTGATGAACGTCCCCAGCGCCAGGAACCCGACTGCCACCGCCGGCCGCAGCCACCGACGGAGCTCCGCGTGCTGGTCGGCTCGAAGGCCCGAGACCCGCTCGTTGAACGCGTGGATCAGGCCGGCGCCCGTCTCCACCAGGGTTCCGAACAGGACCACCTGGAAGGCGACCTGAAAGGCCCGCGACCCGAGGATCTCGAGCAGCACGTTGGCGGGCACGCGGGCGTCGACGATCTCCGGGTACTGACCCACCGTGGCCAGGAAGAAGAGCAGCCCCGGGACCATGGCGATGGGGCCGGTCAGGGCGCCGGCGGTGAAGGTTTCTCGGCGGGTGGAGTGGACCCTCAGGGTAGCCAGCACGGGGGGGATGACGGCGAGGTTGTACCCGGCGTACCGGAGCCCGGCCCACAGCCAGCCGCCCCCCGCCGGCTGGGCCCCCAGGTTCGCGGTGATGGCATCCCCGAACCGATGGAAGCACCAGAGGAAGAAGGCGGCGTACAGGGCGTACAGGACCACCGACCAGGCGGTGAAGAAGCGCTCGATGGTGTCGTTCCCCCCGAACACGAGGAGGCCGACCGCGACCATGACCGCTCCGACGCCCAGCCAGTAGCCGAGTCCGAAGGTTTCCTCCATGATGGCTCCCGAGGCTGCCGCGACCACGGCCAGGATCACCAGGAGCAGGCACACGTAGCAGATCTCGAAGAGCCACCAGCCTCGACCCAGCAGGTGCTTGAAGAAGTGGCGGTAGTCGAAGGTTCCCCAGAGCCGGGCCAGCTCGAACGTGACCATGGAGACGGCGCTCCAGATCACCATCGTGACCCCGATGGCCAGGAGGCCGCCCAGGGGTCCCTGGGTGAGGAAGAACTCCACCAGCTCCCGCCCCGTGCCGTATCCGCCGGCGATGACCACGGACTGGAATACGAGGCCCGGAAGCAGATAGCGCCGGAAGAACGAGGGAATCTCCATGGGCCGGCAAGCTATCGTCCTCCGCTCCGGGGCGGCAAACGGGGCCTTGACCCGGTACGGCCGAGCGCCGATCGTCGCGGCGCATCTTCACCTGGAGTGACCATGGGCAGGCACGTACTTCTCCTCACGGCCGGTCTGGCCCTCGGCACCCCCTCCTCGGGCCGAGGCCAGGAGCCGGCGGCGCGTCCGCCCTTCGACGTGGTGGTCCGCAACGGGCGCGTGCTCGACGGTGCGGGCAATCCCTGGATCCGGGCCGACGTGGCCATTCGGCAGGGACGGATCGCGAAGGTTGGCCGGGTAGCCGAGGGGGGGCTCCGAGAGATCGACGCCGAAGGCCTGTACGTCGCCCCCGGCTTCATCGACATGATGGACCAGTCCGGGAGTGTGCTTCCTCGTAGCGGCCTCGCGGAGAACAAGCTCCGTATGGGCGTGACCACGGCCATCGGCGGCGAGGGTGGCACACCGGTGGGCGTCGACTCGGTGGCTCTCTACTTCGAAGGTCTCCAGGACGGGGGCATCTCCATCAATTTCGGGTCCTACTTCAGCGCAACCCAGGCGAGGGTGGCCGTGCTCGGGAACGACGCCCGCGCTCCGTCGCCCCCGGAGCTGGCGCGCATGAAGGACATCATGGCCTCGGCGATGCGCCAGGGAGCCATGGGCATGACCACGGCCCTCATCTATCCCCCCTCCGCCTTCGCCAGGACCGAGGAGCTGGTCGAGCTGGCCGGCGTGGCCGCCCGGTACGGCGGGATCTACGCCAGCCACATCCGGGGGGAGGGAAGGGAGCTCGTGGAGGCGGTGGGGGAGGCCATCGAGATCGGAGAGCGGGCCGGCTTGCCGGTGGAGATCTTCCACTTCAAGGCCGCGTACGAGCCGGGCTGGGGGCACCTCATCCGTGAGGCGGCCGCCGAGATCGAGGCGGCCCGGGCCCGCGGAGTCGACGTGGCGGCGGATCTCTACCCGTACACCGCCGGGGGGACCGGGCTGGAGGCGACGATCCCCTCCTGGGTCTTCGATGGCGGGGTGGACTCGGCCCGGGCGCGGATCGTCCGACCCGGAGTCCGGGCACGACTCAAAGAGGAGCTGGTCACGGGGTATCCAGGATGGTGGAACATCGTCGAGGCCGCCGGCGGCTGGGACGGCATCGTGCTGGTGAACGCCCGCAATCCGGAGCTCGCCCACTTCGAGGGGAAGAGCCTGGCGACCGTCGCCGAGGAGTGGGGCAAGGATCCGGCGGATGCTGCGTGGGACCTGGTGGCCGCGGGAGAGGGCCGGGTGATGGCCATCTACCACATGATGAGCGAGGACGACGTCCGGTGGGCCCTGCAGCTTCCGTGGACCAGCGTGGGAAGCGACGCCGGAGCCGCCCTGGAGGCCGGCCGGCCCGATGTTCTGGGCCTGCCCCATCCCAGGAGCTACGGGACCTTCCCACGCGTTCTCGCCCGCTACGTCCGGGACGAGGGCCTTTTGACGCTGGAAGAGGCGGTCAGGAAGATGACGTCCTGGCCGGCCACTCGGATGCGTCTTGAGGGCAGAGGTATCCTCAGGGAGGGATCGTGGGCCGACGTGGTCGTGTTCGACCTCGATCACGTCCAGGACCGCGCCACGTACGAGGATCCGACGCTCTTCCCCGAGGGGATCGAGTGGGTCCTGGTGAACGGTGTGGTCGTGATCGAGTCGGGAGGCCACCACACCGGTGCGCTGCCCGGCCAGGTCCTGTATGGTCCGGGGGCCGAATCGTGAGCCGCGGTCTTCGGGCGCGGCCCGTCCTGCGACACCGTCGGGAGGAAACCTGATGCCATCCGCCTTCTCCGACAGTCCCGTGCTGGGTCTCGTGGGAGCCCTCGCCATCCTCGTCCTGGTAGCCTGGGTGGCGGACGTCGTCGCCAGGAGGTTCTTCCTGGGACTGGTCCGTCGGATTGCCGCCCGGACCCGATCCACCTGGGATGATCGCCTTGTGGAGCGCAAGGTGTTCACCCGCCTGGCCCATGTGGCTCCGGCCGTGGTGGCCTACTACGGCATCGCGACGGCCCTGGGGGTGACGCGGGCGCAGGCGGCCGCCGGCACCGATCCGGCCTACCTGGGCGCGGGCTTCCAGCTCGTGCAACGGGTCGCCCTGGCGTTCATCGTCCTGACGGGGGTGGTCGCGGCGTCGAACTTCCTCGCCGCGATCAACGACATCTACAGCGAGACCTACGCCGAGGCGAAGAACCGGCCCATCAAGGGCTATCTCCAGGTCATCTCCATCTTCCTGTACATCGCGGCCGGGATCGTGATCATCGCCATCCTGGCGGACCGCTCGCCGGTGGTCTTCCTGTCCGGCCTGGGGGCGCTGACCGCGGTGCTCATGCTGGTGTTCCGCGACACGATCCTCTCGTTGGTGGCCAGCGTCCAGATCATGTCCAACGACATGATCCGCATCGGCGACTGGGTGGAGATGCCGCAGGCCAACGCCGACGGCGACGTCATCGACATCGCGCTCCACACGGTGAAGGTGCAGAACTGGGACAAGACGATCAGCGCCGTGCCCACCCACAAGTTCATCTCCGAGTCCTTCAAGAACTGGAGGGGAATGAGCGAGTCGGGAGGGCGGCGCATCAAGCGGGCCCTGTACCTGGATCTCGCCTCGGTGCGTTTCCTCGGTGACGAGGAGCTCGAGCGGCTGTCCCGATACGAGTTCCTGCGCGCCTACATGACGGAGAAACGCCAGGAGCTGGACGAGGTCAACCAGCGGTCTCCCTCGGATCCGGACGTCATCCCGGAGCGTCGCCGCCTGACCAACGTGGGCACGTTCCGGGCATACGTGAGGCATTATCTGCGCAATCACCCCAGGGTCCACCAGGAGCTCACGCTTCTGGTGCGCCAGCTGGCCCCGGGCCCGCAGGGTCTCCCGCTGGAGATCTATTGCTTCACCAACGACACCGCGTGGGCGAGCTACGAGGGCATCCAGGCCGACATCTTCGATCACCTCATCGCCGTCCTGCCCGAGTTCGGACTTCGGGCCTTCCAGGAGCCTGCCGGGAGCGACTTCCGGAGCTGGCGAGCCGCGCTGAACCCGGAGGCCTGAGCCGCCCCCCGTTCACGCCCGGCTACCCTTCGACGCCCTCCGGGGCCACCGCGCGCTCGACGGAACCCAGGGTCGCATCCACAACCACCGCGAGAAGGGCAGCGGGGATGGCGCCGGACAGCACCAGCCGGGTGTCGGTGAGGGCGAGGCCCTGGACTATGGGGTCACCAAGGCCGCCGGCGCCGATGAACGCCGCCAGGGTCGCCGTCCCCACGTTGATGACCGCCGCCGTGCGGATTCCGGCCATGATCACCGGCGCGGCCAGAGGCAGGCGGACCTGAAGGAGGAGCTGACGATCGGTCATCCCCAGGGCCCTGGCCGCTTCCACCGCGACCGGATCGGCGTCCCGCACTCCGCTGTAGGTGTTCCGGACGATGGGATACAGCGAGTAAAGGAAGAGGGCGACCACCGCCGGAGCGACCCCGATGCCCAGGATCGGGATCATGAAGGCGAGGAGCGCGATGGAGGGGATGGTCTGGAGGATCCCCACGGCCCGGATGGCACCTTCCGCCTGGGCTCGTCTTCCCTCCAGCGCAAGACCCGAAGGGACCGCGACGAGGATCCCGGACACGAGGGACAGGGCCACAAGGAGGAGGTGCCTGAGCGTGAGGCGGAGCGTCTGGACCCGCCGGTTCCAGAGGAACGACAGGAAGGGCACGGCCGCCGGCCCCTGGGGAGCCCCCCCGGCCGAGCCCTCGGTCGCCTCCAGGACGCCCAGCGTCGCCAGCGCGTCCCTGGCCACGACGGCCACGGCGTCTCCCTCCACCTCGAGGCGCCGGTTCCAGGCGCGGATCATCTCCTCGGAGATGAGGCCGGAGAGCTCGGTGAGCGCAACGACCGCGTCGGGCGCGTCCTCCGCCATGCGGGCGCTCACCAGGGCCGCGGCCTGATAGGGCGGAAAGAACCGCCGATCATCGGTGAGCACCCTCAGGGGATACCGCGCGATCTGCCCATCCGTGGAATAGCCGTCGATGACGTCCACCTCCCCCACGGCCAGCGCCCGGTACTTCACCGCCTGAAGCAGAGGGCGCACCTCCTTCAATTCCAGGGCATACGCTCCGCGCAAGCCCTCGAGCCCGTCGGCCCGCCCGATGAAGTCCGGACTCAGCCCGCCCACGAGGGTCGCCCCGTGTCGGGCCAGGTCCGACAGTGACTCCAGACCCAGCGAGTCCGCCGTCGCCTGTCGGACCGCGATGGCGTAGGTGTTCTCGAATCCGAGGGGAGGAAGCCATCGCAGCCCCCAGCGCCGGCGGAACTCGGTGGAGACCCGGCGGAAGGCCGCCCCACGATCGGCGGGAGGGTCCTCTCCCAGGACGGCCAGAAGCCCGGTGCCGGTATACTCGGGATAGACGTCGATATCCCCCTCGCGGAGGGCGCTGAACGCGATCTCGGTGGCTCCGAGGCCGAGCCGGCGCTCCACCCGCAGCCCACGGGCCTCGAGGGCCTGCGCGAACCTCTCGGCCAGCAGGAAGGACTCGGCGAAGGGCTTGGACGCGACCACCAGGGGCCGACGGGAGATCTGCGCCGACAGGGAAGGGCACAGGAGCAGGAGCAGGACCGGACCGACGGTCGCCCGTGGGCTCATCGCACGTCCGCCTTTTCCAGGAGCCTGGCCACGTAGGGTGTCTCCGGCCTGCTGCGCAGGTCGTCGGGGGAGGCCACCGACTCGATCCGACCCTCCCGCATCACCGCCACGCGGTCAGCCAGCGCCAGCGCCTCCTGGAGATCGTGGGTGACGAGAAGGACCGTGACGCCGAGGCGCCGGACCAGCGCGGCAAAGGCGGAGCGCACCTCGGACCGCGTGATGGCGTCGAGGGCACCGAACGGCTCGTCCAGGAGAACCACCTCGGGCCGGGCCGCGAGGGCCCGGGCGAGGGCAACCCGCTGACGCTGACCACCGGAAAGCTGCCGGGGCCAGCGCCCCCCGAACGTATCCGGATCCAGCCCGACGCCTTCCAGGGCGATGCGGGCACGATCCGCGGGGTCGTCCATTCCCCGCAGTCGGGGCACCAGAGCCACGTTGCGGCTCACGCTCCAATGGGGGATCAGGCCGCCCTCCTGCTGCACGTAGCCCACCGACCGGCGCAGGGCGATGGGATCCTCTCCGGCTACGTCCCGGCCCTCGACCAGCGCGGCACCTTCGTCCGGGAGGACCATGCGATTGAAGAGTCGCAGCAGGGTGGTCTTTCCGGACCCGCTCTCCCCGACCAGCGCCACGCGCTCACCCGGGAACACGCGGAGGCCGACACGGTGCAGCGCCCTCGTGGACCCGTAGCACTTGCTCACGCCGGACGCCTCCAGGGCGGGGACGTTCACGGGAAACCCCTGCTGAAGCTGGACCGGCACGCGCAGGGCTTCGGGAACCCACGACGGGGGCCGGTGGTTACGAAGAAGTCGACCCCGGTTTGGCCGGAGGCCGAGCCCGACCTATGCTAGGGGTCATCCTCCCACCCGCAAGCTCTTCCATGCCTCCGCATCCAGGACCGCGCCCGGCCCCAGGCCGAATCGACCTCCTCCCCACCCGTTCCAGGGCGCCCAATGGCATGCTGGCCGACGTGGCGAGAGGGCTCTCGCGAGAACAGAAGGAGCTGCCGCCCAAGTACTTCTACGATTCACGGGGATCGGAGCTCTTCGAGGAGATCACCCGTCTCGAGGAGTACTACCAGACGCGCACGGAGCGGGCGCTGCTCGAGGCGGTGATGCCGCATCGCGTCCAGGAGCACCGCCCCAGGGCCCTGGTGGAGCTGGGGGCGGGAAGCGCACGCAAATCCCGGGTCATCCTCGATGCCATGGTGGAGGCCGGTTGCGGCCGCCTGTTCGTGCCGGTGGACGTCAGCGGCGATTTCCTGGCGCGCACGGCCGCCCGTCTTCGGGAGGAGTATCCCTCCCTGTCGGTGATTCCCCGGACGGCCGACATGACGGACCCCCTGGAGACGTCCAACGGTGTGCCTCGCCCCGCGTGGATCGCGCTGCTCGGGAGCACCATCGGGAACTTCCGGGATGCCGACGCCCGGAACCTCGTCGGCGGGGTTGCCCGCACCATGGGGCGGGAGGACCGCTTCCTCATGGGCGCGGACCTGAAGCCCGGCCCGGGCAAGAGCGTGGATCGCCTCGAGCGGGCCTACGACGATGCCCGAGGCGTGACGGCGGCGTTCAATCTCAACGTGCTCTCCGTCCTGAACCGTGAGCTGGGCGCGGATTTCGATCCCGCCCGGTTCCGCCACCAGGCCTTCTACAACGAGGAGAGGGAGCGCATCGAGATGCACCTCGAGAGCCTGGTGGATCAGGAGGTCACCATCCCGGGGGTCGGCGTGACCCGCCTGGAGGCGGGAGAGACCATCCGCACGGAGATCAGCCGGAAGTACGACCGGCAGGACGTGCAGGGCCTCTTCCGGGACGCGGGCCTGGAGATCGAGGCCTGGGACGAGGACGAGAGGGGGATGTTCGCCCTGGTCCTGGGGAGCAAGCGCTCATGAAGGCCTGACGGGCCGTCCGTGGATGCACGGCGAGGCCACGTCAGCGCTCCCGGCGGAGATGGTCCGCGAGGGTGGCCAGGTCCACATTGCCGCCGCTGAGGAGCACTACCACGGGGCGCTCGGGCCGGGAGACGATGCGGTGGGTGAGGAGCGCGGCCAGGCCCGCCGCTCCGGCAGGCTCCACGAGCAGCTTGGTGCGCTCGAGAATCGTGCGGAGGGCGTCGAGGATATCCTGGTCCTCCACCGTGACCACGCC
>JARRLD010000080.1:0-20718 GCA_037387345.1 Gemmatimonadota bacterium
TCTTGCTCCAGTTGACCATCATGTCCCACTGGAAGTCGTCGGTCTGGACTGGCGTGGCCCTGAGGAGCAGCTCGTACCCCCAGTTCCTCACCTCACCGGCATTCAGGATCTGGCTGGTGTAGCCGCTGGTGGACGAGATCTGCACGCCCAGGATCTGGTTCTTGGTCTTGCTGTCGTAGTACGTGAGCACGAAGCCCATGCGCTCCCGTAGGAAGCCCAGGTCCGCCCCCACCTCGAAGGCCGTGGTCTCCTCGGGCTTGAGGCTCGCGTTGGGAAGCTCGTTGGGAATGGCGAACATGGGCGCATTCCCGAAGCCCGTCTGGGCGGACAGGACCGACGCCAGGTCGTACGGGTTGGTGTCGTTCCCCACCCGGGTCCAGCTGGCCCGGAGCTTACCGGAGCTCAGGACGTCGCTCTGCATGCCCAGCGCGTCGGTGAACACCAGCGCCGACGATACGGACGGATAGAAGTACGACCGGTTGTCCTCGGGTAGCGTGGAGGACCAGTCGTTGCGTCCCGTCACGTCCACGTTGAAGTAGCCGGCGTAGTTGAAGCTGGCCGAGCCGTAGACGCTCATGACCTTCTTGTGCGACTCGTAGTCGGTGGGCTGGGGCGCCACCGACGCGTTGTCGATGGTGTAGATGCCCGGCGCCGTCAGGGCGCTCACCCCAACCGCCGATAGCTCGTAGTCCGTCACCCGCATGTTTCCGCCGGTGGTGACGTCCAGGGTGATGTCGCTCGTGAGCTGGCGCTGGGCCGTCAGCTGGAGGTCCGTGTTGATCTCGGACCGGAAGCGCTCGGACTGGTTGAAGCCGCCGTCACCGGCGTCGTCCAGGCTGTTCTGCGCCACGACGTTCTTCCGGTGCTCCCGGGACCAGTCGCGGCCCACCCGGGCCAGACCGGTGATCCAGTCGTTGATCTGGTAGGTGGCCGCCACGTGCCCGAGCAGGCGGTCGCGCTGGTCTTCGTTGGTGTTGACCAGCTGCTCCCAGAAGGGGTTGGTGTGGTAGTTGTAGTTCCAGTTGTACTGACCGCCGTTGGGGTCGCACGCGTGTCCCTCGCTGGGATCTCCGGTGCAGCGGTAGTGGCGCAGGGCCTCCATGTCGTTCTGGCGCCCGAACCAGATGAAGCTCTGCATGGGGTTGTCCTCGTCGTACCCCGTGCCCATGCGGTTCTCGCCCCGCTGGTTCGTGTAGTTCAGCGAGGCTTCGGTGGCGAACCGGTCCGTCACGGACGTGGCGCCCTTCAGCGCCACACCGATGCGGTTGATCTGCTCGCCCGGCGCCATGCCCTCCAGAAGCAGGTTCGTGAGGGACAGGCGGATGTTCCCCCGGTTGCTGGTCTGCTCGAACGAGACGTTCGTGTTCGACGTCAGCCCCGTGCGGAAGAAGCTGCGCACGTTGTCGGGGTGGGGCACCCAGGGCTGCTGCGGGCCTGTGAACTGGTCGATGAGACGACCGTCCATCCGCGGCCCCCAGCTCTCGTCCACGAAGTCATAGACACCGGCCCCCGCGCCGTCCACGAACTGGAACTCGCCGTCGACGCCCTGACCGTAGAGGTTCTGGTAGTCCGGCAGCCGGAGCGGCGTCTCCGTGGTGAAGCTCGACGAGAACGAGAAGCCCCGGGACGTGGTTCCGGACTTGGTGGTGATGACGATGGCGCCGTTGGACGCCCGCGAGCCGTACAGGGCCGCCGCGTTGGGCCCCTTCAGGACGCTGATGGACTCGATGTTGGACGGGTCGATGTCCTGCACCAGGTTCCCGTAGTCGATGCCGCCGTACCCGCCGTTGCTGGGCGCGGAGTTGTCCACGGGAATACCGTCCACGATGAACAGCGGCTGGTTGTTCCCCGAGATGGAGCTCGCGCCCCGGATGACGATCCGGGAGGAGCCGCCGGTGGGACCCGCCGTCGTCACGTGCACGCCCGCCACGTTACCCTGGAGGGCGTTGACCAGGTTCACCTCCGGAACCTCGGTGATCTCGGGTCCGGCCACCTCCTGCACGGAATACCCGAGGGAGCGCTTCTCCCTCTGTACTCCGAGGGCCGTAACCACGATGCCCTCCAGGCCGATGGCCTGCTGATCCAGCATGATGCTCATGTCGGCGCTGATGTCGGCTTCGACGGTCTGGTAGCCCAGGTAGGTGAACACCAGGGTCTGGGCGTCACCGGGGACCCGGAACGAGAAGGCGCCTTCGGCGTCCGTCAGGGTTCCCACCGTCATGCCTTTCACGGACACCTGCACGCCTGGCAGGGGCCGGAGGTTCACGGCGTCCGTCACCCGCCCCGTAACGGTCCGCATCTGCTGGGCTCCCAGCAGCGCGGGCAGGGCGAGGAAGACGGCCACCATGAACAGCCTCAGACAATTTCGACTCTTCATAGGTCCTCCTCCGAAAATGGAGTGGTTGTTGGGAGGGTCTGGAATCGATCTCGCAGTCCGACGCGTGGCGGCCAAGGGGAGCTCCACCGCACCGGTGCGTCCTGTTCTGGCCAAAGGGAAACTGGCCAAGCACCCTCCTCGGCTTCATCTCTGTCGTCGCGGGAGGGTGGAAGCGCCACCCGGCCCGTATGACGAACTCGAACGTGCGGAGCGCGGGCGATCCGCGCTCGACGCAACCTCAGGGGGAACGTCCCCGCCACCGCCGGCGCCCGTGGTGCCGGCCCCTATCCCGACCCGTGGGCACCTTCCCGAACCCCTGGTTCACCGACTCAGGTGCGCCCCGGAATATGACGGCAAGGGAAGCAAACCGCAACAAATATCACCGGTCGTGGAAAAACCGGCATATCTCGCCGTCGAGCAGGTCCAGGATGTAGCTCGTCTCTCGGGGAGGCGTGCAACCGATGCCCGCCCGATCCCTGGACGCAACCCCCGGACCCCGCCGATCGTCTCACAAGAAGGAAGGAAACACTCCAGGCGCTCGAGGCGTACAGAAAGGATACCGGCCGGTGGACTCGTGACGGGGAGGGAACGATGAGAGGGCCCGGGTTGGGAGAGGACGCGAAGAACCTTTCGGTGATCACGGCTTCCGGGTTGGTGGCGGTGGTCCTCACGGCAGGCCTCCTGTTCGCCAGGGCGGCGCCGGACCAGACGCGACACCGGGTCCGGAGCGTGAGGCTGGAACCGCTGGCGGACCTGGGCCCGGTGTCCGGGAGCCCACGA
Source organism: Gemmatimonadota bacterium (assembly GCA_037387345.1). GTDB lineage: Bacteria > Gemmatimonadota > Gemmatimonadetes > Longimicrobiales > Gaopeijiaceae > SZUA-318. The sequence continues at coordinate 3,158 of JARRLD010000080.1, forward strand.
CTGTACGGCTCGGTCGTCACCCGGGACGGAACAGCCCACCGGGGCTTCATCCGATGGGACCGGAACGAGGGCAGCTGGAGCGACCTCCTGGATGCCAACAAGCTCCGACGGCGTGGCACGACGGCGCAGTCGGGCATCCGGTTCGGCCACGTCCGACGCATCGACGTCTTGAGCCGGCAGGGTGCGCTCTTCACCCTGAAGTCCGGGGATCAGGTGGAGATGGGGGCGAGGGCGACGGATCTGGGCAGCGGCCTCCGGGCGCTCCTGGTGGACGACCCGGACACCGGCCGAACGCTGGAGCTCCGGTGGGGAGAGCTGGAGTCGGTGGTGTTCGAGCCCGCCCCCGAGCGTGTCACTCCCCGGGAAGCCCGGCTGTACGGCACACTCGCGACGCGATCGGGCCTGGAGTTCGAGGGCTACATCGCCTGGGACGTGGACGAGATCTACACCACCGACGTCCTGGACGGCGACGACGCGAGCCACGACCGTCGCAAGATTCCCTTCGGCTCCATCGCCGCCATCGAGCGGTACGGCTCGCGGGCCGCGAAGGTGACCCTGGTCAACGGTGAGCAGGTGATTCTCCGGGGGACCAACGACGTGGATGCCTCGAACAACGGCATCACGGTCTCCGATGCCGCCCTCGGACAGGCGAAGGTGGACTGGGGCGAGCTGGAATCCGTGCGCTTCCACCGGCCCCGGACGCAGCCGGGGTACGGATCCTTCGACGGGGGCGAGCGCCTGTACGGCACGGTGCTGACCGAGCTCGGCGAAGAGCTGTCGGGCGAGATCGCCTGGGACAACGACGAGGAATACTCGTGGGAGATGCTCAACGGTGACGTGGAGGGCGTGGAGCTCCACGTGGAGTTCAGCCGTATCGCGCGGATCGAGAAGACCTCGAGGGGGGCCCTGGTGGAGCTCAGAGACGGTCGCGTCTTCGAGCTGGGCGGCTCCAACGACGTGGACGAGGGCAATCGGGGGATCACCATCCGTTCCGGGGGCGGGGCCCACGAGGTGGAGTGGGAGAGCTTCCGGGAGCTACGCCTGACGCGCTAGTCGCCGCCGAGCCCCGACGCGGGCCCCACCCGGCGCCTTTCGGCCGGGTGGGGCTTTCTTCTACACGTCCGTCGGAATGTCCCCGACAAGGCGCGCCCGCCTGCATCGATAGCTTTGAAGGTGGCTGCCCTCGGCCGAGCTACCTCTTGAACTCCTGACGATCGGCAATGCTTCACCCATTCGGCCTGTTGGCCGACGCCGTCACCTATCAACTCCTGGGTCTGACGCCCGGCACGCGCGTCGCCGACGCCCTCCACTTCTTCGTTCAGGACGTGACGAAGATCTTCGTTCTGCTCGTGACGGTGATCTTCGTCATGGGGCTGTTCCGCTCGTACCTGTCGCCCGAGCGAGTCCGGAAGGCCATGGAGGGAAGGTCCCGGTGGGCCGCCTACGCCCTGGCCGTGACCCTCGGGGCCGTCACTCCCTTCTGCTCCTGCTCCTCGGTCCCTCTGTTCATCGGGTTCGTGGAGGCCGGGGTGCCGGTCGGCGCCACCATGGCCTTCCTCATCGCATCACCCATGATCAACGAGGTCGCGGTCGTCCTCCTCCTGGGCATCCTGGGTTGGAAGTTCACGGTGCTGTACGTCGCCGTGGGGTTGTCGGTGGGAATCGCGGGCGGTGCCCTCATCGACGGTCTCGGCCTCCAGCGCTGGGTGGAGGAGTACGTGTGGAAGATCCGCGTGGGCGACGGGGGTGAGCCCGGGATCGGGCGGTCCCTGGCCGCACGCCTCGGCTACGCGAGGAGCCAGGTGGAGGAGATCGTCGGACGGATCTGGCTCTACGTGCTCGCCGGGGTCGGCGTCGGCGCGACGTTGCACGGCTTCGTGCCGGAGACCTTCTTCGCCCAGTACGCGGGGGCGTCCAACCCGCTCGCGGTTCCCCTGGCCGTGGCGGCCGGCGTGCCCATGTATTCGAATGCCTCGGGCGTCATTCCCGTGGCGGAAGCCCTCCTCGCCAAGGGCGTGCCCGTGGGAACCGTGCTGGCGCTCATGATGAGCGTGGTCGCCCTCTCCCTGCCGGAGATGATCATCCTCCGGAAGGTGCTCAAGCCGAGCATGCTCGGCTTTTTCGCTGGATACCTGGCCGTCGCCTTCGTGACGGTGGGCTATGTGTTCAATGTCCTCCGATTCTGAGAGAACGACATGAAGCAGATCAAGGTGCTGGGGTCAGGCTGCCGGAATTGCGATCTCACGGCCCGGGTCATCGAAAAGCAGGCCGAGGCCCTCGGCGTCGAGGTGGCGGTCGACAAGGTCACGGACGTGGCCGAGATCCTGGCCTACGGCGTGCTACGTACGCCGGGCGTCGTGGTGGACGGCGAGGTCGTCCACGCCGGGAGCGTGCCCGACGGGCGGACCGCGCGGCTCTGGCTCCAGGAAGACTAGGAGCGCGTTGGATCCGGCCGGATCCGGAACGAGGGCATTCCTCCGCAGCCGTGCCCTGCCTAGCTTGGCCGGATGGCTGATCCAACGAGGAAGAAGAAAGTCGACTTCGCCAACGTGCGCGCGGAAGCGGGACATCTCGTCCGCGAGCACCGGGGCACCCTGGCCATCGGGCTGGCCCTCATGGTGGTGAACCGGCTGGCGGGACTGGTCATCCCCGCCATGCCGAAGTTTCTCATCGACGACGTCATCGGAGCGGGGCGGACCGAGCTGCTCATGCCCCTCGTCTTCGTGGCGGCCGCGGCGGCCCTCCTGCAGGCGGGCACCTCCTTCGGCCTCAGCCAGGTGGTGAGCGTGGCGGCCCAGGGTGCCATCGCCCGCATGAGGAAGGACGTACAGGCCCACGTCCTCAGGCTCCCGGTGAGCTACTTCGACTCCACCAAGACGGGGGTGCTGATCTCCCGGATCATGACCGACCCCGAGGGAATCCGGAACCTGGTGGGCACGGGGATCGTGCAGCTCGTCGGGGGTCTGCTCACGGCTGTCATCGCCTTCGGGATCCTCATCACGCTCAATCTCGAGCTGACGCTCAGCACGTTGGGGCTCCTCCTGGGCTTCGCCGCCGCGATGTCCGTCGCCTTCAAGAAGCTCCGACCGATCTTCCGCAAGCGTGGCGAGATCACCGCCGAGGTCACCGGACGGCTGGCGGAGGCCCTGGGCGGAGTGAGGCTCCTGAAGACCTATACCGCCGAGGAGCGGGAGGAGGCCGTGTTCGGCGAGGGCGTGGACCGCCTGTTCCGCAACATCGCGTCCACCATTACCGGGACCTCCGCCCTGACCGCGATCTCGACGGTGATCGTGGGCGCCATCGGCGTCACGATCCTCCTCGTGGGTGGTCGGTCCATCCTCGCCGGCGACATGACCACGGGGGAGCTGTTCAGCTACGTGTTGTACGTGGGGGTCATGGTGGCGCCCCTGGTGCAGATCTCGTCCATCGGCACGCAGATCACCGAGGCCTTCGCCGGGCTGGACCGCATCCACGAGCTCCGGGCGGTACGGACCGAGGACGATGACGACGAGCAGAGGGAGCCCATCGATGACGTGGCCGGCGAGGTGGTCTTCGAGGAGGCCTGGTTCGAGTACAAGCCGGGCACACCGGTGCTCAAGGGCATCTCCTTCACGGCCCCGGCCGGCACCACCACTGCCCTGGTGGGCCCCTCGGGGTCGGGCAAGAGCACGCTCATCGGGCTGGCCATGGCCTTCTACCGGCCCGCGAGCGGCTCCGTGCGGGTGGACGGGCGGGACCTGTCGCGACTGCGCCTGAAAGACTACCGCCAGCTCCTGGGTGTGGTCATGCAGGAGAACTTCCTCTTCGACGGAACCGTCCGCGAGAACATCGCCTTCGCGAAGCCCGATGCGTCCGACGAGGAGATCCGGGCAGCGAGCCGAATCGCCCACTGCGACGAGTTCATCGAGCGTTTCGACGACCAGTACGACACCGTGGTCGGAGAGCGGGGTGTGAAGCTCTCCGGCGGTCAGCGGCAGCGCGTGGGGATCGCCCGGGCCATCCTGGCCGACCCGCGGATCCTCATCCTGGACGAAGCCACCTCCAGTCTCGACAGCGAGGCCGAGGCCCTCATCCAGGACGGCCTGCGGGCGCTGCGGCGAGGTCGCACCACCTTCGTCATCGCCCACCGGCTCTCCACGATCCGAAGCGCCGACCAGATCCTGGTTCTCGACGACGGCGAGATCGTGGAGCGGGGAACCCACCCGGAGCTCATGGAGCTCGACGGCATGTACCGCCGACTCTACGAGAAACAGCACGGGCTGGTCGAGGACCTCTTCATCAATCCCGGCGAGGAACCCCCGCCTGGGACGACGTCACGCCTCGAGGACGTGGATCGCATCGTCTCGCGGACGAGCCGACAGCTATGAGCGACCGCTCGGGACCCGACGACCTGAAGGCCCGCTTCGCGGCCGTAGCCCGTCGGCTGGGCGCCACCCCGGAGGTGGTGGTGAATCCGGGGGTTGTCGTGGAGGTGGACGGGTCCGCCGTCCCCCCGGTGGAGGGTGCCTACCCCGACTGGCTCCTCGAGGCCGTCGTGTTGCGGTCCCTCGCCCCCCGGCACGTGCTTTTTCTGTGTGTGGCCAACTCTGCGCGCAGCCAGATGGCCGAGGGACTCGCCCGGGCCCTGGCCCCCGAGGGGGTGAGGATCTCCTCGGCCGGCTCCCACCCCACATCGGTGCGGCCCCAGGCCGTAGCGGTGCTCGGAGAGGTGGGCATCGACATATCCCGACAGAAGTCCACCGGAGTGGATGCCGTGCCGGGCGACGTCGACGCGGTGGTCACGCTGTGCGCCGAGGAGGTGTGCCCGGTTTGGCTGGGGCACGCCTGGCGGCTGCACTGGGGCCTTCCCGATCCCGCAGGGGCCGGTGAATCGCCGGCGGAGGAGCTGGAGGCGTTCCGGCGAGTGCGCGACGAGCTGCGGACGCGGCTGGGGGTCCTCTTCGGCGGGTGAGGGAGACCCGACCGGCATCACCCCCCCTGGGGCCCCGGGGCACGGTTCGGTAGGTTAGCGCCATGAATCGCACAGCGCGCGGAGCGAAACGGATCCTCTGGGTCGACGACGAGATCGACCTGCTCAAGCCGCACCTGCTCTTCCTGCAGGCACGGGGTTATCACGTCGACGCCATCTCCAATGGCGATGACGCCCTGGCGCTCCTCAAGACCAACCCGTACGACCTCGTTCTGCTGGACGAGCAGATGCCGGGACGCAGGGGACTCGAGGTGCTGGAGATCCTGAGGAGGCAGGATCCCCACGCTCGCGTGGTGATGGTCACGAAGTCGGAGGAGGACCACACCATGACCGAGGCCATCGGTCGGCGGGTCGACGACTACCTGGTGAAGCCCACCAGTCCCCGGCAGGTGCTCTCGGTGGTGACCCGGATCCTGGAGGGGTCGAGCATCCGACAGCAGCAGGTGGCCCAGGACTTCGCCGCGCGGTTTCCGCGTCTCTCCAATCGGCTCCAGGAGGCATCGACGCCCAATCGCTACGCCGCGGTGTTCACCGAGCTCACCGACTGGCACCTCCACTTCGCCGGTTCGGGAGAGGAAGGGCTTCTCGACACCGTTCGGTCCCTCATGTTGGACCTGCGCCGGGACTTCGGAACGTGGATCGTGAGGGAGTATCCGCGATGGATGAGGGGTGCCGGCGACCGTCCTCGCCTCTCGGTGGACGTGGTGCGCGAGTGCCTGGTGCCCTGGATCGGGGCGGACCCCGTCTATTTTGTGGTGCTGGACTGCATGCGCCTGGATCAGTGGCGCTCCATGGCCCCCCTCCTCGCCGAGTTCTTCGACATCGAGGAGTCCCACCACTATTCGATCCTCCCCACGGCCACCCCCTACGCCCGCAACGCCATCTTCAGCGGACAGTTTCCTAACGAGATCGCCCGCGCCAATCCCGGATGGTGGGACGCGTCCGACGATGAGGGGAGCCTCAACGCCTTCGAAGATCGACTGCTGCAGGAGCAGCTCCGCCGCCTCACGGGACGGGATGTGCCCGTCCACTACGAGAAGATCTTCTCCGACCGTGACTCGGATCAGGTCCGGGCCAGGGTGAACTCCGCCCTGCGGAGGCAGGGCGGCGTCATCGCCATGGTGTTCAACTTCGTGGATCTGATGACCCACGGTCGGTCCGAGTCACCGATCCTCATGGAGGTGGCCAAGGACGACGCGGCGCTGCGCGACCTGACCCGTGCGTGGTTCGAGCGCTCCACCGCCTTTCAGGTCCTGCGGGAGGCGGCGCGATCCGGCCATCGCGTGGTCCTCACGACGGACCACGGCTCCATCCTCTGCCATCGACCCTCGACGGTGTACGCCCGACGGGATGCCACCAGCAACCTTCGGTACAAGTTCGGCCAGGACCTCCGCGTCGACGATGCCTCCACGGCGTTCGGGACGAAGGACGAGAGCGACCTGAGGCTACCCGCGGGGCGGCTCGGGATGACGTACATGCTGGCCCTCGAGGACCACTTCTTCGTCTATCCCACGAAGCTGCGCGAGTATCAGGCCCGGTACCGGAACTCGTTCCTGCACGGCGGCATCAGCCCCGAGGAGATGATCGTGCCGGTGGCTCGCCTCACGCCTCGGCCCCGATAGCCCGGCCCGGCTCGGTGAACCTGTATCTGCGCATCCTGTCGTACCTGAAGGCCCACTCCGGGGTGATCGCGGCCGCGGTGGTGGCGACCCTGGTGTTCGCGGTTCTCGACGCCTGGGTCTACCTGCTGATCATCCCGTTCGTCGAAACCCTCTTCGTGCGCTCGGGTCCCATGCCCGCCGGGGCGGCCGACAGTCGCATCGAAAGGCTCCTGGACGTGACGGTGTATCGCTGGGTGGATCTCACCGGAGATCCCCTGGAGGCCATCAGCCGGATCGCCGTCGTCATTCTGTTGGTGTTCGCCGCCAAGAACGTGTTCCTGTTCGCGCGCGCCTACCTGGTGGCCCGAGCCGAGCAGGCGGTCAACCGGGACCTCCGGAACCAGGTGTACGACCACCTGGTGGACCTCGACCTCGCGTTCTTCGGTCGGGTGCGCATGGGCCAGATCGTGAGTCGGCTCACGACCGAGGTCGAACAGCTGCGCACGCTGGTCACCGCCGAGTTCTCCCGGATGCTCTCCGCTTTCTTCGAGTTCGGCGTGGCGGTCGTGGCCATGCTCCTCATCTCGTGGAGGCTGACCCTGGCCGCGTTCGTCGTCATTCCCGGGGCCATGGTCATCTGGGGTCCCCTGGTGAAGGTTCTGCGGCGCCGGGACCGGAAGGTCCTCCACCTCGGAGCCGAAGTGAACGCCCACATCCAGGAGACGCTCTCCGGAATCCGTCTGGTGAAGTCCTCATCGGCGGAATCCCGGGAGCGGGCGCGCTTCCACGGCCTCACGGACAGCCATTTCCGGACCTTCCTCCGCGCGGCGCTGGCTCGGGCCCTGGCCGCGCCCCTCACGGAGATGCTGGCGGCGGGGGGCACGGTCATCCTCCTGTGGTACGGCGCGCGTCTCGTGGTCCAGGGAGATCTCACGGGCGCCCAGTTCGTTGCCTTCCTGGGCCTGTCCATGAAGCTGTACGCGCCGGTGAAGAACGTGGCGAAGTTCCCGGCCACGGCTCAGCCGGGGCTGGTGGCGGCGGAGCGTGTGTTCGAGTTCCTGGATGCGCCGGTGGAAATCCGGGATCGTCCCGGCGTCCGACCGTTTCCGGGATTCGAGAAGGCTCTGGTCTTCGACGAAGTCTCGTTCGCCTACCGACAAGGAGAACCCGTCATCCACGGGCTGTCGTTCCGGGTACCCCGGGGAACGGTCACCGCTCTGGTGGGCCCGTCGGGCGCGGGCAAGAGCACCGTGGCGGACCTCATCGCTCGCTTCTTCGAGGTGACCGACGGCCGTATCCTCGTCGATGGCACGGACATCCGGGACATACGAATCGCCGACCTCCGCTCCCAGCTGGGCATCGTGTCCCAGGAGACGGTGCTCTTCCACGACACGGTCAGAGCCAACATCGCGTATGGTCGGCCAGGGGCGACCGGGGCCGAGATCGAGGCGGCGGCCCATGCCGCGAACGCCCACGACTTCATCACGGCTCTTGCGAAGGGTTACGACACCCTCGTCGGAGAGCGGGGGACGGAGTTGTCCGGGGGCCAGCGCCAGAGGCTGGCCATCGCCCGGGCCATCCTCATGGACCCGCCCATCCTCATCTTCGACGAGGCCACCAGCGCCCTGGACACCGAATCCGAGCGGGTCGTCCAGGCCGCCATCGAGCGACTGCTCGCGGGCCGGACCGTGATCGTCATCGCCCATCGCCTGTCCACCATCCAGCGCGCGGACCAGATCCTGGTCCTGGACGAGGGCCGCCTGGTGCAGCGCGGGGATCATCAGTCTCTCCTCGCCACCGAAGGCCCGTACCGGCGTCTCTACCGGCTGCAGTTCGAGGACGTCCCATCCTCGGCGGCCTCGTGAACCGGCGGGCCGTCGCCCACGCACTCGAGTACGGTCTGTTCCGGCTGCTCGCCGGGAGCTTGAAGCTCCTGCCCGACCGGGTTGGCGACGCGCTGGGAATGTCCCTGGGTTGGCTGGCAGGGGTGGTTCTGCGCATCCGGAGGAATGACGTGGACACCCACCTCCGCATCGCCTTCCCCGACAAATCGGCCGAGTGGCGGGCTCGGGTAGCACGCGCGTGCTACCTCCATCTGGGTCGGGAGGCGGCGGCGACGTTCCGCCTCGCCGGCCTGGACGCCCCCGCGATCGTCGACTCCACCGAGGTGATCGGTTTGGACGCGTTCCGGGAGGCAGCGGAGGCAGGGCACGGTGTGGTTCTGGTGACGGGGCACGTGGGAAACTGGGAGATCGGCGGAGCCGCGTTCGCCGCCCGTGGCTTTCCCATCGACGTGGTCGCGAAGGGTATGGCGAATCGTCGGTTCGAGGAGGCTCTGAACGCCAACCGGGAAAGGCTCGGCATGAGGGTCGTGGACATGACCCGCGCACACCGGCAGGGGCCGCGCTCGCTCCGGGCCGGCCGGGTCCTGGGGTTCGTGGCGGACCAGGACGCCCGTGGCGGCGGGGTCTTCGTGCCTTTCTTCGGGCGCCTCGCCTCCACGGCCCGGGGACCCGCCCTGTTCGCTCTGAGGTCGGGCGCGCCCCTCTTCGTCGGCGCCTGCCTGCGCACGCCCGGCCGAGGCACCCGGTACCGGGTCACCGTCGAACGGGTGGAGGCGCCGCGGACCGGCGGGCTGCGGGATGACGTGCTGGAGCTCACCCGATCCCACGCCGCCGTGCTGCAGCGCGCCGTGGCCGCCGCGCCGGCGCAATACTTCTGGCACCACAAGCGATGGAAGACGCGCCCACCGGAGGAACTGCCCCCCGAGGCACCGGTCTAACCCTGTAGCCGGTGGCGCTGCGGACGACTCGGATCGTGATCTACGTCTGCGTTCCCGCCCACAACGAGTCCCGGACCATCGGGGTCCTGCTCTGGAAGGTCCGGAAGGTTCTGGGCGAGTTCGATCGCCCGTACCGTGTGGTGGTCCACGAAGACGGCTCCACGGATGACACCGCCGAGGTGCTGGCGCGCTACAGCCGAAGCCTGCCGCTCACCGTGCTCCGCTCCGACGAGCAGCTGGGATACGCTGCATCGGTGGATCGGCTTCTTCGGTACGTGGTGAACGACGCTCCCTATCCGAAGCGCGACTGCGCGGTGGTGCTCCAGGGGGACTTCACCGAGGATCCGCAGGACCTCGTCGGGCTGGTGAAGGTGCTCGAGGGTGGAGCCGACATCGTGGCGGGATGCGCCACCGACAGCTCAGGCCCGGTGCCGCGCTCCGTGAGGTTGATCGGCAGGCTGTCCCGCCTTGCCCTGGGGAAGGTCCTCGACGACTCGCCGGTCTCCGATCCGTTGAACGGGTTCCGGGCCTACCGCGTGATCGTTCTCAAGAAGGCATTCCGGGATCGGCCCGAGAGCGAGCCCCTGGTATCGTCGGAAGGCTGGGCGGCGAATCTGGAGCTCCTCGGTGCTCTGGCGCCTCACGCACGTCGAATCGGCGAGGCTCCTCTGGACAGACGGTACGAGTTCCGGGCCAGGCCGTCGAGGCTTCGGGCCTGGCGCACCTTGAGGGCCCTGGCCCGCCTGCGCGGGGAGTCGTGGTGGAGCGAGCTGGACGTGGGAGCAGCCTGATGCGCGCCAGCCCGCCTCTCACCCTCCTCGCCATCGCTCTTTTCTGCGCAGAGCCCCCGACGGCCCTGGCCCAGAACGGACCGGTCCGCGACCGAGTCGATTCCCTGGCCGTCCGATACCCCACGGTGCCCGGCGCCGCGCGTGTGCCGTTCGGACCGGGCGAGCGCCTGGTCTACAAGGTCAAGGTCGGGATCTTCGGTGTGGGTGAGGGCCAGATGGCGCTCGAAGGCGTCGACACCGTCCGTTCCCACCCGGTCTACCGGGCCAACCTGACCATCAAGGGGGGATTGGGACCGGCCCACGTGGACGACAACTCCACGTCATGGTTCGACCTGCGGACCCTGGTGAGCCGACGCTTCATCCAGGACATCAACGAGGTCGGGTACGAGTCCTATCGCCACTACGAGATCTACCCGTCCGAGCGGCGTTGGGAGCGGCAGGACAATGACGAGTTCGGACCTCTGGGATCTGCTCTTCCCCTGGATGACGTGGCGTTCATCTACTATTTGAGGGCCTTGCCCCTCGAGGTGGGAAAGACGTACACGCTGAGCCGGTACTTCAAGGAGGACGGGAATCCCGTCGTCATCAAGGTCCTGCGGCGAGACCAGCGCGAGACGCGCGCCGGGAAGTTCAACACCATCGTGGTGAAGCCCTTGATTCGGACGAAGGGCCTCTTCAGCCAGGGCGGCGACGCCGAGCTGCACTTCACCGATGACGAGCGTCGCATCCTGGTGTACCTCAAGTCGAACATCCCCAAGTTCCCGGGATCGCTGACGCTGCACCTGGAGGAGATCCACGAGGGCCTGCCCTTGAACGCACAGGCCCGGGAAGCGGCGCTGGAGCGTCGGACGGGTGCCGCCACGTCGGCGGGATCGTCCAGTCCGTGAACATGCGGCGCCTCCGCCTGCGGGCGGTTTGGCTCCTGGTCGTTCCCTTCCTCTGGCTGGCCCGGCCTGGCGGCGAGCTTCTCGTTCTCGGGGGCGTCCTGGCCGTCGCGGGCCTCGTGATCCGGGCGTGGTCTGCAGGAACCATCCACAAGGAGCGCGAACTCACCGTCACGGGCCCCTATGCCTTCACCCGAAACCCCCTGTACCTGGGCAGCTTCCTCCTGGGTCTGGGGATCACGGTCGCAGGAGGGCACTGGGCGTGGCCGGTCGTCTTCCTTCTCTTCTACGCGGTGGTCTACGGTCGCACCATGGCCGGCGAGGAGGAGCTCCTCACCGAGCTGTTCGGTGACCGCTACCGAGACTACGCCTTCCACGTGCCCGCGGTGATCCCACGGCTCACGCCCTATCGGCCGGAGGGCGGCGGCGCAAGAGGCTTCACCGTCGCCCAGTACCGCCGGAACCGGGAGTGGGAGGCTGCGCTCGGTGCGCTGGCCGGCTTCGCGTTCCTGGTGGGGAAGTGGTGGTTGTCTACCGGATGACGTCCATGAGCACGTCATGGATGATGCCGGTCGCGAGCTCCACGAGGAGCACGTCCACGCCGACCCGGACCGTCTCGTACCCCGAGCGCACGGGGAGAGTCTGAAGAAGACCGGTGGGCATGACCTGCTTCGCGATGCCCGGCGGAAGCGGCTTCCCCCTGGCCAGGTTCTTCCGGATTCCCGGCGGCAGGGCCTTCGCCCCCGTGACGGGATGGCCGTGGAACCATCCGACGATCAACTCCCGCTCAGCGGTGGAGAACACGGCGCTGACGGTCGCGACAACCGAGGGGTCCTTGGCTTTCGCCTTCCCCTTGCTCTGCGCGTGGACGGATGAGGCGGTGGCGAGTAGAAGGGGGATCGCCACGAGGGGGACCAGGGATCGCAGCTCGAGGCGGAACATGGAAGACTCCCGAAAGGGTGACGCGGCGGGCCCACTGGCGGCTCCGTAGGCCCTGACCTCAATTTACCGGACGGCGGATCGCGCCTCCAAAGGTTTTCTTGCGGCTGGCGGCGCCGCGACCCGGTCGGGATGGCCCCGCCGGTCTTCCCTCGAGGCGGCCCATTCAGCTCTGGAGTCCGTGAACACCGATCTGAGAACCATTCCCGGGGTCGGGCCCAGTATCGAAGCGGATCTGGTCGCCCTGGGGGTGTGCAGCGTCCAGGAGCTACGTGGTCTCGATCCGGAAGCCCTGTACGCCCGGCTCTGCGCCCATCAGGGCGTGAGGGTGGATCGGTGTGTGCTGTACGTCTTCCGATGCGCCGTGTACTTCGCGGAGGCCGAAGAGCACGACCCGGAGCTCCTGAAGTGGTGGAACTGGAAGGACGACGCCGCCGCCTCCCGCCCGCCTGAGCCTACGGGTGGGACGTCGGCCCTCCCGACTCCACGAGGTTGTTGAACAGCAGCTTGAACGTGCCATGCGTCTGGGCGCGGTGCTGAGGTCGGAACCCCAGCAGCACCACCCGGCCCTCCCCGTGCGCCACCGACACCGCGGCAGCCATGTTCGCGATGCGGTCCTCCCCCAGCAGCCATCCGCTCTGGAGGATGTCGCGGTCCTGATACGTGACGACCCGCTCGACGTCGCCGCTGTGGGCTCCCGCCACCGTCTCGTAGACGTGACCGCCCTGGAGGAACGCGACCAGGGCCTTCTCCGGCATACCCCATGCCACCGGATGGCTGGTGTCGACGGACACCCGGAGCGTGGCGCCGGGCGCCCAGAAGTCGTTGCCCGTGAGGCCTGCCACGGCATTGCGGACCGGTAGATCGAAGCGCTCGATGGGCAGGTCCCCGGCCCTGCCAAAGGTCACCAGGGTGCCCCCTGCCCTCACGAACGCGTCCAGCGCCGCGACTCCCTCGGCCCCGAACCCGCTCCTGTACTCCGCTGGCACCGAGCTGGGATCGACGCCGAAACGCCCACCGCCCTGCCCGTCGCCGAATTCTCCGGTCATCATGGCGAGAGCGTCGTCGGGCAGGATGATGACATCGAAGTCCGCCTCCAGGCCTCCTTCCCGCATCCGCGCACTCTTGATGCTCTCGTACGGAAACCCGAAATCCTCGAGGAGCCACCGGGTCCAGCCCTCATCGATGTTCCCCCCGTAATAGCGCTGGAACATGCCCACGCGGAGCTGCTCGATGGGAAAAGCCGCCTCCGGCTCGGCGTCGAGGGCCTGGAACGATACGCCCGTCTCCCGCGCGACGCCGGCGAGGACGTCGGCGGGCGCGGCCGGCGAAACGAAAAAATCTCCCGCCCGGACGTCACCCCCGCCGTGGGCCACGCGGCTCATGGCGACCCCAGCCGCGAACAGTCGGTTCATGGCCTTGAAGGAATCGTTCACGCGGCCGTCCATGCGGTATCCCGCCGCACCTGATGCGACGATCCCGTCGACGTCGATGGAATCTGCCACCAAGGCAAGCCCCTGCACGAGGGGTGTGCCCACAGGATCCACCCGCACCCCCATGAACTCCGAGATGTTGTCGGTCGTCATGTCGTAGGGCCGGATGGGGTTCCCCTCGTCGTCCCGAGTATAGGAGTTGTCCGGATAGAACGTCCGGCCCAGGAGCCAACGCACGACACCCCGCTTGGGTTGAGCCATGGAGACCACGTAGCTGCCTGCACCGTAGACGCGCCCTTCGTGGACGAACTCACCCTGGGCCTCCATGACCTCGATGCCCTGAGCCAAGAGCTTGTTCACCATCTTCACGGCGGTCAGCGGATCGTGCTGCTCCGTGGGGATGATGAACGCCACCGTCTCGCCGGACGCCCCGCGCTCCGTCTGGCGGCTCGCTTTCAGGTACGCGTTCTTGAGGACCGTTCGGCGGTTCTTGGCGGCGATCTCCAGCGGGGCGAACGAGGCCACTTTCTGACGCTCCACGATGTCTCGCACCCGCCACCAGCCTCCGGACCAGGGGTTGGGATAGGTGGTCTGGGCTTCGTGCTCCGGAAACTGACGGGAACCGCCGAGCTGGTCCGGGTGCACGTATAGCGGGGTGGCGAGCCGCGCGCTGGCGGATTCCGTCAGCATCCCGGCAATGTTGTGGAACGGTGTGATCCAGTGGAAGCCGAAGTGGCCCCACCCCGAGTAGATGGCGGCGTTGATCGCGCCGGGGAGATCGGCCTCGTCCATCTTGTAGGCCATGTGCGCTCCGTACCATGCCATCTCGCGCCACACGAGCGGATCTCCGGACGGACGGATCGGCTCGGCATACGGAGGCAGGTAGATGCGAGCCGTGTAGGGGCCCATCTGGTGGTGATCGATATAGCCCTGGGGGACCCATTCCCGGAACAGGATCTCGGCCCCGTATCGAGACTCGACCGTGTTCTGCATGAAGGCGTCACGGTTGTTGTCGTGGCCGATGTAGTGGTGGTAGAGCGTAGGCGGACTGGCACCCTCGTATTCCGTGCCCACCCATCGGTCGTACCAGTCCGTGACCATCACATTCCCGTCGGGATTGAAGCAGGGAATCATGATGGCAATGGTGTTCTCGAGGATCTCCAGGACCTCGTCGTCGTCACGCGTCGCGAGCTCGTACATGACCTCGGCAGCCGTCTGGCTGGCGGCCACTTCCGTCGAATGCAGGCCGTAGGACTGCACGAACACCACCTTGCCGTCTTCGATGGCGCCCTCGATCTCGGCATCGGTGTGCCCTCTGGGATCGGACAGGATGGCGTTCATCCTCCTGTACTCGTCCAGACGAGCCAGATTCTCCGGTGACGACACGAAGATGGAGAGGAACGGATTTCCGAGCGTGCTGGGTCCCATGTGCACCACCTGGATCCGGTCGCTGGCCGCTCCCAGGAGGTCGTAGTACTCCACCAACCGGTCCCAACGCGCCAGCTTCCGGTCCGCTCCCATCTGGTGCCCGAAAAACTCCTCGGGCGGGGGGATCTGCCGGGCCCCGGAAGGGGCGGGTAGGGTCGCGAGACACAGCGCGAGAAGGACATGGACGGGTGCGAGGCGTCGCGGGCGCATGGGGCCTCCTGGGACACGGACGGCGTCGGGATCCGACACCCTACGGCCCGGCAACCGCCGTAGGCAAGACGGCGGGAGCCGTCAGGGGTCCTGGCCCGCTCGGACGGCTCCCCGCGATTGCCCGCGGGGATCCTACCCGACGTCCCTCATGGCCCCTGTCCCGGCGGCCGGTAGCGCTCCATGGCGAAGGCGACCTTTTCCAGCACCCCCTCGACCGTCACTCGGTGCATCCCGTCCCGGTAGGCGTGCTCGAGGGGGTAGTCCTCCCCCGGATGCGCCGCGTATCCGTCCACCACCAGGTCCTGATAGGCCCCGTAGGGTCCGGTTCGCTTGGGGTTCGTGTACCCGTACAATCCCACCACGGGCGTCCCGACGGCCCGACTGATATGGAGGGGGCCCGTGTCCGGGCTGATGCTCAGGGTGCTGCCTTCCAGGATCCAGACGAGCCTCCGGAGATCATCGCCCAGGGCGTCCACGACGTGGGCGGACGTGCGACGGACGACGTCGTCGGCCAGCTCCCGCTCGATGGCGGAAGGCCCGCCGACGAGCACCGGCGTGAGCCCATGCCGGACCTGGACCTCTTCGAGCACGCGGGCGTACCGCTCCGGCATCCAGTTCTTCTCTCGCTTGCTCGTGCCCACCACCACGGCGCACGCGGGCGAAGGCAGGGTTTCGAAGAATTCGGCCTGACGCTCCCGCTCGGCATCGGACAGGTGGATTCCCCAGCTCACGGGCTCCGGAGGGACGCCCAGGTAGCGCAGAAACTCGAAGTACTGGTCCTGGACGTGCTGTGGGGCCCGCTCGGGAATCCTGCGATCTGTGAACAGCCACTGCATGTCGCGGGCGCGCCGCCGATCGAAGCCGAGCTTGACCCTGGAGGGGGCCAGGGCGGTGAGGACGCCGGCCTTCAGGTAGACCTGGAGACCCAGGAGCAGGTCGAACCTGCGCTCGCGGACGTCCCGTGCGAATTCCGCGAAGCCCATCCAGCCCCGCAGCCCCCGCCTCCGTCGGAAGAGAATGAACTCGTCGATGGCGGGGTGGCCATCCACCAGCAGGTGCGGCACCGGCTGGATGACCCAGGTGATCCTGGTGTGCGGCCACGCCCGCTTCAGGGCATTGACCACCGGGAGGACATGCACGGCGTCGCCGATGGCCGACAACATCACGATGCATATCTCCTCGGGGGGTGGACCCTCCCACCCGGGAGCGTCCCAGGATCCGCCCCCGGCCATCTCTGCTCCCGATCTCACGCTCCCTCCTCGAAGCCTTCGACGAAGGCGTCCCAGACCTCGGCGCCCAGCAGCCGGCCCGACATCTGCTCGAGCTTCCTGAGCGACCTCATGAGGCGGCGGCGCATGGGGAGGCTGGGCGCCGGCACCCCAGCCTCACGCACACGGCACCGGTCGAGGTCTACCAGGTGAGCCCGGACGGAGCCTCCCTCGTGGGAGATGACGATGTTCTTCGCGTTCAGGTCGGGATGGTGGACCCCCTTCCTCTCGAGGAGACGGATCAGGCCTGTGGCAGCCCGTAGCGCGCCGCTCATGTCCTGCACCGGACCGGACGCGTCGAAGAGGACCCCGGCCAGATCGAGGGCGTCGGGGATCTCCTCGGTGGCCAGGTCCGCCCGATAGAACACCCCCGCGGGGTATACGACGCCTGCAACGACGGCAGGAGTCGGCACTCCACGCCTCCGGATCTCCACCGAAGCCCTCGTCTCCACCACGGGGCGGGGGGGCCCGAGGGCCAGGTAGCGGTCCTTCAGCGCCCGGGCCACCGCACCCCCGCGATGGTAGTGCCGAACCACCCAGCGCGCGCGACCCTCGGGACCGGCAAGCGGCGCGCCCACGGAGAAGACCCGGCCTCGGCCCTGCAACGTCCGGGCCGAGGGCCGGCTCTTCGCCCACTCGCGGAGGTCGGCCTGCTCCCCCAGGGTGTCCCGGAGCCACGGCAAGACCTCCACCGGCGCGAAGCCCCACGTCGTTCCCACCTGGAGCGACTCGTACCCCTCCGGTGGGCTCACAGATATCGCCACCGCGCCACCTCCACCTTCTCCAGGACGTCCCGTACGGTGATCGTCTCCATCCGTCCGCTCTTGGGAAGATAGTCGGCCGGATCGGGGGGCGCCCCAGGATCGGTATACCGGTCGATGACGAGGTCGCGGAAGCGACGATAAGGCCCCACCCTCCAGGGGTTCGTATGGCCGAACAGACCGATGACCGGGACCCCCATGGCGTGGGCGATATGCAGGGGACCGGTATCCGGGGCGATGACGAGGGAGGAGCCGGCGATGCGCGTCATGAGCCGCCGGACGGAGTCTCCGGTGGCGTCCACGGGAGGCCTGCCGGCCTGGCGCCGGATCTGGGCGACCATGCTCCGCTCCCGCCTCGACGGCCCACCCAGGAGTATCACCTCGAAGCCGAGGTCGGCCGCCAGCGCGTCGGCGACCGCCGCCAGAAGCTCGGACGGGCAGTCCTTCGGCGGATTCGCGGACGCCAGGACGAGGGAAGCCACCGGCGTGCCGGAC
>JARRLD010000081.1:0-16132 GCA_037387345.1 Gemmatimonadota bacterium
ACCTGTCCCAGTCGCGGGGATGGCAACGCTTCGAGCTGTCCGGCGTGCTCGTGGGGCTCCTGGGGTACGCCATCGGCAACTACGTGGGCTTCGCGGTGGCCTACCTCATGCGGGGTCTACTCGGAGCCTGAGCGGCGTTGGGCGACCTACCGCCACCCCACCATGGACCGCTCAGCGGCGGCTCGCCTCGGGCAACGCGTCCACGAGCTCCGCCATGCGGCGGAGGTGATCGGCCGTGGGAAGTCGGCCCATGCCGCCGCCCAGGTTGTCGATCATGTGCTCGGCGTTGCTGGTGGCAGGCGTCGCCGCCGTCACCGCCGGATGTGCCACCACGAACTTGAGGAAGAACTGGGCCCAGGAGTGGGCGTCGAACTCCGCGGCCCACTCGGGAACCTCCCGGCCGGACACCCTGCTCCACAGGCGGGTGCGCCCGAACGGAGCGTAGATGAGCACGCCGATGTTGCGCTCCTGAGCCAGGGGCAGGATCTCCTCCGCGGAGGCCCGGTTATCCACGGCGTAGTCGACGCCGATGAAGTCGATGGGCTCGTTGCGCATGACCTCGGCCAGGTCCGGGTAGCGACGCTCGCTCGTGCTGGTGATCCCGATGTAGCGAACCCGGCCCTGCTCCTTGTACTCCTGGAGGATGCCCAGCTGGGTGGGCGGGTCTCCCAGGTTGTGCACCTGGATCAGGTCGATGACCTCGGTTCCGAAGCGCGTGAACGAACGCTCGATCTGGGCGCGGGCCGCTTCCGGATCCGCCTCCCCGCCTCCCCGGCCGGCCACGTTCACCTTGGTGGCCCAGAAGATGTCGTCGGTGATCCCCAGCTCCCTCGCGATCTGGCCCGCCACCTCCTCGGAGGCCCCGTACCCCGGCGCGGTGTCGAACACCGTTCCGCCGTTCTCGATGAGGGCGCCCAGAACCTCCCGCAGGGCGCTCACGTCCTCGCTGCGGGCCACCCGGGAGAACGTGGCAGAGCTCCCCAGCCCGACGACGGGCAGTCGCTCCCCGGTAGAGGGAATGGCCCGCCTGAGCATCTCCCGGGTGCCGAGTGCCCGTTGGATCTCCGGCTCTACTGACGCGGCGGAGCGACGAGCACAGGCTGGTAGCGACATGGCCGCCCCGGCGGCGGCGGTGATCCTGAGCCATTCGCGACGTGTAACCATCTTCCCCTCCTGTGAGCCAGGGAGCCGGCAGGCGTCCCGGAGACCTGATTCGACCTGTACTAAGCTCGACACCGACCCGTCTCGGACCGTTGGGCGACGCTGCTCTGCCCTTCGCGGCCCCGGGGCACGTCTACGAAAGGCATCCTACCCGTTGTCGGTCGGCGCGCCAGGGCGGGATCTCAGCTCCCGGGCTGGGTCTCGTCCTCCCGGATCCGGGGAGCGATGCCCACCCCGGTGGCAGCCAGAAGAAGGGCGAACAGGAAGCCCGTGTAGTTCATGATCGCCCAGGGCAGGTACGACACCGTTGCCACTCCCACGGTGCCGGCCATGAACGATCCCGCGGCGCTCCAGGGCACCAGAGGCACCACCACCGTGCCCGAGTCCTCGAGGGTGCGCGACAGGTTCTTCGCCGCCAGGTCCGCTTTGCGGAACGCATCCTGAAAGAGGTCGCCGGGCACGATGATGGACAGGTAGGACGATCCCGTCACCACCGCCGTCAGGATTCCCGAGCCCACGGTGGCGGACACCAGGCCGAGCGTGCCCCTCACCACGCCGAGGAGGCTGGTCAGGATCCGGTCCAGGAGCCCGCATGTGCGCATGATCCCGGCAAAGCCGAAGGCGCACAACACGAGGAGGGTGAGGTCCATCATGGAGAGCATGCCTCCCCGGGTGAGCAGCGCATCCACGGCCTCGGCCCCGGTGCTCGCCGTGTAGCCGACGATGGTGGCGTCCAGAGCGGCGCCGAGCCCGTCGCCCTGAAACCAGACCGCCAGGAAAACCGCGACCAGCGAAGAGAGGAGCATGCCCGGAAGGATAGGGGCGCTGCGGACCGCCAGTGCCAGCATGAGCAGAGGAGGGACGAGCAGGAGGACGTGGAAGTGGTAGGCGCCGCGCAGGACCGCCTGGAGCGCCTCCACGTCCTCGGTGCCGCCGGAGCCTCCGGACCCGAGGCCCACGACCAGGTACACGGCGAGTCCGAGGAGCCACGCCGGTCCCGTGGTCCAGAGGAGCCAGCGGATGTGGTCGTAGAGGTTGGACCGCGCCACCACCGGCGCCAGGTTCGTGGTATCCGAGAACGGGCTCAGCTTGTCTCCGAAATACGCGCCCGAGACGACGGCTCCCGCTGCCGCGGCCTGACTCACGCCGAGACCATGGGCCACCCCCATGAGGGCCACGCCCACGGTGCCCACCGTGCCCCACGAGGTACCGGTGAACACCGACACCAGCGAACAGATGATGCAGGCGGTCACCAGGAAGAACCGCGGAGAGATGAGCTCGAGGCCGAAGTACACGAGCAGCGGGATGGTCCCCGACGCCAACCAGCTGGCAATCAGGGCACCGACCGTGATGAGAATCATGATGGCCGGAAGACCCTTGCCGAGAGCCTCGATGATGCCGGCCTCCATGTCCTTCCAGCGGTAGCCCAGGCGCCACCCTACCGCCCCCGCGACTCCGGCAGCCGCCAGGAGCATGACCTCGATGCGCCATCCCAGGTAGGCGTAGCCCACGGACAGGAAAAGACCGATGGCCAGCAGGGGCAGGAGCGCCTCGGTGAGGGTGGGAGCACGGGGCGGCGGCGGATCGGTCATGGGTGGCGGAATCTTATCGCCCACCCCGCAGGTCGCAATCTGGAGCCTGCCTCACCCCCGACGATCCTGCGGCGCCGACGAAAAGACGACCTCGGACAGGGTCAGACAGTGGTCCCGGACGTCTGGGGGCCACCCGTTCATGTGGTCGCTGAAGGACGCCTCTTCGCCAACGTACAGGGCGCGCAGAGCCTCCTCGTACCCGGGGAGGTCTCCCGCCATGGCGGTCATGAACCGGTACGTGGCGTCCTGGGACCGGCGTACGCGATCGCCTCCTTCCGCGGTCCTGCGCGCCTCATCGACCAGCCGGCGCAGGGTCGCGGACGCGCCGCCGCGCTGCTGGCTCAGCCAGGCCCAGTGGCGTGGTAGCAATGTCACCTCTCGGGGGACCACCCCCAGCCTGGGGCGACCGGGGCCCCGTTTGGGTGCCTCCACTGCCGCGGAGCGGTACCGTGCCGCCACGTCCGCCGCGGTCCCTCGCAGGTCCAGCTCCACGGGCACACCGGTTTCCGCCTCGAACACGAGGATCGGCTCCTCGACGCCTCCGTCGTGGGTACCCTTGACCACCGCGGCCACCTCGGCGAGGGGACCGGACGCGATCCGCCGGGATCCACGGAAAGCGATGCAGGACGGGCTGGAGAGGCGGGCCATGGGAGGCACTCCGGTTCGGGGTCACCATATTTTATCCGGGTAGAACGTGAGGTCAATATCACCCGGGTAGATTCACACCGGCGCCGACGGTCCGGATCGCGACAACCCTACCGCGTCCTGACGCATCCATTACCATTGCCCGTTGAACTACGCTTGTCGGACTCGACACCTCCAACCACGAACGCGCATGAACGACACCAGCAGCCTCGACATCGAAGTCATCCAGGAGAAGATCCAGGAGGAGAGTGCCTTCGTGGACCGCCTGTTGGACGAAGTGGGCCGGGTCATCGTGGGACAGAGGACGATGGTGGAGCGATTGCTGGTCGGCCTGCTCTCCGACGGACACGTCCTCATGGAAGGGGTTCCCGGCCTGGCGAAGACCCTGACCGTGCGGACCCTGGCCGAGGCCATCGACACGACGTTCCACCGACTCCAGTTCACTCCTGGCAGACGAGATCAACCGGTCTCCCGCCAAGGTCCAATCCGCCCTGCTCGAGGCCATGCAGGAGCATACCGTAACCATCGGCGAGCACACCTTCCCCCTCGACGATCCGTTCCTCGTGCTGGCCACCCAGAACCCCATCGAGCAGGAGGGCACCTATCCCCTTCCCGAGGCACAGGTCGACCGCTTCATGCTGAAGCTCTCCATCGACTATCCCGACGGGGAGGAGGAGCTCCAGATCATGCGCCGCATGTCGACCGGCGCTCCGCCCAGGGTCCAGAGGGTCGTCACCGCCGACGAGATCCTCCGCGCTCGGAAGGCGGTGGACATGGTCTACATGGATCAGCAGGTGGAGCGGTACATCGTGGAGCTCGTCCTGGCGACCCGCGATCCCGTGACGCACGGCCTTCCGGACCTGGCGGAGCTCATCGCCTTCGGGGCGTCGCCGCGCGCGACCATCTGCCTCGCCAAGACTGCGCGGGCCCACGCGTTCCTGAGCCGCCGGGGCTTCGTGACTCCCGACGACGTCCGCGCCATGGCCATGGACGTGCTGCGCCACCGGGTGTTGCTCACCTACGAGGCCGAAGCCGAGGAGGTCACGGCCGAGGATGTGGTCACACAGGTCCTCAACCACGTGGAGGTTCCGTGATGATGAACCCGCAAGAGCGCGCGGGCGGCTCCCCGGGGAAGTCTACCGTGAGGGGCTGAACCGATGATTCCACGGGAGATTCTCAAGAAGGTCCGCCGGATCGAGATCTCCACCCGAGGCCTCGTCAACGAGGTCCTCTCCGGAGAGTACCATTCGGTGTTCAAGGGCCGCGGCATGAATTTCGCCGAGGTCCGCGAATATCAGTACGGAGACGACATCCGGTCCATCGACTGGAACGTCACCGCCCGCACCGGAGCCCCGTTCGTGAAGGTCTTCGAGGAGGAGCGGGAGCTCACGGTCATGCTCGCGGTGGACGTGAGCGCCTCAGGAGAGTTCGGCACGCGGGAGCGTTTGAAGGGGGAGCTGGCCGTGGAGATCTGCGCCCTCCTCGCCTTCTCGGCCATCAAGAACCAGGACAAGGTGGGGCTGATCATCTTCTCCGACCACGTCGAGAAGTATGTGCCGCCCCGGAAGGGCAAGCGACACGTTCTGAGGGTGCTGCGCGAGCTACTCTTCCACCGACCCGCCGGAAGGGGGACGGATATCGGCGCGGCCCTCGACTACCTGAATCGCGTGCAGCGGAAGCGTGCGGTGACCTTCCTGGTCTCGGACTTCCGCGACGACGGGTTCCAGAAGGCCCTGGCGGTCTCCGGCCGGAGGCACGACCTGGTGGCAGTGCGCGTGGGGGACGCCCGGGAGGAGGAGATTCCGGCCGTGGGGCTTCTGGAGCTCGAGGATCCCGAAACCGGGGAGAGGATCGTCGTGAACACCTCCGACGCACGGTTCCGGGAGGCGTTCTCCCGTCGGGAGCGTTCAGGTCGCGACGCCCTGGACCGTACCTTCCGGCGCAGCAAGGTGGATGTCATCGACGTGCGGACCGGCGAGCCCTACGTGCAGCCACTGATGCGCTTCTTCCAGGAGCGCGCGCGGAGGCAGCGATGAGAGGGCGCGCCTCTGCCGCCCGGGTCACGCTCGCCGTCTTCGCCCTGGCGCTTCAGGTCGGGAACGGCGACGCCCTCGTGGCTCAGGAGACGCGGATCAGCGCCGAGGTGGACACCACCCTGGTGACCGTGGGAGACCGGATCCATCTCACGGTTTCGGTGGAGCACCCCGTGGGCGCTCGCGTCGTGTGGCCGGACTCCCTGGACCTGGGCCCCTTCGACGTCCTGGGCGCCGAGGCGCTGCCCACGGCCACCGAAGGCGACAGGGTCCGTACCGGTGCCGTCCTCACCCTCGCGGCCTTCGAGCTGGGCGAGCTGGAGATCCCGAGCTTCTCGGTGCGGGTGGAGGGCCCCGGAGAGGATTCCCACACCCTGGCCACCGACCGCTTCGGCATCGAGGTCGTCAGCGTCGGCACGGACGAAGGCGGAGACATCCGGGATATCCACGGCCCGCTCGCCATCCCGGTGGGTGTGGTGACGGTGGGCCTGTGGGCCCTGGTGCTCCTCGCCCTCCTGGGTGGTGCGTTCTGGCTCGGCCGGCGCATGCGCCGTGGAAAGGAAAGCCCCCCGACGGCCAGGGCGGAGCTCTCGCGGCCACCCCACGAGGTCGCGCTGGAAGCCCTGGCCCGCATCGAGGCCTCTCCCATGCTGGAGCGCGGACAGGTCAAGGAATACCATATCGCGGTCTCGGAGACCCTGCGGATCTACGTGGAGGCGCGGTTCGGCGTGCCGGCGCTCGAGATGACCACCAAGGAGGTCGTCCAGGGCCTTGAGGTCGTCTCGGCGCCGCAGGGCTTCATCGACGCGCTACGCCGATTCCTGGACCGGTGTGATCTGGTGAAGTTCGCCAAGGTGCGACCCGACCAGGGGGCATCCCGGGAGACCCTGGCCCTGGGCAGAGATCTCGTGGAATCCACCGTTCCCGTTCCCGAGGATGCTCCGTCATCGTCAGCCGTCCCGCGCCCCGACGACGAGACCCTCGGGCCACCTGCCGTGAGGACCGCCCCTCCGGACGCCGCGTCCGAGACCGTCCCCCCCGGCGGAGGAGAAGCATGATCTTCCGCTTCGCCGACCCCTGGCTTCTGGGGCTCCTGGCCCTTCTGCCTCCGGTCTACCTGTTCCGGGCCCGCTCCGCCCGACGCGCCGGAGCCCTTCGCTTCTCGGCCGTGGGAACGGTCCGGGAAACAGGAGAGGGCCGAAGCCGGTGGATGCCCCGGATCCCGGGGTTCCTGCGGGGCGTGGCGTTGGCGGCCATGATCATCGCGCTCGCTCGGCCCCAGACCGGGATCACATCGGAGAACATCCTCACCGAGGGAATCGACATCGTCCTGGTGATGGACGTGTCCAGCTCGATGCTCGCCGAGGACCTGGAGCCCAATCGTCTGGAAGCCGCCAAGGTGGTGGCCGCCGATTTCGTGACGGGCCGGACGAGTGACCGCATCGGCCTGGTCGCGTTCGCCGGAGAGGCGTACACGCAAGCGCCCCTGACCCTCGACTATGACGTGATCCGCACCCTCCTCGCGGATCTGGACGTGGGAATGATCCAGGACGGAACGGCCGTGGGGATGGGCCTCGCGACGGCGGTGAAGCGGCTTCAGGCCTCGGACGCGGAGTCTCGGGTCGTGATCCTCCTGACCGACGGCCGAAGCAACCGGGGCGAGATCGGCCCGGTGACGGCGTCCCAGATGGCCGAGGCCCTCGGCGTGCGGGTCTACACCATCGGCGTGGGCACCCGCGGCGTGGCCCGGGTTCCCGTGGACGACCCCGTCATGGGCCGCCGGTACGCCACCATGCGCGTGGACGTGGACGAGCCCACGCTCCGGGAGGTCGCCGAGAAAACCGGCGGGCGGTACTTCCGGGCCACCGATACCGAGAGCCTGGCCGCCATCTATGGGGAGATCGACGAGCTGGAGACCACGGAGGTCGAGGTCGAGAACTACACACAGTACTCCGAGCGGTTCGGACCCGTCTTGGCCCTCGGCCTCTTCCTCGTCATCCTGGACGTGGGCCTTTCCCACACCGTGCTTCGACGGCTTCCCTGAGGAGGACGGCATGTTCCGATTCGGCGCATTCGAGTGGCTCGGGGTCCTGGTCGTGGTTCCCGTCCTGCTGGCCCTGTACGGGTTCGGAGCCCGAAGCCGCAGACGCGCGCTGGAGCGATTCGCCGAAGCCCCGCTGGTGGCGAAGCTGACGGCTTCGGTGAGCGTGCAGGCCCGCCGGGTGAAGGTCGCGCTCACCGTGACGGCCGCGGCACTGGCGGCTCTGGCACTGGCGCGACCCCAGTTCGGAACCCGTGTCGAGACCGTGCGTAGCGTGGGCCAGGATATCATGGTCGCCGTGGACCTCTCCCAGTCCATGCTCGCCGGGGACGTGGCTCCGAATCGTCTCGAGCGGGCCCGCTTCGCCATCCTCAGGCTCATGCGCCAGCTCGACGGAGATCGGATCGGCCTCGTCGCCTTCGCAGGGGACGCCTTCGTCCAGAGTCCCCTCACGGTGGACTATACGGCGGCGGCGCTGTTTCTGAACGCCATGGAGCCGAGCATGATGCCGGTCCAGGGTACCGATCTCGGAGCGGCGTTGCGGGTATCTCTCGATGCGCTGGAGGAAGCGCGGGAGAGCCGTGTCCTGGTGGTGATCACCGACGGCGAGGACCACGAGGAGGGATTCCAGGCCCAGGTGGATCGCGCGGTCCAGGACGGAGTCCGGATCCACACGGTAGGGATCGGCTCCGCCGAGGGAGTGCCGATCCCCCAGGTCGACGAGAGCGGGCGGCCGGCGGGGTTCCTCCGCGACGAGGACGGCGCAGTGGTGACGACCCGCCTCGACGAAGAGACGCTTCGGAGCATCGCCGGGGCGACGGGAGGCACGTTCGTTCGCGCGGGTGTCGGCGGCACGGCCTTCGACCAGCTTGTGGACGAGCTGTCACGGGCGGAGGGCGAGGCGCTGGACGCCCGACAGATCACGCAGTTCGAGGAACAGTACCAGATCTTTCTGGGTGCGGCACTGCTGTTGCTCCTGGTGGAACGGTTGATCCCCGGGAGGATGAGGGCCCGGGAGGCATGGTCAGGGAGGTTCGAAGCATGAGCGCATCAGGATGGGGAACGGTGGGGGTCGGCGTCGCGGTCCTCCTCGCCTTCCCGACCACCGCTCGAGCCCAGGCGGGGCGGAAGCCGGTGGCGGAGGGCAATCGTCTGTACGAGGAGGGCAGATTCGACGAGGCGCACCAGAAGTACCTGGAGGCGCTACGGGAGGACCCGGAGTCTCCTCTCATCCGGTTCAACGACGGCAACGCGCTGTACCAGAGTCAGGACTTCCAGCAGGCGCTGCAGGCCTACCGAGAGGCCATCGCGTCCGGTGACCCGCAACTCGCAGGCGCTGCCTGGTACAACCTGGGGAACGCCCTGTACCGGGGACAGCAGCTCGAGCCGGCGCTGGAAGCGTACAAGCAGGCGCTGCGCGTCGATCCCGCGGACCAGGACGCGAAGCACAACCTGGAGCGGGTCCTCGAGCAGATGAAGGAGCAGCAGCAGGACCGGAGCTCGGGTGGGCAAGACGACCAGGAGAATCAGGATCAGCAGGATCAGCAACAACCTCCATCCTCCCAGCAGGACCAGGACCGACAGGAGCCTCCTTCCGATAACCAGGGGCAGCCTGACAATCAGAACGAGGGACAGAACGAGCAGGGGGACCAGCCTCGGGATCAGGAGCCCCAGGAGGGGCAGGGGCAGCCCGAGGCTCGACCGGGGGAGATGACGCCCGAGCAGGCACGGCGACTCCTGGACGCCATCCAGGAGGACCCCGGTGACGTGAACCGGAAGACTGCCGTCTCACGCGGCCGCAAACCCCGGAAGGTCTGGTAGCGCCGTGCGCGGTCTGCACCGGCTCCCGCACCGCGCCCTGGCGGCCTCGCTGGCTGCTCTGGCCCTGAGCGCACCGCCCGGAGCCCGGGCCCAGGATGTCGGCGTGCGCGCGTACCTCAGTCCCGGGAACACGGTCGCGGTTGGGCGTCCCTTCGTTCTCAACCTCGAGATCCGGGGAGCCCAGGCGATGGACCGCGACCCCGAGGTACCGGACCTTACCGCCTTCGCGCAGTACCTGGGCAGCGGCACCTCGACGTCCATGCAGATCGTGGGAGCCCGCACGACCACCTCCCTCACCGTGCAATACAGGTTCCAGGCTCTGGAGGAGGGGACCTTCCCGATCGGAGCCATGGAGGTGGAGGTCGCAGGCCGGACGTACACCACGCAGCCCCTGGAGATTACGGTCTCGGCAGCGCCGGCCCCCACGAGCGTAGGGCAGACCGGCGACACCGGGGAAGGCGCCATCGCCCCGTCGGACCTGTTCGTGACGGCCGAGGCCTCCCGGACCCGCGTCCGGGTCGGCGAGCCCTTCACCGTCGAATACCGGATCTGGACCCGGGTGGACGTGGGGTCGTACAACCTGACGCGGGTTCCGGAGTCCGAGGGGTTCTGGGTGGAAGACGTGGGGCAGGTAACGCAACCCCAGGTGGAGCAGGTGGTCCGGGACGGCCAACCGTACGCGACGGCGGTCATCCGCCGCACCGTCCTGGTCCCCACCGGCCCAGGAGAACGCACCCTCGATCCGCTGGGCGTGGAGGCGCAGGTGAGGGTCCGGCGACGGAGCAACGATCCCTTCGACAACTTCTTCGGCCGAAGCTCCCTCTTCGGCAGCACCGTGGTTCCGACCACGGTCCTGTCCAACCCCCTCACCGTCGAGGTGGAGTCGCTCCCGCCCGGCCGCCCCGAGCCGTTCAGCGGCGTGGTGGGCACCCTGGACATCTCCGCGACCCTGGACCGGGACAGCGTCGATGCCAACGACGCCGTCACCCTCACGGTCCAGGTCTCCGGCGAGGGTAATCTGCGGGGCGTGCCGGCTCCGGAGTTGGACGTCCCGCCCGACTTCGATGCCTTTCCCCCGGAGGTGTCGGAGTCCGTGCGACGTTCGGGCTCGGGGCTCGCGGGAACCAGGACCTTCGAGTACGTCCTGATCCCGCGGGCGCCGGGAAGGCGGGTGATCCCCGGCCTGGAGATGGGCTACTTCGACCTCGATGCCGAGGCGTACCGTACGGCTCGCACCGAAGATCTCGCGCTCACCGTCACCGGCACGGCGGCGGAGGGCCCGACTGGGCCGGCCAGAGGCGGCGTGGCGCAGCTTCGGGAGGACATCCGCTTCATCCACCTGGGCAGCGGGAACCTCCGGCCCGCCGACAGCTTCCTCTTCTCGGACGCGCTCTTCTGGGTGTTCGTCCTGCTTCCCACGGCCGGCGTGCTCGGGGCCTTCGGCCTTCGCCGGCATCAGGACCGCCTGGAGGGTGACGTGGCCTACGCGCGCGGGCGGCGGGCCGGGCGCGTCGCCAGGAGGCGCCTGGCGGAAGCGAGGCGGATCTCCGCCCGGGAGGATACCCGGAGCTTCTACGCCGAGGTCGCCCGGGCGCTGCGTGGCCTGGTTGCAGACCGGCTCAACGTCTCCGAAGCCGGGATGCAGCTCGGTGAGATCGGGATGGCCCTCCGCGGTCACGGTGCGCAGGAGCCCACCGTTTCGGAGCTCCTGGACTGTCTGGAGCACTGTGATCGTCAACGCTTTGCACCTCCGGGCACCGATGCGGGTGAGCGCGAGCGGTTCCTCGACAGGGCCTCGGCCCTCATGGCCCGGCTGGACCGGGAGGTGCGATGATCAATAGCCCGGCACGGTCGGACGGACGGCGCCTGCGCCCGCTCCGCCTCCTCGCGAGGGCAACCCGTGCGGCGGCGACTGCAGTGGTGCTTTGGGGGGCGACCGGATTCGGTCCACCGAGCTTGTGGGCCCAGGACGAGATCTTCCAGCAGGGCAACCAGCTCTACCAATCGGGAGACTACGCCGCCGCGGTAGAGGCATACGAAGCGATCCTCGCCAGCGGATTCGAGAGCCACGAGCTTCACTACAACCTCGGCAACGCGTACTTCAAGGTCGGTGACCTGGGTCGGGCCATCCTGAGCTGGGAACGGGCCCTGGAGCTCGAGCCGGGGGACGTTGACACCCTGGCCAACCTGGAGCTTGCGAACCGCATCACCGTCGACGAGATCGAGCCGTTGCCGCGGTTCTGGCTCCTGTCGGTGCT
This sequence comes from Gemmatimonadota bacterium, assembly GCA_037387345.1. GTDB lineage: Bacteria > Gemmatimonadota > Gemmatimonadetes > Longimicrobiales > Gaopeijiaceae > SZUA-318. The sequence continues at coordinate 11,552 of JARRLD010000081.1, forward strand.
GTCGTGGTGGGTCGACCTCCTTCCCCGTTCTCTGCTGATCGTCGGCGTGGGCGGCGGGTGGATGGCCCTCGCGGCGGGGATCGTCACGAGGATCCTCGGGCGTACGGACGCCCGGCGACGTGGGGCGACGTGGGTCGCGTCCGCCGGCGCCCTGGTCGTGTTGCTCCTGGGAACCAATCTCTTCGTGCGCGAGCTGGAGATCGGCCGGCCGGAGCGGGCCGTGATCCTGGTGGAGGCGGTGCCCGTGCGTTCCGCCCCGACCGAGGACGACAACCTGACGCTGTTCGAGGTGCACGAGGGCACCCGCGTACGCGTGGACCAGCGCACCGGACAGTGGGCCGAGGTCGTCCTGGCCGACGGCAAGGTCGGGTGGGTGCCGGAAGATGCGATGGAGATTATCTAGTGCGCAGCGGAGAGTCTCGGCGGATGGCGCGGGAGCGGGCGACCGTGGCCGCCATGATCCGCCTCGCCTGCAGCGCGCGGCACGGAAGCCGGGGGGAGCTGTGCGACAAATGCCAGGAGCTTCAGGACTTCGCCGACTTCCGCCTCGATCGCTGCCCGTTCCAGGAGAAGAAGCCCACGTGCGCCAACTGTCTGGTCCACTGCTACAACCCCACCATGCGTGAGCGCATCCGGGAGGTGATGCGCTTCGCCGGACCCCGCATGCTGTGGAGGCATCCCTACCTCACCGTCTGCCACCTCCTCGACGGGCGGCAGGAGCCGCCCGAGCTACCGCGTCGGAAGAAGGGAACGCCGAGCCGCCCCCGAGCGGGTCGGCCGTCCGGCGAGTAGATCTCACCATGCGCCGCACCGCCACCCTCCCCTTCACGCTCCGGCGGAAAGAAGAGGTTCTGGGCATGTCGAGCCTCACCACGACCACGGAGACGGTCCACGGGCTCCTTCGCCTCGACGACGACCAGGTCGTCCTCCAGTGGCGGTCGGCCCGCAAGACGGAGCACCTCGGGGCCGAGATCCGTACCGACCAGGAGTTGGACGCGGTACGGGAGGTGGTCCTCCCCCTGTCGGCGCTCGCCGGGGCATCGCGTCGCCGCAGGTTCTGGGACTGGCTGAGGGGCCCCCGCTTCGTGCTCACCGCCGCCGACCTGGGGGCGTTCGAGGGGGTGGCCGGCAAGGACGGGCTCAGCCTGGATCATCCGGCGGAGCTGGTCGTGAGGATCAGGCGCGCCGATACGCTCCAGGCCGACGAGTTCGCCGCGGAGCTGGCCCTGGCCCTGGCGGAGCGCCGGCTGGGGCCGGGCGAGGTGGGAGGCGCGGAGGCACCCCGGCGTTTCCCATCGTCGGACCCGTGAGCCGCTGCGGCCATCCCGGAGCGTCGGAGTGGGGCCGTGCCCGTCGGGTCATTCCATGCGGAGCGCACGGGAGGGATCCACGGCCGCGGCCCGCCGAGCCGGCACCCAGCTCGCGACGAGGGCCACCATGACCAGGACCACCCCTACCGATCCGTAGGTCACGGGGTCCGTGGCGCTCACACCGTAGAGGATCGAGCTCATGATCCTGCTCAGCGCGCCGGCGGCAACAAGCCCGATCGCCACGCCGACACCGGCCAACAGAAGACCCTGCCGAACCACCATGCTCCGCACGCTGGGCGCCGTGGCGCCCAGCGCCATGCGGACCCCGATCTCCCGCGTGCGCTGGGACACGACGTAGGAAACCACACCGTAGATCCCCACGAGCCCCAGCAGCAGCGCGATGCCCGAGGCAACACCGAGCAACGCCGCCGTGAACGACGTCCGCGAGGTGGCGTCCGAGACGACGGTCGTCATGGCCCGAGGGTTCGAGACGGGGATTCGGGGGTTGAGCGCACGGACCTCGCGGCGCAGCACCGGGACCAGCTCCAGAGGATCTCCCGCAGTCTTGATGGCGATGTCCCGGGAACGGGTTGGGAACGGCGACTCGGCCGGACCGACGGTGGCGGGCCAGTAGATCGTCTCCTCGGGCGCCTCCTCCAGGCTGAGGTGATGCACGTCCTCGACCACGCCGACGATCTCGTACCAGTCCTCGCCCTCGTAGCCGATCCGCATCCTGCGGCCCAGCGGAGTCGCGTCCGGCCACCACATCTCGGCGAAGGTCCGCGACACGACTGCGGCCCGCAGGCCCTCCGCCCCATCCCCCTCCTGGAAGGTTCGGCCCTCGACAAGTCGGATGCCCATGGCCTCCAGGTAGCCGGGGCCGACGTTGACGTTGCGGGCAAAGACGGGCAGCTCGTCGGGACCGCGGGGATGGTCTTCCACCTCGATGGAGAAGTACGACATGCCCCCCGTCAGGGGCGCCCCCTGGGTAAAGCCCGCAGCCGCCACGCCGGGCTGGGCCAGGATGCGCTCCCGCAGCTGTCGGTAGAACGCGACGGTCTCTTCCCACCCCTCGATCTCCGCGCCGGGAACCGAGAGCCTCGCCACGAGCACGCCGTCGGGATCGAAGCCCGGATCCACGGAGCGCAGGGCCTGGAAGCTTCGAAGCATCAAGCCGGATCCGACGAGGAGCACCAGAGCCAGGGCCATCTGGGCCACCACCAGCCCGTTTCGGAGGCCATTGCGCCGAGGGCCGTGCGAGGCGGCTCCGCCTCCGCCGCCCTCGCGCAGCTGCCCCGCAAGATCCCCCGCTCCGTAGCGCAGCAAGGGGAAGAACCCGAAGAAGGCGGCACAACCCAGAGCGATGACCGCCGTGAACGCCAAAACCCGGGAGTCGACCCCGACCTCGGCGACCCGGGGCAGGCCAGCGGGCAGCGCGCTCAGGGACATCCGCACGGCCAGCGCGGCGATCCCGGCTCCCAGCATCCCTCCGACAGCGGCCAGCACTACGCTCTCCGCCATGAGCGATCGGAGCACCTGGAGTCGTCCGGCACCCACGGCGACCCGGAGGGCCAGCTCACGCTGGCGACTCTCGGCCCGCACGAGAAGCAGGTTCGCCACATTGGCACACGCGATCAGCAGAACGAATCCGACGGTCCCCAGGAGGATCCACAGGGTCCCGCTCACGTCGCCCACCACCGCCTGTTTCAGCGGCAGCACGACGGGTCGGAGGTTCACCTCGGCCAGGAACGCCGCTGCCCCGCTCTCGGGGAACCGTTCCGGGAGCCTCGAGGTCAGCCCTGAAAGCTCGGTGTGAAGCGCTTCGATGCTGGCACCGTCGGCCAGCCTGGCGATCCCTTCGGCCCCGAACGCGGCCAGAGGTGCCTGGGCCGGATCGACGGCGTACGGCAGCCAGATCCGCGCCTCCCGATCGGGATGGCCGAACCCCTCCGGCATGACCCCAGCGATCCGCCGGCTCACCCCGTCCACATCGAGCGTCCGGCCGACGACGTCGGGATTCCGTCCGTACTGCTCCTCCCAGAGGCCGTCGCTCAGGATGGCCACGGGCTCGGCGCCCGGTCTGCCCTCCTCCTCGAGAAACGCCCGTCCGGTCCTGGGCGGGACCCCGAGGACATCGAAGAAGGTGGGGGTGACGTACTGAGCCGAGATCCGACGTGACTCCGTGCCCGCCACGAGGTTGACGGCCGTGCCGCGGTAGAGTGCGATCCCCTCGACCGACTCCACCTGCTCCCGATACAGAATGTAGAGACCGTCCGAGACGGGCAGCTCGTCCCGACCTTCGCGGCCGAGGTGTTGCAGCGAGACGAGTCGCTCCGAGTCGTCGAAGGGCAGGGGCGAGATGAGCACGCCGTCCACGAGCGTGAAGACGGCAGAGTTCGCGCCGATCCCCAGGGCGAGTGTCAGCACCGCGATGACCGTGAAGGCGGGATACCGTCGAAGGCTTCTCACCGCGAAGCGCATGTCGTCGAACAGCCCTGTCATCTTCATCGTCTCCTTCCTCTCCCAGAGGGCATCGATCACACAGGTCGAGACCCGCGCGCGCAGCCTGAGCGCGTCGACGCGGGTCGGCTGGCCGTTACGGCTCCGGCACTTCCAGGCGTAGGCGGCCTCCGCCTCCCACTCGCGCCGCCAATCCCGGCGGCGCCGAGCGGGCACCAGCCTGGCGGCCAGCCCGATGATCCGACTTCCTGGAATCACGTCACACGGTCCCGGTCTCGAACAGCCGGTGGAGCGCTGGAAAGCGCTCCATCACCTCCGCAAGGGCCTCTTCACCGACCGGAGTGAGCCGATAGTAGCGTCGCTGCGGACGCTGCTCGGCGCGCGCCGTCGACTCCTCCTCCCATGCCCCCACCAGCACGCCCCGCCGCTCGAGACGACGCAGGATGGGGTAGACGGTCCCGTCGGGCAGACCCGTCGCGTCCATGATGTCGAACCCGTAGCGGTGCTGGGCTTGGATGGCGAGGAGCACCGCAGCGGTTGGATAGGTGAGGCTGAACAGGCGGCCCATGGCAGGTCCATCTAGAATCCTAGGTAGCTCGCACCCCTGAGACGACAACACCGGTGATTTCGTTGCACGGGCTCAACGGGACCTGTCATCCCCGATGCGACCCAGCCAGCGCATCACGTTGAGGAGAAGCCGAAGGTTGTCGCGAGCTTCCGGCGCGTTCATGCCCGCCTTCACCCTTCCGTCGTCGAAGATCTGGGCGGTGAACATCGCGGCCTCGCCGAAGACGGCCAGGCGCCCTGAGCC
>JARRLD010000082.1:0-12393 GCA_037387345.1 Gemmatimonadota bacterium
CCGGGGCCTGGCGCGGAGTGGCGAGAAGCGCTTGATTTGCGCGCTCAGGTCAAAGGAACCGCAATCGGAAGCCCATGCCCTACATCCACATCCAGGACGCCCGGGGAGCCACTCAACTCGCGGAGGACCTTCAGCGCTCTCGGAGAATCGCCCTGGACTGCGAGGCAGCGGGTTTCCACCGGTATTCGGACCGGCTCTGCCTGCTCCAGGTGTCCACGGACGCGCGCACCTACGTTGTGGACCCCCTGGCCTTCGACCCCACCGACGTGCTGCGGCATCCTCTCGAGGACGCCGGCGTGGAGGTGGTGATGCACGGGGCGGACTTCGACCTTCGCCTCATCGACCGGGACCTGGGAATCCGGCTGCGCGGGCTGTTCGACACCCAGGTGGCCGCGGCGCTGCTGGGGGAGCCGGCCCTGGGGCTACAGGCCCTCCTGGAGGGGCTGCTCGGTGTGTCCCTGCCGAAGAAGTACCAGCGCTCCGATTGGGCAGCGCGGCCCCTCCCCGGCGAGATGCTCGAGTACGCCGCCAACGACACTCGCCATCTGATGTCTCTTGCCGACAGGCTCACCGGGCGCCTCCGGGACGCCGACCGATTGGCGTGGGTGACGGAAGAGTGCGTGGCTCTGGAGGACAACGCCTATCGGACCTCGGACGACCCTCCCGAGGACCCGGTGACCCGGGTGAAGGGCGCACGGGATCTCACGCCCCGACAGGTGACCGCCCTGCGGGAGGCCCTGGAGTGGAGGGACCGCATCGCCCGGGATCGGGATCGGGCTCCCTTCCGCGTCGTGGGAGACGCGCCCCTGCTCGCGGCGGTGCTCCACAAGCCCCTCGGCAGGCATGAGCTTGCCTCCATCAAGGGGTTCCCACGGGGCCTCGCGCGCCAGGAGGGTGACGGGCTCCTGAACCGCCTCGACCGTGTGGCTCAGCTCACCGATGGCGATCTTCAACCCTACCCTCGCCCGAACCGGCGCGGTCCCGGACGGCCGCCTCCGGAGGTCGAAGTCCTCGCCGAGCGCCTCCGGTCCGCGCGCAACCGCCGAGCCGCCACCCTGGGCCTCGACCGGGGCACGCTGCTCCCCAACGCCGTGCTCCTGGCCGTGGCCAAGCAGAGACCCATGGACGAGGCAGCCCTCGTGGGCGTGGACGGCATCCGGAAGTGGCAGGTCGAGGCGGCCGGGAAAGACCTTCTGGAGGTGTTGCGCGAGAGCTCGGCGTAACAGCGCGACGGGTCTTGACGCGAGAGCCCGACGCCTCGGAGGCGTCGGGCTCTCGATGCCCCTTGGAAGAGCACGCCTCAGGCGATGTCTTCCTCCTTGAGCTTGCAGTCGATGCAGTAGCGGGCATGGGGCAGGGCGTCCAGACGCTCGAAGCCCACCTCGGCGCCGCACGTGTGACACGTTCCGAAGTTCTTCGGATCGTGGTAGAGCCGACGTAGCGCCTCTTCCAGACGGTACAGGTAGCGGCCCTCCTTGGTGGCGAAGACGGCGGCCTTCTCCCGCTCCTGGGCTTCGGTGCCCTGGTCGGCCATGTGATCGGTATAGGCGGCCAGGTCCGAGTCCCCCGATTCGCGATCCGCCTTGGCCATCTGATCGAACAGACCCAGGGCCTTCAGGGCGCGGGCACGCTCGTCCATCAGCCTTTTTTCGATGTGCGCGAGCTGCTTCTTCGTCAACGGCATTCTGCTCTCGTACGGTTCGGGGTCGGATCAGCCAAATAACGTAATTCAGATGCCCCGGGCCGTCCACGCCTCACACCCTGCGCAGGCCCGACTCGAACCCTCGTCCTCCAGCCCCGCCGGGCCTACCAACGGATCAGCGCTGAGCCCCAGGTGAATCCGGAGCCGAATGCCACCAGCGCCAACAGGTTGCCCCGCGCCAGGCGGCCGTCCCGAACGGCCTCCGCCAGGGCGATGGGAATCGTGGCGGCGGTGGTGTTGCCGTATCGGTCAATGTTGTTCACGACACGCTCCTCGGGCAGCCCGAGGCGTCTGCGTACCATCTCCGAGATCCGCTGGTTGGCCTGGTGCGGAATCAGGAGATCGATGTCCTCGGGCACCAGACCGTGGGACTGGAGCGCCTCCTCCACCACCTCGGGCATCCGGGTCACCGCGTGCCTGAAGACCTCGCGTCCCTCCATGCGCGGGTATTGCCTACCCTCGGCCAGCGCTGCGGGCGTGATACGCGGGTGGTGTTTGCTCGAGCTGAACTCCGCCCACAGAACCTCTGCCTGGCTTCCGTCGGCGTGAATGTGGGTGGAGAGCACGCCGCGGCCCGCCTCGTCCGTAGCCGTCAGCACCGCAGCTCCGGCGCCGTCTCCGAAGAGGACCGCCATGTCCCTTCCCTCGGTGGACAGATCCAGACCCGTCGACTGGATCTCCACGCCCACCAGGAGGACGGTCCGGTACTGACCCGCACGAATCCACGCGTCTGCCACGGAGAGCCCGTACACGAATCCGGAGCACTGGGCTCGAATGTCCAGGGCGGGAATCCCGGCGATCCCCAGCTCCCGTTGGAGGAAGACCCCGGTACCGGGGAAGAAGTGGTCGGGACTGAGGGTCGCGAGGATGATGGCGTCCAGGTCCTCGGGACCCATCCCCGCATCCTCCAGGGCCACGGCGGCGGCCCGCCGGGCCAATTCGGCGCCGCTCATTCCCTCGGGGACCCACCGGCGCTCCCGGATGCCGGTGCGCTCGATGATCCACTCCTCCGACGTGTCCATCAACCGTGTAAGATCGGCGTTGGTGACGACCCGATCGGGAACGTAGAAGCCGGTCCCTGCGAATACCGCGCGTGGCACGATCTCCTCCAGCGTAGCGGGGCGATGCCTGGATCCAAGGGCCCGGCGGAGGGTAGAGGGCGACCGAGCCGGATTCGATTCCGGACACCGAGGTACCCAGGAAGATATCGCATGGCTGACGAGACGATCCACTGCCGACGGTGCGACACCGACGCGCCCCCCATGGCGAGGGCCCCGTTCCGCAACGAGCTGGGGGAACGCATCGTGCAGCAGATCTGTGCCGGGTGTTGGCAGGAGTGGCTACAGCATCAGACCCTGCTGATCAACCATTACGGACTCGACCCCCGGGATGCGAAGGCGCGGGAGTTCCTGTACGAACAGATCGAGCAGGTGCTCCTCGAGGGCGGGAGCGCCAGGCAGGTGGACACGTCCCAACAGGGTTCGGTGGAGTGGTGAGGTCGAGAATCCGGAGCGGCCCCGGTCATTCATCCGTGTCGACCTGCTCCGGTGTGAGCCCGAGCCGACGGGCGCAATCTTCCCCCCAGTCGATCCGCACGAGCATCTGAGGGGCCAGGCGCGCCAGGATCTGCACGTCCCCCGGACACGCGGACTCGAGCCGATTGAGGGCCTCACCGTGGATCTGCCCTCCCTGCTCCAACAGGAGATGGTCCACGCCGGCTCCCCACCAGAGGGCGAGCTGCTGGTCGGGAGTGCCCCACACGGGCGTCCCCGGGTCTTCGGGGCGGGGCGTGAATCGGGCGCTGGGCACGACGGACCAACCCCCGTGAAGGTGGAGGGCCGCCCAGAACTCCGGTGCGCCTACCACTGCGTCCGCAGGGGCGGTCCGGTTGAGCGCCTCCACCGCCGCCGCGAGCCGGCCGGCCCTGAGCTGATAGCCCTCCACGGCCCATCCCCGGGCGGCGCGGCTGGCCGTGACCGCCGCCGACATCGCGACCCACGCGAATGCGACGGTCCACAAGGACCTGCGCAACGCGCGGTGTGGACGGCGGGCTGCCAGCTCCATGATCCCCATCCCGACGCATACGACCATCAAGGGATGCAGGGGCATGACCAGGCGGCGATCGATGAAGGGCCACAGCAAGAGCATGGCACCATAGGTCGCGACGACCCAGGGTATGGGCGGCAGCCGCGTGCCCAACGACCTCAGCCCGACCAGCCCGAGCAGGGCCAGGGGCAGAGCCGTGACCCAGAGCCACACCCCGTACACGCCGGGCACGAGAAGAGAGGCCACCCGCCCCAGCAGCGTAAGGGCCTGGGCGGGTAGCACGGCCACGAACGCGCCCGGAGCCGTGAAAAGCTGGTGAAACAGCCAGCCCATGTAGGGGCCCAGGACATCCCTCATCCCTTCCGGGATCGCCGCGGCTCCTGACGCGGCCATCCCTCCCCAGAGCACCGCGGCGACCAGCGCCGGAAGGACCACACCCACCCCCATCCGCCAGCCTCGACGGACGAAAAGGGCGCCGCCGAATCCGAGCGCGACCGCGATCCCCGCGGAGCGCGTCAGGACGGCCGCGGCCAGCACGATCGCGAGGCCGACCGTCCGTCGGGTCCGGTGCTCCTGTCCTGATCCCTCGGGCCAGAGCGCCAGCGCCCCGTACGCGAAGGCCAGAAAGAGCGATTCGGAGAGCGTGACCAGCGCCGGACGCCATACGTCGGCGGAGAAGAATGCCACCGCCGTCAACGCAACCGCGATCCAGCGAGGCACGGAGGCGGTCCGGTGGAGCGCCCAAGCCAGGGCCACACCCGCGGTCGCGACGAAGCTCAGGTTCAGAAGCACCGCCGCAATGGTCACGGCCCGAAGCGACCCGAACACCCACCACAGCAGCGCCAGCACGCCCGGGTAGACCGGTGGGAACTTCACCGCCGGCGGCTCACCCACCACCCCGAGGTACCGAAACCCATGACCTTCGCTCAGGGCCCTGGCGATGAGAAGGTAGACACCGTCGTCGTGCCACACCCCCGCAGGTACGGGTCGCCAGAAGGCTAGGCCGACTCCCAGGAGACCGATCCCGAGGAGCAGGAACGGGAGGGTCGGACGCGTCAGGGCACCCGCCCCTCCCGGGGATGGGAACGAGGGGGAAGCAGTCGGTGAGGTGGACCCTTCAGGCACCGGACTCCAGCAGGACCTCCCGGATGTCCTCCAGGGCCACCTCCAGTGTCTCTTGATCGATCACAAGGGGCGGTGCAAAGCGGATCACCTGACCGTGGGTCTCCTTGGCAAGGATGCCGCGCCCCTGCAGGGCCTCGCAGTACGGCCGTGCGGTTCCGGACGACTCCTTGATGACCACTCCGATCATCAAGCCCCTGCCCCGGACCTGTTCCACGTGGGGGGAGTCGATGTCTCGCAACCGATCCATGAACCACGCACCAAGACGGTCCGAACGCTCCACCAGATCCTCGTCGAGAATCACCTGGAGGGATGCCCGGGCCACCGCGGCACCCAGAGGGTTCCCGCCGAAAGTGGACCCGTGATCTCCAGGGCAGAAGACGTCCATGTACTCCGAATCGGCGATGGCAGCGGACACGGGATACACCCCTCCGCCCAGGGCCTTGCCGACGATGAGGACGTCGGGGCGGACATCCTCCCAGTCACAGCAGAACATCCTGCCGGTCCGTCCGAGCCCGGTCTGGATCTCGTCGGCCATGAAGGCCACACCCCGGGCCGTACACAGCTCGCGAGCCTTCCGGAGGTAACCCTCCGGAGGCACCACGACCCCGCCCTCTCCCTGCAGAGGCTCCACCAGGAAGCCCACGGTATTGGGCGTCACCGCCTTCTCGAGGGCATCGTAGTCGCCGTAAGGGATCAGCGTGAAGCCGGGAGTGAACGGCCCGAACCCATCCCGGTATTGAGCCTCCGAGCTGAACCCGACGATCGTGGTGGTGCGGCCGTGGAAGTTGTTGTCGCAGACGATGATCTCGGCCTCGCCGTCGGGAACGCCTTTGACTTCGTAGCCCCACTTCCGAACCATCTTGATGGCTGTTTCGACGGCCTCGGCCCCGGTGTTCATGGGCAACGCGCGCTCGAACCCGGTGACCTCGCACAGCTCCCTCAGGAACGGGCCCATCTGGTCGTTGTGGAAGGCCCGAGAGGTCAGGGTGAGGCGCTCCATCTGATGGATGGCGGCCCGGAGGATCGCCGGATGGCGATGCCCCTGGTTCAGGGCGGAGTACGCGCTGAGCATGTCGAGGTAGCGGTTGCCCTCGACGTCCCACACCCACACGCCCTCGCCGCGGTCGAGAATCACGGGAAGGGGGTGATAGTTGTGCGCGCTGTAGCGATCCACCTCCTGCAGGAAGGCCTGGGTACTCGTGGTCGTCGTCGTCATGGGGCGGGCTCGCGTGGCGGGATGGCTTGGGGACCGCCGGGCTCTCCGGGCGACCCGAAGCCCGACTCTAACGCTGCGTCCGAGGCCGATCAAGACACCGCCAGGAGGTGCCGATCTCAGCCGACGGGAGGCCTGGGACGCTCGTCCACCTCGAGACGGAACACGTCGGGACGGGCGTAGTGTCCGGTCACGTCGAAGTCGAACTTGCTCCGGGCGATCGCCGAGCGGTCCAGATCCGCGAACAGGATGCCCTCCTCCTCCCACAGGGGACCCGCCAGGACCTCACCGAGCGGGCCGTAGATGGCGCTGCCGCCGCGGCACAGCATCTCCGGCCAGGCCTCCAGCTCCTCGGCCGTCTCGAGATCCTCGGGGTACATGTCACGGTGCACGACCTGGTTGCAGCCCAGGACGAAGCATCGGCCCTCGAGGGCGATGTGCTGGAGCGTCGACTGCCACCGCTCCCGGGCGTCGGCCGTGGGCGCGAGGTAGATCTCGACGCCCTTGGCATAGAGGGCCATCCGGGCCAGGGGCATGTAGTTCTCCCAGCAGATGAGGCCACCCACTTTCCCCACCGAGGTATCCAGCACCGTGAGGGTGCTCCCGTCTCCCTCCCCCCAGATGAGGCGCTCGGCGGCGGTGGGCTTGAGCTTGCGATGCTTGCCCAGCAGGGCTCCGTCCGGCCCGAAATAGAGGAGCGTGCAGTAAAGGGTGCCCCGGCTGTAGGTGGAGTCGCGCTCCACCACGCCCACGCAAAGGTGGATGCCCAGCTCCCCGGCGAGCTCGCCCAGCGTCTCCGTATCCGCGCCCGGCACGTCCACCGCGCCCGCCCAGTACCGCTCCCAGGTCCTCCGGCCCGCCTCGGATCGCCCACCGACGGCGGTACCGAACGCCAGGCCCCAGGGGTAGCCACCGATGTACGCCTCCGGAAAGAGAACCAGCTCGGCGCCCCCCTCCGCGGCTTCCTGGGCCAGAGAACAGGTCCTACCGACGGCACCTGCGCGATCGAAGAAGACGGGCGCAGCCTGGATCACCGCTGCTCGGAAAGAAGGAGACGGAGGCATCGGTCGAAGGGGTCAAGGTGAGCGGGGGCGAACGACGCCGGAGCCGGCGCTCGCGGCCTATCCCCCGGAGTATACGAGCTCCGTGACCACCTCGCCCACCATCCCCAGGGTGGATGCGCTGACGTGCTCCGGAGTATCCTGCGGTGTGTGCCAGTATGCGTTCTGGGGTCCGTAGCGAAGGTCGATGACGTTCGCCGTGGGCAAACCCGCCTCGATGAGGGGAACGTGGTCGTCGTAGACCGCTTCTCCGACGCCCTCTGGAAAAAACGCGTCGTATCCCAGGCGACGCGCTGCCCTCCAGATCTTCCGCACCACGAGGGATGCATGCCGCGCAGAGTTCGCTTCCACGGGAAAGCCGGCATCGATATCTCCCACCATGTCCAACAGCACGCCGTAGACGGGTCGGTCACGGTCGGGCAGGAGGGACGCGTAGCGGCGGGCCCCGAGGAACATGTCCTCGATGCCCGGTCCGTAGTCCTCCCCGTCCACGAAGAGAAGATCCACTCCCAGGGGTGGAGGGGCCTCGTGGAGGAGCCCGGCGAGATGCAGGAGGACCGCGGTGCCCGACGCGCCGTCATTGGCCCCGGGGACAGGCTGCCGGCGGGCCTCTTCCGTGTCGGCCTGATCAGAGGTGGGGCGGGTGTCCCAATGGGTCAGGAGGACGATCCTGCGGGACTCCTCAGGTCGGAACCGCGCGAGAACGTTGGTCAGAGTGAGGGTGTCGCCGACGACGGTAATGTGCCTGAACGTGTCCGCCGTGAGGTCGACATCCAGCGAGTCCAGGCGGGCGATCATCCACGCCAGCTGCGTCGCGTGACCCTGTCGGCCCGGCACTCTGGGCCCGAACGCCACCTGCCTCTCGACGAGCTGCAGGGCCACCGATCCCTCGAAGGAAGGACGGCCCGGCGTGGGTCCGCCGTTCCCCGCCGGGCCGACGCAGGCAGCCACCGGAAGCACGAGCAGGACCACGCGAGAGATGGACATATCGGGGCGTTGGTACCGCCGAGGCAAGCGGGAGATCCCGCGGAGTCGAGGTCGGGACGGGGGAAAGGTGGCGGGGCCATGTCAGAGGGGATTGCCCGGATCTCCTCCGACGCGATACCCTAGGAATCTGATCGGAAAGTGGGCACGGAATTTGGGTTACGCGAGGAGTAGATTGAGAGGGGGCTGAGAGACGGCGTACTTCTCGATGACGAGGGATCAGATGCTGGGCCGAGAGGACGAGCAGAGATCGTTCTTCGACGCGTCGCTGGCGGTGGAGGGACTGCTGGAGCCAGGGAGCTTCTACGAGACGTTGTACCGGGAGGGGCCGCGGCTGCTGAGGGACGAAGACTTCGTGGAGTGCTACGACGTGACGACGGGGCGGCCGAGCGTGCCACCGAGCCGGATGTTCAAGCTGCTGCTCCTGCAGATGTACGAGGGGGCGACGGACCGGCAGGCGGTGGAGCGTATGGCGTTCGATCTGAGATGGAAGGCGGCACTGGGGCTGGAGGTTGGAGACCCGGCGGTGGGTCAAGCGACGCTGGTGGACTTCCGAGCACGGCTGCAGTTGCACGGGAAGATGGAGGAGGCGTTCGGACGGTTCCTGAAGCGGGCGATGGACGCGGGGGTGCTGAAGGCCGACGAGGTGCAGGTGCTGGACTCGTCGCCGATCTGGGGCCGTGGGGCGGTGGAGGACACGTACAACCTGATCGGCAGCGCGGTACGGAAGCTGCTGGGAGTGACGGCGCGCCGGCGCGGGACGAAGCCAGAGGATCTAGCGGGTAAGCTGGGCCTGGTGCTGACAGGTCCTGCGGAAGAAGGGAGCCTGAAGGGGCGGGCAGGGATCGACTGGACCAAGGAAGAGGAGCGGCGGGCGTTCCTGAACCGCGTGGTGGAGGAAGCGCGACGGCTCCTGGAAGAGACGGCTCGCGAGGAGCGAGGCGACCCGGAGGTGGCCGACGCGGCGGCTCTACTCCGTCGCATCCTGATGCAGGATCTGGAGCGCGTCAGCGCCTCTGGCCCGGACGCAGCGGAGCCAGATCTAGACGCGGACGATCCGACCCAGAGCGTGCTGGGTCTGGGCACGGAAGTGCAGATCCGGCAAGGCGTAGCGAAGGATCGGGTGGTGAGCGTGGGGGATCCGGAGATGCGCCGGGGACACAAGTCACAGAACCGAAGCTGGGACGGCTACAAGGCGCACGTAGGCGTGAGCGCCGAAAGCGAGCTGATCACGGCGGTGCATGTGACGGCAGCCAACGTTCATGACGGGATGGCGGCAGCGGCGCTGATGGAGCAGCACGGGCATCGGGGCCTCAAGCCCGAAGCGTATGTGGGTGACATGGCCTACAGCCCGGCTGAGTTGCGCGAAGGGGCGGCGGCACGGGGCACGGAGATGGTGGCGCGGGTACCGCCGGCGACGGCTCCTGCAGGCTGCTTCAGCAAGGACGCGTTCACGATCGATCTCGAGGCCGGAAGCATCACATGCCCGGCTGGCGAGGTCACGCATGCCTCTGCCGACCGTGTGTCCCGCGGGGGGACCTTCTACTTCGATGGAACGGTCTGCTCAGCATGCACGCTACGGGAGGCGTGCACGCGACGCGCTCCGGAGGTGATGCGGCGAGAGGGACGTGGACGCAGCATCCGACTCCATCCGCTCGAAGCGATCCTGCAACGGGCTCGAGCGCTTGAGAACACCGAGCGCATCCAGCGTCTCCTGAAGCTACGACCGCTGGTGGAGCGGCGGCTCGCGCACCTCATGTCCGGCCGGGGCCAGCTGCGCCAAGCACGCTACCGCGGGGCCGCCAAGACGCAGTTCCAGGCCATGGCCGCCGCCCTGGTGGTGAACCTGGTCCGGATGGCGAGCCTGTTAGGCGAGCCGGCCCTACCTCCACGTCACCGAGATCAGCTCACAGCCCAGTTCGCTGTCTTGGCCCGACTCATCTCATGGATCGGTGCCGGAGCCAGCCTCGCAGACGCCCACTCATATCCCTTCCCCTGCCGCAGTACGCACGGGCCTTTCCGATCAGATTCCTAGGGCCCTGTCGTTTCGGATGTCATCGCGGACGAGCAAGTAGCGATCGTTGACGACGCGGTAGAGCACGTTGGCGGCGTCGGGTGCGTAGCTCTGGTACCCCAGCTCATCGATGACCAGGACGTGAGGGTGGATGAAGGGTTCGAGGGCCTTCTCCAGCTGGCCCTGGGCCGCGGCGTTGGAGAGGTCTCCGATGAGCTGGTCGGCAGTGGTGAACCGGGCCTCGTAGCCGTTCTGGATCGCCCGGTAGGCGATGGCCACAGCCAGGTGCGTCTTTCCCCTTCCAGGCGGGCCGGAAAGGATGGCGGACCGACCCTCCGTGACGAGTTCCGGGCCCAGGAGCGTGCCGAGCATTTTGAGGCGCACCGAGGTCTGGAAGGTGAAGTCGAACTCCTCGATGGTGCGAAGGAACGGGAACTTGGCCTTACGTACCGAACGCTGGATGCGGGTCTCGGCCCGGTGGGCGATCTCCTCGGCGAAGAGGATCTCGAGGAAGGTTCGGTAGCTCATCTCCTCCTCCTCGGCCCGCAGCGTGAGTTCAGGATAGAGCCTGCGGATGGTCGGCAGATGCAAGCGCCGGAGCATGGCGTCCAGGTCGCCGGTTGGTGGGAGATCGTTCATGAGGCCACCTCCCGGGCGGCGAGGCCCACCACGTACTCGGCCCCATACAGGCGCTGGAAGAGAGCCCGTTGGAGGAGGCGCAGGAAGACATCTTCCCCGAGCTCTTCCAGGAGGGCGAACAGGCGTTCCACATCCCCCTTCCAGGTATGGGGACGGGCATGGACCAACTCGGTGAGGTAGCTCTCCCCTACGGGACCCAGCTCCAGGATCCGCTCCCGCATGAAGTAGAGGCGCTTGCGGGCGCCGGCCACGGCGGCCAACTGGTCCGCCCGCTGCCCTGGCAGGTAGCTGGTCCTTCCCACCCGGGGGAAGCGGGGGTGGGTGGCCTCGAAGCGGCTTCCGGTGGTGACGATTCGGACCCGGTCCGGGTACAGGTGCAGGGTGGCCGGGATCCCGCAGGCCCCGGCCGGCATGGCATAGCGGATCCCCTGGAAGTCCACCAGGGCCGTGGGGCCCACGTGGACCGGGAAGCGGAGCCCGTAGTCGGCCGGCGGGATCGCCAGCGGCTTCATGCGCTCCTGCTCCAGACCCAAACGGACCCGGGGGATCTCTCTCGTCGCCCGGCAGGGCCGCTCCTCGTTGACCACCACCAGCCACTCCAGGAGTTGACGGGCCACATCGTCGGTGGCATCGGTGAACCGCCGGGCCCGGAAGAAGGATCGTTTCACGAACCCAACCAGGTTCTCCACGGACCCCTTCTGCTCAGGACTCCGGGCAGCACAGAGCTCGATGGTGAACCCAAGGTCGATGGCTACCTGGGCCAGCGTGCTGTTCCAGATGGGCCGTCCGTGCTCGTCCTTGCCCACCACCACGGTCTTGGCCCGGTCGAACACCACCCGCAGGGGCACGCCGCCCGACGCCTCCATGCACGTCACGAGCGCCCGGACCAACGACTCGATCCGCTCGTCCTCCACGTTCACCACCCCGATCCACCGGGAGTACTTGAGCCGGTACGCCGCAAAGTGGAGTCGCTTCTTCCGGCCCTCCGGCAGCCGCACGTCCACTTGGCCGAAGTCGAACTGGGCGAACTCCCCGGGAACCCCCTCGAACCGCACCATCAGCGCCTTCGGAAGCGTCTCGTGGATCTCGTTGTAGAGCCGGTAAAACGTGCTCTGGCCCAGGAGGGTCCCTTCCTCCCGGAGTTGACGCAGGATCTCCAGACGAGGCGCCCGATGGTCCTCCTCCATCAGAGCACGCATCCGGTCCCGTACGTCCTGCCCGACCCGAGGACGCCCCAGTCCCCGAGCCTGACGAGCCGCCTCATCATCTCCGTCCTCCACCACCGGCTCTCGGGCAATCCGCCGCACCGTCCGCTTCGAGATCCCGAAGTGCCGGGCCACCTCCCCCTGCGTCAGCCCCGCTGTCAGCATCTGCTTCACCGCATGTCGGTCCACCATCCTGAGCATCCTCCTCTCGCCTCCGTTCCGGTGTCCATGACGGACCTTCCGATCGTCGGCAACATCCTACCTGGGCGATGTCAGGGGGGGACAGAATTTAGAGAAACAAGCGGTCAGAATTTGGAGAACTCACAACGCCAAGCCGACCGAGACCTATTGGTACCTCTCCGCTGTCCCCGAGCTCATGGCGATCACCTCTCGGCGTTTCGAGC
>JARRLD010000083.1:0-18982 GCA_037387345.1 Gemmatimonadota bacterium
CCGCAGCGAGATCCTCCCGGCCTCGCGGCACCACGCTCAGCCAGACGCCGGGTCGACCGGTGAGGTACGTGGTGGCGGCGTCCACCAGGTCCTCGCCCCGCACATTGCGATAGCGGCGGAGGTCGTGCCGGACCCAGCCGGGGCTGTCCGCCAGGAAGTGGTATTCGTTGAGACGATCCGCCTTCCCGCCGAAGCCTCCCACACGCTCAAGGGACCGGACGAAGTCCGTCTCCACACCGGCCACCGCACGTTGGAGCTCCTCACCGTCGACCCCGTCGTCCACGATGCGTCCCAGCTCCTCCCGGATGGCCGACGCGAGGCGTTCCAGGGAGACGTCGGGCTTCGCGGTGGCGACGATCCAGAACGAGCCCGCCGCCTCCTGTCCGTTCTGAAACGCCCCGACATCCTGGGCGAGCTGCTCCTCGTAGACCAGACGCCGGAACAGACGGGAGCTCTTCCCTTCGCTCAGGACCGACGCGAGGACATCCAGGGCCGCATCCTCCTGGGTGAAGATCTCCGTCGTGTGCCAGGCCACGTAGAGCCGAGGGAGCTGGACGTCATCCTCGAGAACGACGTCGACCGCCTCGGCGAGTCCCGCCTCCGCAACCGTGACCTCCGGGATGGGGGGCCCTGCCGGAATGTCCGCGAAGTACCGCTCCACCAGCCGCCGGACCTCTGCCTCGCGCACGTCGCCGGCAACGGCCAGACTGGCGTTGTTGGGAGCATAGTACGTGCGGAAGAAGTCCATCACGTCGTCCAGCGTGGCCGCCGACAGGTCCTCCATGGACCCGATCACCGGCCAGTGGTAGGGGTGATCGGCAGGATACAGGTGGGCGTAGACGGTTTCGAAGGCCCGACCGTACGGCTGGTTGTCGACGCCCTGGCGCCGCTCGTTCTTCACCACGCTCCGCTGGAGGTCGAGCTTCTCCTGACTCATGGTCTCCAACAGGAAGCCCATTCGGTCCGACTCCAGCCAGAGGGCGAGCTCCAGGGCGTTGGCCGGGATGTTCTCCCAGTAGTTCGTCCGGTCGTTGTCGGTGGATCCGTTGTTCACTCCTCCTGCTGCCTCGAGCCGGTTGTCGAAGTCCCCCTCCGGCACGTGGGCAGAGCCCTCGAACATGATGTGCTCGAAGAGGTGGGCGAACCCGGTGCGCCCGGGCCTCTCGTTCTTCGAGCCCACGTGGTACCAGAGATTGACGCTGGCCACCGGAAGGGAGGGGTCACGGTGGACGATGACGTTGAGCCCGTTGCGGAGCGTGAACTGCGTATAAGGAATGTGAACCTCCACCGGCCGCTCCTCCTGCTGCGCCGCGGCTGCGTTTCCGGTCAGTGCCGTCAGGATCAGGGCCGACAGCCCTGGAAGAATCACTCTGCCCATGGTCGGTCCTGCATGCATGGTAATCAGGGTCTGACTTGAAGCCGCCGTCTCAGCTGATCCGGCGCCATCTCGTCGGTAAGCAGGCTTCGAGCCGCGCTCGGTCCCGCGTCCAGCCGTTCCTCCACTGCCGTCAGCAGGACGACGTCCTCCTGCGACGCCCGCATACGGCCACGCTCCAACATCTCGTAGGCGAGGGCCTCGTGATCCACTGCGCGAGCGGCCAGGGACGCCATGAGCTGCGCCTCGACATCGTGCGGCTCCCGGTACGCTCCCTCCGAGAGCTCGTTGAGGGCTTCGTCCCACCGATCGGCCTCCAGCAACACCAGGCCGAGGGTGATTCGCCCGAAGCCGTCTTCGGGGTCCAGGCGCGCTGCGTCCGACAGGGAGTCCACGCTGCCCTCCAGGTCCTCGGCAAGGCACCGCGCGACCCCGAGCTCGTACGCGATCTGGGCGTCGTCCTGATCGAGATTCCGGGCAGCCTCGAGCTCGGCCAGGGCGTCGAGCAACAGGCCTTCCCGGGCCAGGTAGGCTCCGTACAGGAGGCGGGCGACGGCAACCTCCGGCGCCATCAGCGCCGCGGTGCGCAGCGCCAGCTCAGCCTCGGGATCGTCGAACGCCGCCACGCCGTTCCCGGCCGTAGCGAGGACGTAGGGATCCTCCGGGCGGAGGGCCAGGGCCCTCTTGAACCGCTCGTACGCCAATCCCTCCAGGCCAAGCTCACGCTCGGCTACCCCCAGCCAGCAGTGGATGGCCGGGTTCCCTGCGTGATCCGCGAGGTTCCCTCGGAGAAGATCAGCCATGCGCTCCCAATCCCCCTCGTCCGCGAGTCCGAGCGCTTGTTCCAGGACCTGCTCCACGCTCATCGATCTTCCGGAACCAGGCTCCGTCCGGTCATCGCCTCCGGCTGCGCCAGCCCCATCAGCTGGAGCACGGTTGGCGCCACGTCGGCGAGGCGTCCGCCGTCCCTGACCGTCCGTCGCGCACCGGAGGGGTCGAAGAGGAAAAAATCCACCGGCTCGGACGTGTGGGCCGTGTGGGGCCGGCCGTCCTCCTCGAGCATCTTCTCGCAGTTGCCGTGATCGGCGGTCACCAGGGCCACCCATTCGTCGGGCCGCGCCGCGACCCGATCCAGCAGGTCTCCCAGACACGCGTCGACCGTCTCCACCGCCTGCACGGCCGCGGAAATCACTCCCGTGTGTCCCACCATGTCGGGGTTGGCGAAATTCACCAGAATGAAGCCGTACCGGCCACCTTCGATGCCCCGCACCACGGCGTCTGTCACGCCGCGGGCGCTCATCTCCGGCTGCAGGTCGTAGGTGGCGACCTTCGGCGACGGGATCAGGACACGCTCCTCCCCTGAGAATGGATCCTCGACTCCTCCGTTGAAGAAGTAGGTCACGTGGGCGTATTTCTCCGTCTCCGCCACCCTGAGCTGGGCGACCGAGGCGGACGCGAGGACCTCGGCCAGGCAGGCATCGATGTCCCGCGGGGGAAACGCCACCGAGATCGGAAGATCGGGCTCGTATTCGGTGAGGCTGGTGGCGTCAGTGACCGGAACGTCATCCCGGGGGAACCCCTCGAAGTCCTTCCCGGTGAGGGCGGCGCAGATCTGCCGCATCCGATCGGCCCGAAAGTTCAGGAGGAGCACGGCATCATCGGGTCCGATCCCAGGCTCCCCGACTCCCTGGACCACGGTGGGCGGGAGGAACTCGTCGGTAACGCCGGCTTCGTAGAATCCCTCGACGAGTCCGTCCAGGGCCTTCACGGAGTCCGCCTTCCCGTGCACGAGGCACCGGTAGGCACGCTCGGTCCGGTCCCAGCGCTTGTCCCGATCCATGGCGTAGTAGCGACCCCCCACGGTGGCAACGTGCCACGAAGGATGGGCGGCACAGCGGTCGGCCATGCGGGCCACGCACGCAGCCCCGCTGGTGGGTGACGTGTCCCTCCCGTCGGTGATGCAGTGGATCCTCACCGGGAGATCGCCCGGCAGGTTGTCCAATACGGCATCGAAGTGGCGGATGTGGCTGTGGACGCCGCCTTCCGACAGGAGCCCCACGAGGTGCAGCGCCCCCCCTCGGGCCCGAAGGCGTTCCACGATCCCGTCCAGCCCCACTGCCGCGGCGAACGAACCGTCTTCGATGGCAGCGTCCACCCGCGCGATGTCCTGATGGACGATCCGCCCGGCACCGAGGTTCAGGTGGCCAACCTCGGAGTTCCCCATCTGTCCCGCCGGCAGGCCGACGTCGTTTCCGGAGCACGCGAGCCGGGTTCGGGGACGCTCGTCATAGAGGGCCCGGAACCGCGGCACCGACGCTTGCTCCACGGCGTTCCCCTCGTCGGCGTCGTTTTCGAAGTCGGAATGGCCCCAACCGTCGAGGATGACCAGAAGGACCTTCTGCATGGGATAATGGCGTCCTGCGGGCGAAAGGGGACCGCCCGGTCCGTCACGGATCCGGGCAGGAGCTTGGGCGACCGCAATCTAACGGGGCCCCCGAAGCCCTCAAACCGAGGCTTTGCGGCAGGGAGGCCGAGTGCCTACCATGCCGCCGCGACCGAGGACGGTCCCTTCAACCCAGCCAGGAGCGTGTCGTGCGTTACGCGCCTTTCCGCATGGAGCGGTATCAGTCCACCTACGAGCACCGGGTGGAGATCAACCTCTCCGAATCGGGAGTGCATCCCCTCACCGTCAGGGAGCTTCTCGACCTCGCCGGCGATCAGGCCGGGGTGGACGACGTCCGCCTCGGATATGGTCAGTCGAACGGCTCGGACCAGCTCCGCGACCGTATTGCCGCGCTCTACCCGGGCGCCACGGAGGCGAACGTCCTGGTCACGGTGGGCGGGGCCGAAGCCAACTTCACCTCCTTCTGGCACCTCATGGAGGCGGAGGGAACGGCAGCCGTCGTGCTGCCCAACTACGGGCAGGTCCCCGGACTCCTGGAGTCGTTCGGATCCAACGCAGATACGCTCCGGGGAGGAGCACGCTTCGTCCTGGTCACGAACCCCAACAATCCCACCGGGGCGACGTTGAGCCCCGACGCCATGGACGCCATGGTTCGGTTGGCGGGGGAGCACGGGGCATGGATCCTCGCCGACGAGGTCTATGCCGGAGCCGAAGTCCAGGGAGACCAGACTCCCTCCTTCTGGGGACGCTACCCCCGGGTCCTGGTGACGAACTCCCTGTCCAAGGCCTACGGGCTCCCCGGGCTGAGGCTGGGGTGGGTGTTGGGACCATCGGAGATCGTGACCGAGCTGTGGGGACGCACGGACTACACCACCATCAGCCCGGCCAGCCTCTCGGACACCCTGGCCATCCTGGCCCTGGAGCCTGCCACCAGGTCCC
The DNA here is from genome assembly GCA_037387345.1 of Gemmatimonadota bacterium. GTDB lineage: Bacteria > Gemmatimonadota > Gemmatimonadetes > Longimicrobiales > Gaopeijiaceae > SZUA-318. The sequence goes on from JARRLD010000083.1 coordinate 4,719, forward strand.
GCATCCTGCATCGGACCCGGGGGATCGTGCGGGCGAACCTGGGACTCCTGCGGGGTTGGATGGACTCCCAGGAAGGCCGTTTCCGCTACCGTCCGCCGGACGCCGGCGCCATCTGTTACGTACACTACGATGCTCCGGTGAATTCCACGGACTTCGCCGAAAAGCTCCGCACGGAGAAGAGTCTGCTGGTGGTCCCGGGAGACCACTTCGGAATGGACTCCTATCTGCGCATCGGCTTCGGAAACCCGGAGGACGAGCTGCTGGACGGCCTGGGCAGGATCCGGGAGGCGTTCGACGGGCTGGCGCCGTAGTCGCCAACCGGAAGCGGACCGGCGTACGCGACGCTTGCCGGACCCCGAACGGACCCCCATGCTCCCCAGCCCCGCCACGCTCCCCTCGTGTTGGAGACTCCCCATGGGTCGTGTCCTGATCGTTCTGACAGCGTCGTTCCTCATGGCCTCCCCCGCCGCGACACAGGAGAGCGCGCCGTTCGACGTCCTCATCGTTGGAGGGCGGGTCCTGGATGGGACGGGGAACCCCTGGTTCCGGGCGGACATCGGGATTCGCGACGGGCGGATCTCGGCGGTTGGAATGCTGGAGGGCTCCCGGGCCCACCGGCTCATCGACGCCAGCGGGAGCTACATCGCGCCCGGCTTCATCGACATCCACTCCCACGCCGATGACGGGAGCGCTCGGATCGGGGGCGCCACCATCCGCACCGATGACGTCCGCCGGAAGGCCGCACCGAACGTCGTGTCCCAGGGAGTGACCACGGTCGTCGTGAACCACGACGGGCGCTCGCCCTGGCCCATCCAGGACCAGCGCTCCCTCCTGGAGCGGCAGGGTGTCGGGCCCAACGTCATGATGATGGTCGGACACGGCACGGTTCGGCGCGAAGTGATGGGAGACGATGTCGAGCGGCCAGCCACGCCCGCGGAGGTCCGGCAGATGAGGGCGCTGGTGCGCCAGGCCCTGGAGGAGGGGGCCGTCGGACTGTCCGCCGGCCTCGAGTACGTTCCGGGTCGGTGGAGCACGACGGACGAAGTGGCGGCGCTGGCAGAGGAGCTCGTGCCCTTCGACGGTGTGTACATCTCCCACGAGCGCTCCGAGGGCTCGGACCCCATGTGGTATTGGCCGAGTCAGGACGATCCGGGTCCGCCGACGCTCCAGGACGCCGTGATGGAGACCATCGAGATCGGCCGTCGCTCAGGAGCCCGCGTGGTGGCCTCCCACATCAAGGCGAAGGGAGCCCACTTCTGGGGCTCCAGCGCCTCCGCCATCCAGCTGATCCAGCGGGCCCGCGACGAGGGGGTCAGGATCTGGGCCGACCAGTACCCGTATGCCACCAGCGGCTCGGACGGAAGCACCGTGCTCATCCCCCGCTGGGCCCTGCAGGATGAAGCCGCCCGCTCGCGCGACGATCGGCGTCCCGCCGCCGACGTGCTGAGGCAGAACCTGGCCGACCCGGAGAAGGAGCTGATGATCCGCACGGACATCGCCCACGAGATCCGGCGTCGAGGCGGGGCCGATCGCGTGGTGATCTTCGAGTACCCGGACCCGGACCTGGTCGGAAGGAGCCTGCAGGAGGTGGCCGACGCCCAGGGCGTCGATCCCGTCCAGATGGCCATCGACCTCCAGCTGCAGGGGGATCCGCAACGACCCGGCGGAGGTCGGCTCCGCGGTTTCTCCATGTCGGAGCTGGACGTGGAGAACTACGCGGCACAGCCCTGGGTGGCCACCGCCTCCGACGGGGGAATCGCCCTTCCCGAAGACGGGTCGGTCCATCCGCGCTTCTACGGCACCTTCCCCCGCAAGATCAGGCAGTACGCCGTGACGGTGGGTGCCCTGTCGGTCGAGGACGCGGTCCGGTCCCAGACCTCTCTGCCGGCCCGCATCATGGGCCTTCGTGACCGCGGCGAGATCCGGGAGGGGTATTGGGCGGACCTGGTGGTCTTCGATCTGGAGAGTATCGCCGACAAGGCGACCTTTTTCGAGCCGCATCAGCACGCGGAAGGAATCGAGCACGTCCTGGTCAACGGCGAGTCCGTCGTCGAAGGGGGGGAGATCCTCTTCACCCTTCCCGGTCGCGTCATTCCTTCCCACAGGGAAGGCCCACCCTCCATCAGCGACCTCACCTCAATCGGCCCGGTCCATGCCCAAGGACGCGCTCAGAGATCTCGAGCTCCTCATCCGATCCCGCTACGGCCTGATCTACCTGGACACGCCCGAGGAGGACCGTGCGAACGCGCTCCTCCGGCACCTGGCTGACGCGCTGGGGATCCCCTTCTTCACGTGGACCCGATCCCACGGCCTCGCCCGCAGCGGGCTTCCCGATGCCATCTACGAGACACGGGAGCCGGCCAAGGCCCTCCGTCACATCGCGCTCGCGGGCCAGGACGCCCTGTACCACATCCAGGGACTCTCCGGGACCCTCGCCGGGGAGGACCTGCTGACGTCGCTGCTCCGGGACGCAGCCAAGAGCCTGGCCGACCTGGACGGAGCGGTGGCGTTGACGGGAGAGGGTCTGGTCTTGCCCGGCCCCCTCCGGGGAGTGGCCGCCACGGTGACGCTCCCCGGCCCCACCGACCACGAGTTCCGGGAGCTCCTCGGTCGATTGGTGCGCGATCTGTCCGGGAAGCAGCACGTGGAGGTCGAGCTGAGCCGGGAGGAGATGGCCAGCCTGGTGCGGCACCTCTCCGGCCTTACGCTCATGGAAGCCGAGAAGATCCTCACCAAGGCCATCATCGAGGACGGATCCCTGAGCTCGGAGGATATCCGCCACGTCATCGACGCGAAGCGGCAGGTCGTGGAACGGGAGGGCCTTCTCGAGTACTACCCAGCGGAAGCCACCATGGCCGGAGTCGCAGACCTGACCACCTTGAAGGCCTGGTTGGCGAAGCGAAGGGCCGTCGTGAAGAGCCCGGAGCGCGCGGAACAATTCGGCCTGAGCTTCCCCCGAGGCGTCCTGCTCCTGGGCGTCCCCGGATGTGGAAAGAGCCTATCCGCCAAAGCGGTAGCCTCGGAGTGGCAACTTCCTCTGCTCAAGCTCGATCCGTCGAACCTGTACAACAAGTACGTGGGGGAGAGCGAGAGCAACTTCAAGCGTGCCATGGCCGCCGCCGAGCGTATGGCGCCGGTCATCCTGTGGATCGACGAGCTCGAGAAGGCGTTCGCGTCGGGTGGATCGGAAGACGGGGGCGTGTCACAACGCATCCTCGGAAGCTTCCTCACCTGGATGCAGGACCGTCGAGGAGACGTCTTCGTCGTGGCCACCGCGAATGACATCCATCGGCTGCCACCCGAATTCCTGCGGAAGGGTCGTTTTGACGAGATCTTCTTCGTGGACCTACCGGACGAAGGTACGCGAAGGGAGGTGTTCCGCATCCATCTCCAAGGCCGTGGGCACGACCCCGGAGCCTTCGACCTGAAAAAGCTGGCCGCCGAGACCGAGGGATTCAGCGGCTCCGAGATCGAGGAGGTGGTGGTGGCCGCGCTCTACACCGTGTTCTCCGGCAACGCATCCCTGGACACCCAGGCACTGGACGCCGAGATCCGGGCCACCCGTCCGCTTTCCGTCACCATGAGCGAACGAGTGGAGTGGATGAGGCAGTGGGCGGAGGGTCGTGCCGTACGCGCCAACTGAGCGGGAGCTCAGGTGGCGAGCCCCTTGGCCCGCTCGTAGCTCCGGATGACTTCGTCCGGCGTCCACCACGCCGCCGCCTTCTCCACCAGCCCTTCCGGCAGGTCCTCCAGCTTTCGGAATCTGAGGCAGCACTTTCCGAAGTCGCACCGTTGTCCCGCCCGCTCGAACTCCTGGCGGATCCATGCCTCCTGCTCCGAGTCCTCGTAGGCACCCATGAGGTAGAGGGAGTAGTAGTTCTTCTGGGCAGCGAGCGCGATGTAGCCGAGAGGTCGCTTGTTGTAGGTGTTCGGATACCGGTGGAGCGGCACGCCCCACGCGATCATGCCGAACTCCATGGCCTCTTCGAAGCCCGGGTCGATGTGCCCGTTCACGAGGTCCCTGACCGCGGCTACCACATCCCGGCGGTGGTCGGGGAGCTCGGCAAGGTAGGCCTCCGGCGTCCCAGCGTTCGATCTCAAGAGCTTCCCCCCCTGATTGTCACGACCGTACCTCCGCGATCAGCTCGGCGTCGTCCTCCGAAGTCCGGTTCACCCGCCTGGACACAGGCCATCCCCGAAGGGTTCCCGTCGGTGAAGGCACGACGAGCGCTCCGGCCGCCTGGGGCGTCGACGCGCGGTCGAGCCATCGCCCGACCCCGTCAGGATCGAGGAGGACGGGCATCCGCCCGTGAACGCCCGCCACATCGTCGTTGGCCGCCACGGTGAGGATGGCGAACCCGTGGTGCGGCGTGCCTCCAGGTCCGGACCATCGCTCCCAGATACCGGCCATGGACAGTATGCCTCCGTCGACGCCGGAGAACCAGTAAGGCGCCCTGCCCCTGGCCTCCCCGCTCCATTCGTAGAACCCGTCGGCGGGGACGACGCACCGACGGGTGGCAAACGCGTCACGGAACGAGGGTGTCCGCCCCACCGACTCGCCCCGAGCATTCACGAAGCCCCTCCCGACCTCGGCGGCCCACGAGGGCACCAGCCCCCACCGCATGAGGCCCATCCGCCGCCCGCGGTCGTCTTCGGCCACGATGGGCGCCTCCTGGCCCGGCGCGATGTTGTAGCGGGGCCGGTGCTCGAACGTCAGTCCCGGCACGTCGAACGTCTCCACGAGCTCCTCGGACGAGCTGGCGAGGGTGTACCGGCCACACATGGGGGGATCCTCGGGCTCAGGTGTCCGCCAGCTTCTCCTCGAGCAGCTCGTACGCGATGGGAAGGAAGTCCCGCTCGCTCACGATGCCGATGAGCTTCCCGTGCTTCACCACCGGGAGGCACGACACCCGTTCCTGTCGCATGAGGTCGATGGCCTCCAGGGTGGGGGTCTCCGGTGCCACCGAAACGGGGTCCCGCTCCATGATCATCTTGACCGCCGGTGCTTCCTCACCGCCAAGGAAGTCCTCGGCCATCAAACGGATGAGCGACCGGTAGGATACGATGCCCACGAGGCCGTGCTGGTCGTCTTCCACCAGGACGTGCCGGATGTTCTTCCGATCCATGAGGAACGCGACCATGTCCACCAGCTCGTCCTCGTGCACCGTGAAGAGCGACGTCGTCATGTACTGCTCGACCTTCAGGTAGTTGGAACGCCATCCGCCCGCCTCGTGGATGTCGGCGTTTGCCCAGGTGTGACACGGAGTCCCTTCGCTCTGCCGATGGACCAGCGCCGCCGTGACGGCCGCGAGGCGCTCCGCCCGCGTGCCCTGGTTCCGGATGGCGGTGAGGGACCGCATCATCCACTGGGACCCGGTGACCCCGGACTCGACCCGCTCGTGGATCAGGCCCAGGTAGGTGTCGATGTCCACGGGGTCCACGCCTGCCCCGGCGAGCCCCTGCCGAGCCAGGGGGAGGAGCTCTTCGAGGATGAGCCGACGGGCCGAGAACGTCTCGCCATCCAGCCAGTGGAATCCGGCCTTCAGCCCGTGCCGGGACGCCGCGAGGAAGTTCTCCTTCGCCTCCTCGAAATCCAGCCGTTCGGTCACGTCACCGAAGCTGTCGGCGCCACCCATGACCAGTCCGATCCAGAAGGCCGCATTGGCCACCTCGTCGCGCACGGTCGGCCCCGAGGGAAGGACCCTGCACTCGATGCGCAGGTGGGGCCGGCCGGGGCTGAGACCATAGCAGGGGCGGTTCCAACGGTAGATCGTGCTGTTGTGGAGCTGGAGGGCCTGGAGCTGCGGGATCTCGCCGCGGTCCAGGCACTCCATGGGATCCTCGGACACCTTGCTCGTGAGGAGGACACGGAAGCGGGCAATGTCCTCCTGGAACAGCTCCGTGACCGACTCCCGGACCCACTGTTCCCCGAAACGGACCCGGGGGGCCAGCTCCCGCATGTGGACCGTGGCGCTCCGCGTATCCACCGACTGCTGAAACAGGGCGATGCGCGTCTCCTCCCACAGCCGCTTGGCGAACAGCACCGGAGAATTCACTGCCGCCGCCAGAACGGGGGCAGTGACCACCTGCGCCACGTTGTACATGTGGGCGAACTCGTCCGCCTCCACCTGGAGATGCACCTGGCAGCTGGTGTTGCAGGCCTCGAGCATCACCGAGTCGTGCTCGATGTAGAGCTCGTCGGTACCCTCGATCCGGAGCTTGTAGGGCTCGCCTCCGCGCATCTTGGAGAGCGCGTCGTTGAGGGCGTGATAGCGAGCCCTGGGCGTGATGTTCTCCAGGGACAGGTCGGACTTGGCCAGGGTCGGCAGGATCCCCACGAGGGCTACCTCGGCCCCCGACGGGCCCGCCGCGGCGCGGACCTGGCCCACCAGCTCCTGGATTCGTGCTTCCACGTCGGAGAAGCAGCGGCCCTCGAACAGGTGGGGCTCGACGTTGGCCTCCAGGTTGAACAGGGCCAGCTCCGTCGTGAAGGGCCCGTCCAGCCGGTCCAGCACTTCCATCGAAACCGGCGCCGGCCGCCAACCATGGTTGACCAGGAACATCTCCTGCTCGAAGCCGATCCGGCGCACTCCGACCTCGAACATGTCGTGGTCGAGCATATGCTCGAGCGCCTTGAGATCCCTCAACAGGGCTTTCGTGAAGGCACGGACCGCTTCGGGGCCCGTAGGTTCACCGGTAACGTCTTGACCCATTTCGACCGGGGGGTCGGGAGCTGCGTGACGGGAGTGGGATACTAGAGCCGGCGGCGCGGCCTGGCTACTCCAGAAAGGCGGCGATGTCCTCGAGGGGCTTCTTGTCGATGTCGGGCACACGCGCGCCCGGTTCGGGATAGCCCACCACCAGGATGAGGAACGGCCGCTCATTGTCCGGGCGACCCAGCACCCGGTTCAAGAACCTCATGGGCGAGGGCGTGTGCGTCAGGGTCACCAGCCCGGCGTGATGCAGCGCGGTGATGAGAATGCCCGCGGCGATGCCCACCGACTCGGTCACGTAGTAGTTCTTGGCGTGGGACCCGTCGTCGAGGATCTCGTAGCTCTCCGCGAAGATCACCACGAGCCAGGGAGCCTTCTCCAGGAATGGCTTGTTCTCGTCCGTGCCGAGATGAGCAAGGGCTGCGAGCCAGTCCTCCGGCGCACGCCCGCCGTAGAACGACTTCTCTTCCTCCTCGGCGGCCTCCCGGATCTGCCGCTTGAGCCCTGGATCACCCACCACCACGAAGCGCCATGGCTGGCGGTTCGCGCCGTTGGGCGCGGTCCCCGCAGCGAGTATGCACCTCTCGATGACCTCCCGCGGGACGGGTCGATCGGAGAAGTCCCTCACGGTACGGCGGAGCCGCATCTTCTCGAGAAACGCCTCGGCTTCCTGGAGCATGCGCTCGGGGGGCAGCTCCACGAATCCTCGGAGGGGGATCGTCCTGGCGGGGCTCAAAGGCCCGCTCCGAGGGATCGGTCGGCGTCGCCGACGAGGCGCCCGTAGAGCTCGACCCAGGTCACCCCCGGCGAGGCCCGGGCCAGCACCTCGCCGGGTCTCATCCGAAGCGTCTGTGCGACGATCCTGAGGTTCACCAGATCCACGATCTCCCCGTCCTGGAGGCTCACTCCATCCCACTGGTCCGGCGGGACGGCCGCGAATCGCTCGTAGGCGGCGCTGAGCCGGCCTCGGTCAGCGGTCGCCGTCAGCGGGACATGGAAGTGCCCGGCGTCCAGATGGTACTGTCGGGTCAGGCGGGCCCATCCCGAGCCGGAGCGCCGTAGAGCGACCAGGGCGTCGGGTGACACCCCGGCCCGCCGGGCAACGAACAGAACCACCGGCACCTCTTCGGCCGGAAGGGACCACTCGCTCAGAATCGACACCTCCGCCGCCGTCATGGAAAAGTACTCGGCGACGGCACGAAAGTACGCTTCCCGAGCCGCATCCACCTGTCCCGCGACCAGGCTCGGGGTCAGGAAAGCCACAAGAGCCAGCCTGATCCGCCCCACACTTTGTAGGATTTGCACCACATCCTCCCGGAGGATCGAAACCCTATTCAATCTTCGTCGTGGATCGGCTAAAGGCCAGAGGCTCATCCCACTATGTCCGGCGCACAAGCACTCGACGAGACTGCTGTCAGATTGGCAGGCCCACAGGAGCGTTCACGGCATGACTCTTGATCCAGTGGCCTCTCAGAGGTGACCCAACACCGAACGGAGGCGACCATGAAACCGAACGGGAGGGACGACGGACGCGGAACCCGCGCCCGGCTCCTGACCGAGTCGGCAACGCGGGGACCGCGAAGCCACAGAGTCGAGGAGCACACCGAGGTCGTGTTCGACTTCGAGGGGCTGCAGCGGCTCGATCTTTGTGGTCTGGCGCTGATTCTGACGGCCCGCCTCAAGACTTCCCCGGGAGACCGGGTGTGGGTCCGGGCCCTGCCCTACGCGACCTGGGCCCTGCTGGAAGCCCTCGGCGTGGATCACCTGTTCCACGTGTATCCCGGGCCGGAGGAGAAGGTGGACTGACCCCCCCAGGGGCGTGCCACCGGAAGCGGGCGGCCGGGCCGAAGTTTGGTCCGGACGCCCGTTTCGTTTATGCGTCCTCTTCAGAGGACGATCCCGCGGCTTTGGTCCGTGTGGAGCACCCGCTACACACCGTCGGAGACGATGCGCTCGTAGCTCTCAGGATTCCACTTCGGCCGTTCTTCGGCGTTGCCGATCTCCACGCCGAGATAGAAGAGGAGCCGGGTAATCCGTGCCGCCTTCTCGGCATCGATGCGCTCCGGTTCATCATCGAGCCCGTGGTAGTCGTCGTGCGTACCGTTGAAGAAGAAGAGGATCGGAACGCCCTTGCGCGCGAAATTGTAGTGATCCGAACGGAAGTAGAACCGCTCCTCTGGCCAGATGTCGTCGATGGCCGTCATCCGGAGCTCGGGATGTCGCCCGTTCACCTTCTCCAGGGTCTCGCCGAGGTCGGAATGCTCCTTTCCGATGGCAACGATGGTGTCGGACCAGTTCCGACCCACCATGTCGGCGTTGATGTTGGCGACCAGCTGTTCGATGGGCACGGATGGATGGTCGGCGTAATACCGGCTGCCCCACAGCCCCTTTTCCTCGCCGCTCACGGCCAGGAATACCATGGACCGCCTCGGAGGCGTCGCCAACGAGGCCATGGCCTCCGCCGTCTCCACCACCGAGATCGTCCCGGACGCGTCGTCGTCCGCTCCATTGAAGATGGAGTCCCCGTTCTCGTCGGGCGTTCCGATGCCCACGTGATCCATGTGGCCGGAAAAGACCACGTACTCGTCCTTGAGCACCGGGTCGCTGCCGTCGAGGATCCCCACCACATTCGGCGCCGAAGCCTGACGGACCGTCACGCGCTGGGTGAGGGTGGCGGCAACCTCAGGCACGGGGCGCACCTGCACGGGTCCACCGCTCCGGGCCTGCAGGTCCGCAACGGACAATCCGGACGTCGCGATCATACGCTCCAACGAGGACAATCGTACTTGCAGGAGTGGGGGCCCTCCTCCCCTCCCGTCTTCGTTCCCCGGCCAGCGTACGGAGGGACGCAGGCTCCGGGCGGCCTGGCCGTCCCAGGCCACGTCATCGGCAGGACTCGTAATCATGACGGAGGACGGGCCCGCTGACCTCACCGCCATGATCAGGCCGAACACGTCCCTCCCCACGGTCTGATCCGGCCCCAGGACCACCACGACATGTTTGCCCTGCACCTCCTCATCCACGAGCGCGTCGGGTTCGGTCGACCCGGAGACGATCACCAGATCCGACGTGACCTCCAGATCCGACGGGGAGCCGAAGAGAGGCAGGAGATCCGCTCCGAACCCCAGCCGTGTGGCTCCTGCGGTCATACCGGAAGCCTCGGCATCGAGGACCACCTCTTCCAGCGGATACCGCTGGATGAAGCCACCGTTCTCCGCACCGCCGCGTAGACCGAACCGTCGGAACTCGGAGGCAATCCACTCGGCAGTCTTGTCCAGGCCCGGACTCGGCGTATTCCGCCCCTGCATGGAATCGTGGGCGATGACTCCGATCCGCCAGGCGTAATCGTCCTCGGTGATGGTCGCAGCCGCCTGCTCCACATCCACCTCCTGAGCGCTCATCACCGTCGGCACGCACCAGACGGTGAGGAGAGCCAACATCTTCTTCATCATGGAATCCAGCCAGCTCGGGTACGGGTGTCGCGTGAGTGTACGAAGGTAGTAACCTGGAATCCGAGGCCCGCCCGCACCAGCCCGAGCGGTACGCGCCCCTACCGCGCCACGGGGGCCAATGTCCGGACGATCCGCTCGAGCTCACCGCGAGGCAGACGAGCCCGGGCCACCAGCCATCCGAGCTCCATGGGCACCACCAGCTCCGTGCGCCCGTCGGTCTCCACCGTCGGGATGGCCCCCGGATTCATCCCGGGAGGGAGATGGATGAGCTCGAGGGTGTCCCCTTCCTCCAGCCGCTGCAGCACCCGCACCGAGCCCTCCAGAACCGCTCCCTCGAGCCGGGATACGGAGATCACCTCGAGCCCCGGCACCGCGAGGGGCACGGCCTCCCCGGACAAGGATACTGGACGCACGGCGTCCTCCTCGGCCTGTTCCGCGCCGAGGGGAGTTGTCGCGCCCGGCGAGGTCGGGGCAGCGGCGTCGCGACGGGCCACCTCGGACCGGAGCCCGAGGGGCGGCAGCTCTTCCCGGGCCAGGAACAACCGCTGACGAGCAGGAGCCTCCGCGTCCAGGACGAGGGAGGAGTCCCGCTCCCCGCGAACGGGGCCGGCCTCGGCCGTGACACCCGCGGATCCGCCGGCGACCGCGTCGAACACCGAGAGGTCCGAGTCGGCCACCTTGGACTCCGCCGCCTCGGGAAGAGCCTGGGCCACTCGAGCGTCGGCGGGTTCGGAATCCACACGACCGCCTTCGACCGGGGTGTCCTTGGACTCCTGGGAAACGACCTGGCGGGCCTCCCGAGCGTCCGCGAGGGCCCGCTCCGCTCGAGCCGCAGGTGCCGCCTCGTCCACGCGGGATTCCTCCTCGGCTACATTCCGGGCGGGCGACACGGGCAATCCCGCGGACTCCTCGGAAGGGGCCAGCATGACGGGAGTCGGCGGACGGAGCCCCACACCGCCGCGCGTCGACGCGCCACGCAGCATCCACCCGGTTCCCATGGCGAGCACCACCGACGCCGCCCAGGCCAGCCGCCTCAGGCTCCGCCTGGCCGGCGCGGACGAGGCCATGGCCGCCCTGGCACGGATCTCCTCGAATGGCGGCACGTCTTCCCCCTCGGGCACCGCGCCGGCCAGGACCGCTGCCGCCTGATCCCGCCAGGCACCCTCCTCCTCCAGGCGTCGAGCACATTGCTCGCACGACTCCAGGTGCTCGCGAACCCGGGCCGCCTCGACGGATCCCAGCGAGTCCAGGGCTCCGTCCAGGTAGGCGTGCAGCGTGCCGTCATCCACGTGCGACATCGTTCCTCTCCCTCTCGCGATGAGCCTCCACGAGCCTGCGGCGTGCCCGAGCCAGCGTCGTCCCCACCGCCCCCACCGCCAGCCCGGTCTGGCTGGCGATCTCCGCGTAGCTCAGCCCGGCATCCCAGAGCAGCAGGGTCTCCCGATCCCGCTCTCCCAGCGCCTCGAGCGCTTCCTTCACACGGTCCCACCGCTCCCGTTCCGCCAGCCGGGCGTCAGGGTCGGGAGCGGTCGGCTCCGGAGTCTCCGACTTCAGCAAAGCCAGGTGGCGCTTCCGCCTGAGAACCGTTCGGGCCTCGTCCCGAGCCAGATTCGCGGCCACCTGGAACAGCCAGGGACGGGGACGTCGTGGCTGGTGCTGCAACGCACGGACGAACGCCTCCTGGGCCAGGTCGCGGGCCCGGTCCGGGTCCCACACCTTCCGGTGGAGGAACCGGACCAGGTCCGGAAATAGTTGCCGGTACACGTCACTCCAGTCAGTGCTCACGGAGCTCCCTGAAGGTCTCGGAATCGTCTCACCAGTCGTTCGAGCTCCCTATCACTCAGGGAATCGTCTCCCACGGAGTCCACCCTGATGCTCACGTCCCGGCCGGCCACCACCACGGCGGACAGCTCCCGAAGCACGGGGCGCAGCTCCCGGAGTTCATCCAACAGCCGGAAGTATGCCGGGCTGAAGGCCCGGATGTGCACCACCTCCGACTCCGGGGAATGGGCCGTGTCCACCCATACCCCGTCGTCCAGTCGGAAGATACGTCCAGCCACCATCCGGGCGGGCATTCCCCGGATCAGCCCGAGTCGATCGGTCACGTCCTCTTCCATCTGCGTGATGCCTTCCGACGACTTGGCCTCGCGCAGGACCCGGGCATCCTCCGCAAGCCTGACCGCGATCGCACCGGATGCCGTCGCCGGTGATCGGGGCGTGGACGCCACCTGGCGGTCCCGTCGTCCCCCGTCGGGTCTCGCCTCCGCCGGCAGGATGCGCAGGGACACGGGAAGGTCCGCGACCACGTCCGGCTCCTCGACGAGGTACGACGTATAGGGGCTGGGCAACCCGTATCGGAGCGCGAGTCTGCGGATCTCCTCCACGAGATCCCCCGATTCGCCCTCCGTCCAGATCTGTCGGGTGAGGTGGCCGAGCTTTCTCGAAGCCCACAGGCGCGGGATGTAGTCGTTGGCGTCCGTCGTTCGGGGGAACGCGGCCTCCACGTCGTAGTCCACCGAGGCGTCCCTTCGCCGACCCTCCAGACGGACACGTCCCTCGGCGTCTCCGCGGTACCTCCCGAAGATCACGAGCTCTTCGCCGGAGAACACGTCGGGCAGCCGGACGGGATAGACCTCGTCGAAGCGAACGGGCGCATCCGCGAGGACGATCTCGGTGAGCACCGGGTGGAGGATCTTGGCGGCCAGCAGGGTGATGGCACGCTCGACGTCCTCTCCCGGCTCCACGTACTCGGTGCTTCCCCGACCTGCCTCGCCGAGACGGTCGAGCAGGTGCGTGTTCACATCGTGCCCCACGCCGAACGCGAAGACCCGCGACCGGCCAGCGTTGGCTTCGGCCCGGTCCGCGAGTCGCTCCGGCGACTGCTCGCCCACCGACGGAAGCCCGTCGGTGAGGAAGATCACCATCGGCAGGCGGGCTTCCGGGCTCTGGAGCCGGAACGCCTCGTCGAGGGCCCCGCCGATGTTCGTGCCGCCGTCGGCGACGAGATCGTCGACCCAGGTCCGCGCGCGGTCCAGCTGGGACCGCGTCGGGCGACTCCAGCCTTCGGCGAAGATTCTCACCGCATTGGAGAACGCCACGAGCCGGAAGCGGTCCTCGGACGCGAGGGTGCCCAGCAGGCCGCGCAGCGCCGCCTTGGCCTGCCCGATCTTCTCGCCGGACATGGAGCCGGATACGTCCATGACCACGGTGATGTCCCGGGGCTCGGGACGCTCGGCGACCCTCCCGGGAGAGAGCGTGAGCATGAAGTAGCCGTCCTCACCAGGTGGGCGGTGGGTCGCCACCGAGAGCCCGACGTCCCGGCCGGCCAGGGGAAGGAACAGGGAGAATCGGCCGCGGATCTCTTCGTCCACCACGACCGTGAGCCGCGATCCCTGTCTCCGGACCTCGACGGTATGGGTGGGAGAGAACGGATCGAGGAAGGCATCCCCCTCGTCCGCCACCACTTCGAAGTGCGTCTCCACCGCGTCCGGGGACCGGCGTCGATCCACGTGATCCACCGGTCGGCGGTCGTGGGTCCCACCCGACACGGCCCCGGCGTAAACCAACTGGAGGGCATCCCCGGCCCGGCTCAACACCTGCGTGTAGCGAAGGGAGACCTTTCGCTCCCGACCGGGATCGATGGGGAAGATCCTCGCCCGGAGCAGCCCCTGGCCCGCCAGCTCGATGAGCGCCGGGTCGGCCCGGCGCCGGACGATCTCCTCGTAGATGGCTCGCGCCCGGTCGGCATCCATGATCTCGCCCCGCAGCTCCGCGTCTCCCTGGAACAGCGAGAAGCCCCGGAACACCGCCTCGTTGGGCAGGGGGTAGAGGTAGTGCCCTTCCGCCAGACGCGCGCCCGCGTTGTGGAACCACTCGGTGACCTCCACATGGGCGACACGGCCCTCGACCCTCACCGTCACGTCACTCCGGACCTTCTCCACGGACCGGTCGCCGTGGAGGTTTCTCAATGGCTCGATCCAGCCCTGGGCTGCCGCCCGCAGGGGGAAGGCGACCGTAAGAATGGCCACAAGCCCGATTCCGCTTCCTCGTCGCATCAGTCTCCTCCACTGCTGGGGTGCGTCGCACACCTCCGTCGTCG
>JARRLD010000084.1:0-16894 GCA_037387345.1 Gemmatimonadota bacterium
GGCCCCATTGGGACCGGGGACAGGTCCAGGGTCATCTGGGGCGTTTCGGCTTCTCCGGCGAAGAGGTCTTGCGAAGAGCGGACACCCTCTCCGGGGGTGAGCAGTCCCGGGTGGCCCTGGCCATGTTGATGCTGTCGGGCGCGAACTTCATCCTCCTGGACGAGCCCACGAACCACCTCGACGTCGAGTCGGTGGAAGCCCTCGAGTATGCGCTGGAAGGGTTCGTGGGGACCATCCTGCTGGTGAGCCACGACCGGGCGCTGCTGCGAACGCTGGCGCGCCGGATCTGGGTCCTGCAGGCCGGCCGGATCACGGACTATCCGGGTCCCTTCACCGACTGGGAGCACGAGCTGGCACGGCGACGGCGGGAGGCCGCACGCCGGGTCGAGGAGGAGGAGGAGGAACGGAAGGAGCGGGAGCGCCGCGCCGCGAAGCGGACGCGGGACCGAGACCGGGTCCGCCGGGGCGACGTCCGTCGGCTCCGAGAGGAGGCGGACGCCGCCGAGGAGGAGGTCCACCGCCTGGAGGCCCGGACCCGGGAGCTCGAAGAAGCCCTGGCCGATCCGTCACTGTACGAGGACGGCGCCCGCATCGACGAAGCCGTGCGCCTGAAGTCCGAGCTGGCTCGAGCACGGGAGGAGCTCGAGGAGGCCCTCCAGGAATGGTCCGCGGCCGCCGAGACCCTGGGCGCAGCCCGAGAGGACTCCTGAGCGCCCTGTCCATGCGCGCCGTGCTCCTGCGCCGACACGGTCCTCCGCGGGTCCTCAGGGTGGAGGACGTGCCCGCTCCTGTCCCGGGGCCCGGCCAGGTGTCGGTGAGACTCGAGGCCGTGGGAATCAACTACGCCGAGATCCTGTCCCGACGAGGGCTGTACGGGTGGGCCCCGAAGATGCCCTACGTCCTGGGGATGGAGGGGGCAGGGCGTATCGACGTCGTGGGCGAGGGCGTCACCCGCTCGGTCGGGGAGGCGGTGGTGGTGGGCACGAAGCATGGCGCCTATGCCGAGCGGGTCGTGGTGCCCAGCGCCCGGGCGCGTCCTGCCGTCCCCGGCTTCACCGTGGAGGAGAACGCCGCGTTCGGCGTGAACTGGATGACGGCCTGGGTGAGCCTCATGGAGATGGGCCGCCTGCGCTCGACGGACCGCGTGCTCGTGTCCCCGGCCGGCGGAGGCGTGGGGACGGCAGCCGTACGGATCGCGGCCGGCGCGGGGTGCGAGGTCGTAGCCCTGGCGGGCAGCGAGGAGAAGCTCACCCGCGTTGGGGAGCTGGGAGCCTCCGAGACCATCAACTACCGTCGCCCGGGGTGGCAGGGACGGCTCGACGAGGTCACCGTCGGGGGGAGGATCGACCTCGCCCTGGAGATGGTGGGAGGAGACGTCTTCCCGGCGGTGGCCCGGGCGCTGGCGCCCTTCGGCCGCGTGGTGGTCGCGGGGTACGCGTCCCTGGACTACAGCCTGTGGAAACCCTGGACGTGGTGGTCGGGCTGGCGAGGGATGCCTCGCATGGGCCTGGAGCAGATGTACAGGGGATCGATCGGCCTCCTGTCCACGCACCTGGGATACCTGCTCGAGGATGAGGCACGGATGAGGCGCGTGTGGGACGACCTCGTTTCCTTCACCCTGGCGCGCGGGCTGCGCCCCGTCGTGGGGCACGTGTTGCCCTTCGAGAGCGTCGCCGAAGCCCACCGCCTCGTGGAGTCCCGCAGGAGCTACGGGAAGGTCGTGCTGCGCTTGGCCCCTCCCACCATGGACGTGCCCTGAAACCTCCGAGGCCGTAGTTCGTATTTGTAGAACATTACGCGACGTCTCTCTGGCAGGCGGAGTCCATCGTGGGCAAGGGTGAGTTCCTCGGCGAGTTCGAGCAGGTCGTGCTTCTCGCCGTGGCGTCTCTGGACGGGAACGGCTACGGCCTCGGCATCCGGCGGGAGATCGAGCGCCGGACGGGCCGTTCCGTAACCGTCGGGTCCGTCTACGCGACCCTGGCCCGACTGGAAGAGAAGGGCCTGGCGTCCTCCCGGGAGGGCGAGCCTTCCCCCCGTCGGGGAGGACGAGCCCGGCGACACTTCCGGATCCGGCCGGCCGGGATCCGCGCGCTCCGGGCGAGCCGGGGCATGCTGGACTCCATGTGGGAAGGGATCGACTTCGGCCCCTCACCCGAGAGCGCAGAAGGTCATTCATGACACCTCCGCCTCCGCGCTTCTTCCAGCTGCTCGCCCACCTGTCCGCGGCTCCGGTGGACCGGGAGCCGATCCTGGGGGACCTCCAGGAGGAATTCGAGGAGCGCTGTGACCGGGACCCGGCCGACGCCCGTCGCTGGTACCGGAGGCAGGTCCTGGGCTCCCTGGGGCCCAACCTCCGACGGAGGGCGAGGCTCGTCCGCAACCGCCATCGTGGCCACACACAAGGGGATGGGATGATGGGATCATTCTGGCAGAACGTCCGGTACGCCGCGCGAGCGGCCCGCCACGACATCGCGTTCACCTCCGTGGTGATCCTGACCCTGGGCCTGGGTATCGGCGCCAACTCCACCATCTTCAGCGCGGTCTACGGGCTGGTGCTCCATCCCTTTCCCTTCCCCGAGCCCGACCGGATCGTGGGCGTGGGGACCGCCTTCCCACAGCTCGGACAGTCCCTGAGGTTCATCGAGCACATGTCCCCAGCCGAGTGGGAAGACATCCGGGACCAGAGCCGCACCCTCGAGGACGTGGTGGCCTGGGACATGGGCAACCGCCAGATCGATACCGAGGGCCCTCCGCAGAACGTGTTCACCGGCTTCTGGTGGGGCGATGCCCTGAGGACCCTGGGGATGGACGCCCACCTCGGACGGGGCTTCACCGACGAGGAGGTCGAGCGGGGCGACGCCGTCGCCCTCCTCAGCTACCGCGCCTGGCGGGACCGGTTCGGGGCCGACTCCACCATGGTGGGCTCGTCCCTGCTCATCAACGGCAATCCCCACACGCTGGTGGGAATCCTGCCGGAGGGCGTGCTCCTCTACGGGATGGACCTCTGGACCGTGCTGCCTGCGCGGCCCAGCATGTGGCCACGCAACCGTCGACAGTTCCAGGTCCTGGCGCGCATCCGCGACGGCGTCACCCAGGAGGAGGTGAACGCAGAGCTGGAAGGCATGGCGCGACAGACCGAGATCGCCCACGGCGGGGAGTTCGAGGAGTACCGGGGCTGGTCCCAGGTGGCCATGACCTGGAACGCCGTGAACTCCCAGCTCTTCCGGACGGGCCTCTTCATCGTCATGGGCGCGGTGGGCTTCGTCCTGCTCCTGGTGTGCGCGAACACCGCGAATCTGCTGCTGGCCCGGGCGCAGAAGCGGAGGCGGGAGATGGCGGTGCGCACCGCCATGGGTGCGGGTCGCGGTCGCCTCGTGTCCCAGCTCCTCACCGAAAGCGTCCTCCTGTCCACGCTCGGAGGTGTCCTGGGTGTGGGCCTCGCGATCCTGGGGGCCCGGGGAGTCCGGGATCTCCTCGCCCGGCTCTCCCTGCCCGTCGCGGGCACCGTGGAGGTGAACACACCCGTGCTCGTCGTCACGGCCGCGGTGGCCGTGGCGGCCGGCATCGTCTTCGGTCTCGTGCCCGCGTTCCAGGCCTCGGCCACCGAGCTGGGAAGCACGCTGCAGTCCGAAGGGAGGGCCAGCACGGCCACGGCGAGCCGTCAGCGCCTGCAACGCAGCCTGGTCGCCCTGGAGGTGGCCTTGGCCTTCGTCCTCCTTGCCGGCGGAGCCTATCTGGTCAACAGCTTCGTCAGGATGAGCCGGGTCGATCCCGGGTTCGAGGTCGACAACCTGCTCACCATGCGTCTGACGCTCCCTCGGGAGAAATACGCCGGTGAGGCGGTGCCCGCCTTCTTCCAGGAGCTCACCGACCGGCTCCGGGCCGTGCCGGGTATCCGTTCCGCGGCGGCAGGCACACAGTTCCCGACGGTCGCCTTCTCGTTCCGGGAGCTCTGGTTCGACGGCAGGGAGGCGAGCGCCGACGAGACCCTGCCCGTGGCTCTGGCCACGGTGGTCACGCCGGGCTACTTCGAGACCCTGGGCATGCGACTCCTGTCCGGACGCACGTTCGAGACGTCGGACCAGGCGGGCACCCCGCGCGTGGCCGTGCTGAACGAGGCGGCGGCCCGCCGCTACCTGCCGGGCGAGGACCCCGTGGGGCGCCGCCTCAAGATCGGAGGTCCCGACGCCGACGCGCCCTGGTGGGAGATCGTCGGCGTGGTGGCCTCCACGCGGAACCGGGGCCTGGACGAAAACCCGTTCCCCGAGGTCTATGCCGTCCACGACCAGGTGGGAGGGACGCAGAACCAGCTCTTCCTGCTCCTTCGCACGGACGCCGATCCCCGGTCGCTCCTCCCGGCGGTGCGCAGCGTCGTGACCGAGATGGACGCCGACCAGCCCGTGTACGCGATCCGCACCGTCAACGAAGCCTTCGCCGGCGCCGCGTCGACCCGAAGGGCCACCACCCTGCTTCTCACGATCTTCGGCGTGTTCGCCTTGATCCTGGCCGCGGTGGGCATCTACTCGGTGGTGTCCTTCACCGTGAACGAGCGCACCCAGGAGATCGGGGTGCGCATCGCCCTGGGGGCCGAAGGCACCCAGGTCCGGCGCCTCGTGGTGCGTCAGGCGCTCGTCCCGGTGCTCGTGGGAGCCGTCGTCGGCGCCGGCCTCGCCGTGCCCCTGGGTATGGGATTGCGCGGGCTGCTGTTCGGCATCGGGGTCGCCGACCCCGTGACCCTGGCGTCGGCCGCCGCCGTCCTGGTGGGCGCGGCCGTCATGGCGAGCTGGATCCCCGCCCGACGCGCCAGCCGCATGGATCCGGTGGAGGCGCTGCGGATGGAGTGAGGGGGTGGACCTCGCGGGCGACCCAGGAGGTCGCCGGTGCCTCGTCTTTGCGGGGCGTTCGGTAGCCTCGGGAAGCAGCGGCGCCCGTCAGGAGGCTCCGACGCGGCGCGCTGCCCTCAGCCGGCCGCCGAGATCCTCGGCCTGCTGAAGGGCGAGCTGGAAACGGGCGACATCCCCGGAAAGACCAAGCTCGTCTACTGGCTGCAGGGCAAGTTCATGTGGATGATGCCCAGGACCACCACGGCGAGCTACGCCGACGAGCAGGGCTGGTAGGCAGGTCGATCCCCGCGTGAGGCGGTCACTTCAGACAGGGCTCCCCTACGGTGCTCCTCCGCCGCCCTGCGACACGGCCTCGGAGCGCTGCCCCCCCTCCTCGAGGGTCTCCAGGACCTGCTGCCACTGGAACTTCTCGCCCATGCCCCGTACGTAGTAGTCCATCCACGCCATTTCGCTCACCGCCTTCACCAGGCGGTTCCGCGGATCGGGGATGCCGTGGCTCCGACCCGGATACATGAACAGCTCCGTGGGCACGTCGAGCTTCTTCAACGCCATGTGGAGCTCCACGGACTGGGGGCTGGGCACGCGGGGGTCGCCCTCCACCACGTGGATCATGGTCGGCGTGCTGGCGTTCGCGATGTACTTGAGGGGCGACTGGTCCCAATACGGCTCGAAGTTCTCGTAGAGGAAATCGTCCCCGATGTAGAATTGGCGATTACGCTGCACATCACTCTGGGCGTACATGCTGATCCAGTTCATGGTGCCGGCGCCGGAGCTGATGGCCTTGAACCGATCGGTATGCGTCAGGATCCAGTTGGACCAATGGCCACCGGCGCTCCACCCGAGGGCGCCCATGCGGTTGCCGTCGACGATACCCTGGGTGATGAGGTGGTCCACCCCCGTCATGATGTCGTCGAAGCCCAGCGTGAAGTAGTCCCCTACGATGTCCGTGCGGTGGGCGTTCCCGTAGTTCCGGGAGCCCCGGTAGTTGGGCTTCAGCACGGCGTACCCTGCCCCGGCATAGACCTGCGCGTTGTAGCCGCCGTTGAAGCGCAGCACGTCCGCCGAAGCGGGGCCGCCGTGGATGGCCACGATGAGGGGATAGCGCTGACCCTCCTCATACCCGACGGGATAGACCAGGATTCCGCCCACCCTCTTTCCGTCCGTCGAGGTCCAGCTGACCTCTACCTCCTCGCCCAGGGCGAGCTCCGCGACCTGGGGATTGGCGTCCACCAGCTGCACCCATCGCGACCGGTCCGTGACGTGATCGAGGCGATCCACCGTGAACAGCGTGGGGGGCGTCCGGGGGTCGGAGTAGTTGATGAGGATCACTCCAGTGTCCTCGTCCCTGCTCACGCTCAGCGCGGCACGCTCATCGGTGATCTGACGGACCGAGCCGTCCGAGACGTTCAGGGCGTGGAGCTGCGTGGTCACCTTCACGCCGGTAGTGAAGTAGTAGGTTTCGCCGTCCTCCGACCAGAAGCCGCCGCCGATGCTGCCGTCGAAGGCCGTACCCAGCTTCCGGAACGTGCCACCCCGGTCCTCCACCTCACGGACGTACGCGCGATTCTCGGTCATCGTGTATCGCGTCAGGTCGTCGGGAGCGGTAAACGCGATCAGACGCCCGTCCGACGAGAAGCTCAACCCGCCTTCCCCGACCTCGTGGTTGTCCGTGAGGCGCTCGATGTGCCCGGTCGCGGTCTCGAGGAGGAAGAGATCGGAGTACAACCTCGCACCGGTGATGTTGCGCTCGTACCGCTCGGCCGAGCCTCCGTTGTAGCCGATCCAACGACCGTCGTCGCTGACGGTGAACCGGTCGACGCTCACCGAGGGATCGTCGGTGAGCTGACGCGCGTCGCCCGTCGCGACGTCCAGCACGTGGAGGTTGGACAGGGGCGTCACCATGTTCTTGATGTCTACCGTGAAGCCCTTCTCCCTACGCTCCTTCTCGTCCTCGTCGAAGGAGTCGGGGCGGGTGAAGTAGATCTTCGAGCCATCCGGCGACCACTCCCACTGGTCGATGCCGGCGGCCTCCTCGGTGATCTGCTCCGCTTCCGCCGTCGTGAGCGCGGCCACCGGGAGCCGATGCAGCTGCTCGAGGCCCGACTCGCCGGCTCGGAACACCAGCCACCGCCCGTCGGGGCTGAACCCGAAGCCCGCGACACCTTCCCGGGCATCGGTGATCCTGCGCGCCTCACCTCCGTCGATGCGCATCATGTAGAGCTGGCTTCCCCGAGCGGTTGCGCCCGAGTCCCGATTGGACGTGAAAAGGAAGAACGTGCCGTCCGGAGACCACGTGGGCTGGGACTCGTTCTTGTCCTCGGTGAACGTGAGCCTTCGCGTCGAAGGGAGGCCGTCCGCCAGCGACACGAGATGGATGTCCGACTGACTCTCAGCCTCCTCCCAATCCGGCGTCGTCACGGTGTAGAGCATCCACCGAGCGTTGGGACCGACGGCCCACGACCCGGCCCGTCTCATCTCTTGGACATCCATGAAGCTCATGGGGCGTTGACCGGTCGCCTGCGCCGCCGCCGATGCGGGGAGGTGGAGGGAGCCCAGGAAGGCGAGGAGAACCAGGGAACGAAAAGTCGCGGCGCCGCGCATGCCAGCCTCCGGGATGGGGGATGAGACGAAGGTCCCTCGACCCGTCCGATGCGTCTGGCGATCTCGGGCGTGGGACCCGCTGAATATTGGACGGGCGAGCCGAAAAGGCACGCCCCGATCCGTCGCCGTGAAACCTCTGGGGATCTCCATACGTCTACAATGTGTACACAATAGTCCACATTGTGGACGGAGGAGACGAGACGTGAGCCCGAAGAGCTATCTGGGCGAGTTCGAGCAGATGGTCCTCCTGGCCATCCTCCAGCAGGGCGAGCAGGCTTTCGCCCTGGAGGTGCGCCGTGAGATCGAGCGCAGCGCCGACCGGAGGGTCTCGAGGGGCGCCTTCTACACCACGCTGGAGCGCATGGAGCGGAAAGGCTTCGTGAGCTGGAGCGAGGAGAGGACCGACGATCCACGGCGGAGCGCGCCCCTTCGTCGATTCGCCGTGACCCCCGCGGGCCTCGAGGCCCTCAGGGAATCCCACAAGGCCCTTCAGGTGTTGTCCCGGGGGCTCGACGGCCTCCTGGAAGGCTCGTCGTGACCGGGCGGTCCATGCCCCCAGGGTGGGCTCGTCGCCTCCTGGAACGTGTCCTTCCCGAAGGCACCTGCCGAAGCGTCCAGGCAGATCTCGAGGACGAGTTCCGGGAGGTGGCGGCGAGAAGGGGCGCGTCCGCGGCAAGGCGGTGGTACGGGTGGGAAGCCGTGAAGCTGGCAACCCACTTCACGTGGCAGGGAATCAGGGTCCGAACCGGGCCGGGAGACAAGGGGACGAGGGGAGGAGCCATGGATCGACTGCGTCAGAACGTGCGACTGGCCCTGCGGCGCTTCGTACGCGCGCCGGGATTCACGGCCATCGCCGTGTCCACCATCGCGCTGGGGATCGGCGCCAACGTGGCTATCTTCACGGTGGTCGATGCGGTCCTGCTCGAACCCCTCCCGTACGAGAACCCCGAGGAGCTGGTGGTTCTCTGGGAGTGGCACCGGCCCCGGGACGTGCGCGACAACGTGGCGAATCCCGGCAACTTCAAGGCATGGAAGGAGCGGAGCTCGTCGTTCTCCGCCATGACCGCCATCTCCCTCACCATGCCGGCCACCATGACCCAGGAGGGGGAGCCCAATGAGGTGATGATCCAGGCCGCCCTCCCGGATTTCTTCTCGCTCCTGGGGGTGGAGGCAACGGTCGGCAGAACGTTCAGCCCCGACGTCCAGACCGACGGGCCCATGGAGGTGGTCCTCTCCCACCGTCACTGGCAGTCCCGGTATGGCGGATCCCCCGAGGTCCTGGGCAGCACCGTGCTCGTCAACGGGCATCCCGCGGTCATCGTGGGCGTCCTTCCGTCGGAATACGTGATCTTCGGCGAGGGTGTCGACGCATGGGTGGCGCAGAACCTGGAGGCCGGGGACCAGACGAACTCGGGCCGCTGGATGATGGTGCTCGGCCGATTGGCTCCGGGGCGGACGCTGGAGGCCACCCGGGACGAGATGCAGGCTATCGCTGCGGGCCTGGAAGAGGAGTTCCCCGACTTCAACGGCGGGTGGACCGTCAACGTGGTCCCCCTCAAGCAGCAGGTGGTCGGGGACGTGCGCGCGAGCCTCTGGATCCTTCTCGGCGCCGTGGGCCTGCTCCTCCTCATCGCCTGCGCCAACGTCGCGAACCTCTTCCTGGTGAGGGCGACCGAGCGACAGAAGGAGATGGCCGTCCGCACCTCCCTGGGAGCCTCCGGCTCCGCGCTCGCGGGACAGCTCTTCACCGAAAGCGCCCTCATCGCCGGCGGCGGGGCGCTCCTCGGACTCGCGTTGGCGGCGTGGGGCACCGGCACCCTGGTCGCGCGCATGCCCGACGCCTTCGCCCTCCCGCGTGTGACGTCCGCTTCGGTGGATGGGACCGTGCTCGCCTTTACGGCGCTCGTGACGGTCGCGACCGCCGTTCTCTTCGGGCTTCTGCCGGCGGTGCAGGCGTCGGGCACCTCGCCGGCCGCGACCTTGAACGCGGAGGGACGGGGACCGTCGCGCCGGAGCGGCCGGGCCCGCGACACGCTCGTCGTGGCCGAGGTCGGGCTGTCCGTCGTGCTCCTCGCGGGAGCGTTGCTTTTGGGGCGCAGCATGATGACGCTCCTGGCAGTGGACGACGGCCTCGAGCCCAAGGGCGTGCTGGTGGGTCGGGTGAACCTCAGCGGAGACACCTATCCGGACCCCGAGCAGAAGGTGGCGTTCTTCGAGGAGCTTCTCGACGACGTGGAAGCGTTGCCCGGTGTCGCGGCGGCCGGGGCGATCACGTTCCTCCCCATGGACGGAATGGGGGCCGGCACGAGCTTCTGGCCGGCGGATCGGCCCATGCCTACTCCCGAAGAACGACCAACGGCGGACATCCGGAACGTGGCCGGCGAGTATTTCCGGTCCATGGGCATCGAGCTCCTGAAGGGACGGGTCCTGGACAACCGGGACCGCCGCGGCGCGCCCCAGGCGGTGGTGGTGAACCGGACCCTGGCGGAAAGCCAATGGCCTGGCCAGGACCCCATCGGTCAGCGGGTGGTCGTGAACTGGGTGGATGACACACCCTGGGAGGTCGTCGGGGTGGTGGAGGACGTCCGCATGACCGGCCTCGCCGAAGCACCTCGGGAGAGCATCTACATGCACTATCCCCAGGCCACCTTCTTTCCCTGGATGCACCTGACCATCCGGACCCAGGGCGATCCCACCACGCTCGCGCCGTCGGTCCGAAGCGTTCTTCAGGACCTGGACCCGGCCCTGCCCCTGGGGAGCGTCCGACCCATGAGCGACATCGTGACGGCCACGGCCGCACGCCTCCGCATGACGGCGCTGCTCCTCGTGGTGTTCGCCGGACTCGCCACGCTCATCGCCGCCGTGGGCCTCTATGGTGTTCTCGCGTACGCCGTGTCGCAGAGGATTCGCGAGATCGGTGTGCGCATCGCCATGGGGGCGAGACCCGGCACGGTTCTGGGTCAGGTGCTCCGGCAGGGTGCCCGTCTCGCGGGGGTGGGACTGGTCCTCGGACTGGGCGCGGCTCTTGCAGGAGGACGCTTCGTGTCGAGCCTCCTCTACGAGGTGGAGCCGTCCGATCCGGTATCGCTCCTGGGCGCCGGTGCCGCCCTGTTCACGGTGGCGCTGATGGCCTGTGCAGTGCCGGCCTGGCGCGCTTCCCGCGTCCCCCCGGCGGAGGCGCTCAGGTCGGATTGAGGGCCAGTCGCGGGGATGATCCGGCCCCCGGACCGACCGTGGTACAAGGGAGCTTCAAGATGCCGGCAACCGGCAAAGTGTTCCAGTGGTCGATCCTTGCGCTGTGGTTCACGACGGGGGCCTGCCAGGGAGACGACCCCGTCGCGCCCGATGTCGACGTCGAGGTGCCTGCCGCCGCAGCGGAGTTCGCCGAGCTGGTGAACGCCCACCGGGCCTCGGTGGGTTGTCCCGCCCTGGTCTGGAACGGGAGCGTGGCAGATGTAGCCCGGGCACACAGCGACGACATGGTGACCCGGGACTTCTTCTCCCACACGAACCCCGACGGACTGTCCCCGTTCGACCGGCTGTCGGTGGCGGGAATCGCCTTCACAGCGGCGGCCGAGAACATCGCGTACGGCTACCCGACCGCTCAGGCCGTCCTGCAGGGTTGGCTCGACAGCCCCGGACACCGGGCGAACATCGAAAACTGTGCGCTCACCGAGCACGGAGTGGGAGTCACCCAGGCGCACTGGACCCACCTCTTCATCCGTCCTTGACGGTTCTACGCGAATGTCCATGAATGACACGTCCCGACCGGTGTGGGCCACGGCCATCCTGCTGGTGGCCTCCCTGTCCGCCTGCGAGATGCCAAGGTTCGACGGTCCCCAGATCCAGCATCCTCCGCCGGCGTTCACGTTGAATCCCTCCACGCAGCAGGATCGGCGGATGTTCCCGGACCGGGAGGTTCTCTACCACGATGCCTGGGTCGAGGCATCCTGGGGGAACTTCAGCGGCATCTACATCAACGGTCACCCCGGAGCGCTCGGTCCCGAGGATGTCGACGCAGCCCGAGCGGCTGCGATCGCGATGGCGACAGGCAGCCTGGCGGAGTTCGGCGAGCTGGAGACCGTCGAGGTGGATGGGCGCACGGCGTGGGGGTGGGCGGAGTCGTGGCGGTTGGAGAACGGTGGGCTGGCGTACGTGGTGTTCCGGGCGGCCGTGCCGTACGACACCATCACCTACGCCATCGACTTCCTCACCGGAGATCCGGGCCTGAAGATCCGCCCCGACTCGCTGCGAACCATCGTGGCCAGCTTTGCCGTGGGTGAGACGACCGCCAACCTTCCGCTCCTCGCCGTCCTCGCCGCCGTCAGCCTCATCCTCCTCCATACGCTCCGCGCTCGCCAACGGGCCCGCGCGGAGGCCACCCGCACGATGACCCTGATCACGATGCCGAAGGACGAGGGTCAGGGGCGGGACCGTAACCCGGCCCTCGGGGGTGACTCAATCGCCCAGGCCATCACCCGACGGCTGGAGGAACGACAGAGGACCGCCGAACCGGGAGGCTGAGGAGCGGGTCAGGACCACCCGTCCGTCAAAGCGACCCGGTGCTCCGCCAGGAAGGCGAGCACGCTGGAGAGCCAGGCGTCTGGACGCTCCAGATGAACCGCGTGCCCAGCGTCGTCCACGACAACCAGGCGTCCACGGGGGAGGAGGCGAGCCATGTCGCCGGCGATACCGACGAACTTCCGGTCCAGGGCGCCTGTGAGGAGGAGGACCGGCAGGTCCAATCCGGACAGATCCTCCCAGCAGGAGGGAAGGGCTCCGGTCCCCAACGTCCGGAGGGCCGCGGCCAGGGCGCGCTGCCCCTCCCGCACGTTGGCGGAGAGAGCACGCTGGCTCTCGAACAGGGGCTTCCGCTCCCACTCCCTGACGAACGCCTCCACTCCGTCACGCTCGATCCGGTCGGCCAGAGCGTGGTCGGCAACCCGGCGCTCCGCGCGTTGCTCCGCCGTGCGGAGTCCCGGCGAGGCCGACTCCAGGATCAGATGGGAGACGCGATGCCGACGGCACACGGCGTAATTCAGGGCGATCCTTCCCCCCATGGAGTAACCCGCCACGGGACACGGGTCCGGGCCGGCAGCGTCCTCCAGCTCGTGAAGGGCCGACTCCAGCGTGAAGCGCCCGGGATCGGTCTCACCGATGTGACGACCGTGACCCGGCAGGTCCACCGGAACGGGGGTCCTTCCCGATGAGGCCAGCCCGTCGATGATCTGCTGGCTCCAGGATTGGGAGGAGCCGGTGAAGCCGTGCAGGAGCAGAGGGGTCACTCGGCAATCGAGACCGCCGGGGTGAGCACCCCCAGGGACATGAGCATCTTGACCCCCTCCTCCACCGTCAGGTCGGTCCGCACCAGGTCGACCTCCTGCACCATCTGGAGGAAGCCCGTCGTCGGGTTGGGCGTGGTGGGGACGAAGACCGTGACCCAGGGGTCCCCGTGCGGTCCGGTCATGCGCCCCGTCACGAAGCCGACGGAGCGCATGCCGGGACGAGGGAATTCGATGAAGACCACGGACTCGAACGCCCGTGCGTTGGGTCTGCGGAAGGCTTCCACGACCTGTTTGGAGGCCCCGTAGACGACCTTGACGAAGGGCACCTTGAGGAGCACGGCCTCGCCCAGCCCGAGGACACGCCGACCCACGGCCCACGTGGCGATCTCACCGAGGATCCAGATCCCGAGCATGAGGATGCCCAGGGACAGCGCGGCGCGCCACAGCCACGGCCAATCGGCCACCGCCGGATCCACGAACGGCAGGAGGATCCCCGCCGTGGCGGTGAAGGCGAAGCGCAGGACGAGGACCGTGACGACGAGAGGCACCAGGGCCACCAACCCCGACGCCATGCGGGTCCTCAACCGCCATGTCACCCCGTGCTTCGCGCTCATCCGCCTACCTCCTCTGCGCTCGAGGCGTCACCCGTCACCCCCATGGATACGGTCCCGGCATCTCCACACCCCTGGCCTCCAGGAGCAGCTCGAGCATGCGGTGCCACGACTCCCAGCTGGTGGTGCGTCGGTAGACGTTGTTCGTCTTGTGCGCGATGACCAGATCCACGGCGGGAAGCACGGTGATCCACTGTCCGACGGCGCCCCGCCCGGTATAGGCCCCCTCGAACGGACCGATGGCTCGCGGTCCATCCCATACCCACCACATGTAGCCGTAACCGAAATACCCGTCCCGCCGACGGAGGGGGTTCATCTCCTCGAGGGGAGTGACGACGCCTACGATGCGTTGGGCCCAGTCCCGGGGGATGACCTGGCGACCGTTCCAGCTGCCCTCGTGGAGCATGAGGAGGCCCACCCGGGCCATGTCCCGGGTGGAGAGCCAGATGTGGTAGGCCGGGTTCCGCGAGATGCTGAGATTCCCGCTCTTCCGCTGGGCCTTCCGGTCCCAGTCCTGGAACTGCAGCGGTGTGGCGAGCTGGGTCTGCAGCTCATCGTAGATGTTCCGTCCGGTGAGCTGCTCGAACACGGCCCCGGCGGCGTTGAAGTCCCAGTTGCTGTAGAGCATGTAGGTGCCCGGCTCCTGCGACCCCCGCGGTGGCGCGTCCGCGAGGTTGTCCCCTCCGTTGGAGGCAGGGTGATACACACCGGAGCGGGCGGTGATGAGATGGCGGACGGTAGCCCGTTTCTCGATGGGCAGCAGGCCCCCTACGTCGTCCACACCGAGGTCCTCCAGGGTCGCCTCGAGATCGATGACACCGTTCTTGACCCAGGAGCCGTACAGCATGGACAGGATGCTCTTCCGTACGGATGCCAGGTAGGACAGCTCCTGGATATCGCCGAACGCGAAGACGACCCTGCCCCGATCCACGACCACCACACCCGTGCTGTTCGCGGAGTCACGAAGGAACTCGGAGGTCTGCCGAAGGCCCTCGGTCGACCAGCCATAGGCCTCGAGATCCGACCGCCCCACGTTCTCCCATTCCTGTCCCGGAAAAACGCCTTCGCTCCTCACCTGGGCCGCAGCCGGCAGGGCGAGGATCAGGAGAACGGACAACCCCGCGAGCATCGGTCGGCGGATGGTCATGGCTTGGCTCCAAGGAGTTCTGAAGAGGCGCGACCCGGGTTACGCCAACCTACGGCGGGATGGGGCCGGGCGGCCATGGGTCCCGGGCGTGAATCTGCCCGCCTCGGGGCCGACGTCCGGGTCGCCGGGCCGCGGCCGTCGCGTCCTGCTCCTCAATCCCGGCGCTGGACGTCCAGCAGGTCTTCGCGAAGCTGCCCGGTGATCTCGGTAGCGGCGAAGCCGGCCAGGCGCTCCAGCGCGCGGACCATGTCCTCCTCCGAGAGATCCAGGATGGCAGTCGCAGTCACGACATCCCGGACGACGCCTTCGCCGAAGATCTCCGGGCCTACGGGATCCCGGGCCTTCACGCCGGCCCTCCACACCTCCACGGCGCCATTCTGGTCCAGAAGGGTCGCCTCGGCGTCAATGAAGAAGTAGGCGCTGGCATCCCAGTCCGACGCCTCGATCCCGTATTCGTAGACGTACATCTCCAGGAGGAAGTCCGAGTCCTCCACCGTCGGGCTGGTTTCCGCACGGAGGTACCGGCTTGCACGTCGCTGGGCTTCGTCTTCGAGAATTGCCCCCACGTTCACGCGCTCGGTGGCGCGCTCCAGCTTGTCCTGGATGGACCTCACCGACAGCTCACGAGCGGCCCGTGAGCCGAGGTCGAGGAGGGCCTCCACGGCATTGGAAGGCGTTCCCACGAAGTGGGGTCCGGTGAGGATGTCGGGCGTAGTCGGAACCTCCGCCACGGTGCTCAGGGTGGCCCCACGGAAATCGTACTCGCCCAGGCGATGGGACGGACCGCAGGCACCGCCGGCCCACGCAACGGCGACGGCAAGAAGGACTCGGGTCGGATCGCTCGAGCGTGCCATGTTCCTCTCTCGGCTTGAGGGAGCGGGGGACCGCCACCCGCAATATAGGCGAATCCGCGTGCCAGGGTGCTGGGAAGAGATCCCTCGGAACGGCATCTGGATGCCCGAGGCCAGAGGGGCGCGTACCCGTAGAGGGATCCCTGCCGGACCAGCGTAGTACCATGACGTCCGACCGCGCACTCGAACCCGGACGTGAGGGGACGTTGGCCACTCTGGCAGTCGCCGATCGACAGTACGATATCCTCGGAGCTCTGCGCTCCATGCAGGGAAGGGCTACGGTGGGCGACGTGATGGCCGCAACCGGCCTGGGAGCCGACCAGGCCGAGGGCGGGCTCAAGTCCCTCCTCGAGTCCCACCGCGGTCACCTGGCGGTCTCGGACTCCGGCGAGCTCCTGTACCAGTTCGACCCGCGACTGATCCGGCGCGGAACGGAGCCCGTGCTGGCGCGCTTCAAACGCCGTGCGTGGACGCTGTTCAGCGCCGGGTTCAAGGTATGGATCGTCATCACCCTGGTGGTCTATTTCGTGATCTTCGTGGCCCTGGTCATCGCTGCTCTGGTGGCCAGCCAGAGCCGGGAAGGTGGCGGCGGACGACGAGGCGGATGGGGAGGCAGAAGGCATCGGCACCTGCCCATGGGGAACTTCTGGCTCCTCTACTGGATCTGGGGACCTCGTTGGCGGTTGGGGAGACCCTACTACGGCCATCGCTGGGAGCGGACCCTCGAGAAGGACGACCGCGTACCCTTCTACAAGAAGGTGTTCGCCTTCGTCTTCGGACCCGACCGGCCGACCCTGACACGGAAGGATCTGGATCGGGACATTCTCCGGCTGATCCGCGCCCGCAGGGGTGTCTTGACCACGCCGGAGCTGGTGCAGCAGACGGCGCTTCCCATGCCTGCGGCGGAGGAGGAGATGGGACGGCTCGTCGGGGCCTACTCAGGGGAGGCCGTGGTCTCGCCACGTGGCGAGCTGGCGTTCGCCTTTCCCGGCCTGATGACGAGCGCCCACGGACGGGTCCGGACCCGGGAGCCGGAACCTGCGTGGATGCACCTGGAGGCCCCCCGCGAGCTCACCGGCAACAGCGCCGGCGCCAACGCCGCCGTCGTCGGGATCAACGCGTTCAACCTGTTGGCCGCGGCCACCGCGCCCTGGTTCATCTTTCCGAGGCTCGGCATCGGCGGGCCCCTCGCCTTCGTGGGGCTCGTTGTGGTCCCGGTCATCTTCAGCTTCCTGTTCTTCGCTGTTCCGGGGCTACGCATGCTCGGTGTGGCCCGGGGCAATCGTCGCCGGCGGAAGCGGAATGTCCGGCGGGTCTTGCTCGGCTTCGTCTACCAGGACGCGCTGAAAAGGGGCCGAGGTGTCACGGTCGACGAGGCGTGGGCCCACGTCCAGCAGCGCCTTCGCGGCCAGGCCGGTTCCAGGGAAACCGTGGAGTCCGAGCTCCACCGCCTCGCCGCGGAGTTCGATGCCGACGTGGTCGTAGGGCCCAACGGGGAGGAGGTGTTCCGTTTCCCCGGACTCAAGGACCGCGTGACCGAGGGGGAGGCGGTTCG
>JARRLD010000085.1:0-25450 GCA_037387345.1 Gemmatimonadota bacterium
CGGTCCTTCAGGGGCGTGATGATCTTTCCCCTGGCCGTGTAGTCCTCGGGGTTCGCCGTGAAGACCATCATGACATCCAGCGCCAGGCGGATGGGATAGCCCTTCACCTGCACGTCCCCTTCCTGGAGGATGTTGAACAGGCCTACCTGGATCTTCCCCGCCAGGTCGGGCAACTCGTTGATGGCGAATACACCACGATTGGCGCGGGGAAGAAGCCCGTAGTGGATGGTCAGCTCGTCGGCCAGGATGTGTCCCCCACGGGCCGCCTTGATGGGATCCACGTCGCCGATCATGTCGGCGATGGTCACGTCGGGCGTGGCCAGCTTCTCCACGTAGCGGTGGTCTCGCTCCACCCACTCCACTGGCGAATCGTTCCCACACTCCTCGACCAGCTGGCGTCCGTACTTCGAGATGGGATGGTAAGGGTCGTCGTTGACCTCGCTCCCGGCGAGGATGGGCACGGCGTCGTCCAGCAGCTCCACGAGCTGTCGGAGGATTCGACTCTTCGCCTGCCCCCGGAGCCCGAGAAGAATGAAGTCGTGCTGGGCGAGAACGGCGTTCACGATCTGCGGCACCACCGTATCCTCGTACCCCAGGACACCAGGGAACAGCGTCTCGCCGTCGCGGAGCTTCTGGACGAGGTTGGTCCTCATCTCCTCCTTGACGGTGCGGGGGCGGTAGCCCGAGGCACGGAGCTCGCCGAGGGTGCGCGGGCGAGGCTCGGTCATGACGTCACTCCTGGTGGTGGCGGGTCGAGGCAGGACCGATGCTACCTCCTCCGGCCGCGATCGGTTCCGGCGCGGCGGGGCCGTGCGGAGGAGAGATCATCCTGCTAGCGTTGGAGCGCATGGGCTTCGTCCCAGGACGGACGCCCGGGGACGGCAACGCGATCTCCTCCCGGCCTGCGAGACCATGAGCACTCACGATATCGTACGATTGGTCGTAGCCCTCTACCTCGTCGGCGCCCTCGTCGTTTTCGGACGCCTGGTAGCCGACAAGATTGCCTTCGTCCGCCGAGGAAGGTCGGAGCGGCGGAGCGACAGGATCGGGCGGCGGATCTGGATCTTCTTCAGCGAGGTTCTCGGACAGTCGAAGGTCAGGAGACGCCTCACCGCGGGATGGGCACACGCCCTGATCTTCTGGGGCTTCCTGGTCTTCGTGATCTCCACCGTCAACCTCCTGTGGCGTCTCGGAGCCGAGGGCGAGGGCTTCCTCGTCGGCCCCGTCGCGTGGTTTCCCCCGGTGGTCGATGTCTTCGCCGCCTTGATCCTGGTGGGCATCGTCGTCCTCGCCGTGCGGCGGTACCTGCTGCGCCCGGACTACCTGACCTACCACAGCAAGGAATCGGGGGTCGTCCTGGCGGTCATCGGGCTCATCGCCCTGACCCATCTGGGAGAGCGTTACCTGGGCGGCATGGCCGCCACGTACGTGGGATACAGCCACCTCGTGGTGGCGTTCTCCTTCCTGGCCTACGTACCAACCTCCAAGCACTTCCACATCCTCGGGGCACCCTTCAATGCCGTGCTCCAGCAGCTCGAGGACCATCAGAAGATGGATTTCATGGACCTCGAGGCCGAGCTGGACGAAGAGAAGGGCGAGGCCTACGGGTTCAACCGCCTCGATCATTTCGCCTGGACGGATCGTCTCGACCTCCTGACCTGCATCGAGTGCGGTCGCTGCCAGGAGGCCTGCCCGGCCCACGCCACGGGCAAGCTCCTCAACCCGAGGGACTTCATCGTCGACCTCAAGTACCACGCCAAGGGCAAGATCCCCCAGGGCAGCCAGGCGACGGTGGCACAGGAAGCGTTCGCTGCCTCGGGGGCGACCCTTGAAGGCGCGGCTCTCGAGGAGCAGCCCCTCATCGACCACGTCATCGCGTCTCAGACCCTGTTCGAGTGCACGACCTGCATGGCGTGCGTCGCGGCGTGCCCCGTGGACATCGACCACCTGTCCATGCTCCTGAACATGAGGCGCTACCAGGTCCTGGACGTGGGAGACATCGAGCCGGAATACCAGCGGGTATTCACCAACATGGAGCGCGCCGGAGACCCGTGGGGCTACGGTGAGCACCGGAAGACGGAAACGCTGGAGAAGCTGGGTGACGTTCGGGTGATGGAGGCCGGAGAGGAGTTCGACGTCCTCTTCTGGGTGGGGTGCTGGGGGCTGTACGACGACCGGAGCATCGAGACGACCCAGGCCACCCTCAAGGTCCTCGCCCACTTCGGGGTGGACTTCCGGATCCTCGGGGACGGCGAGGTGTGCTGCGGCGAGAACTACCGGCGCATGGGCAACGAGCTTCAGTTCCAGATGAATGCCCAGACGAACCTGGAGCTTCTGGGCAACGCCACGTTCAAGCGCTTGCTGGTCACGAACCCCCACTGTCACCAGATGTTCGGGAAGGACTACAAGGACTTCGTGCCGGAGGGATGGACCGGGCTGCCGTTCCAGGTGGTGAGCGTCGAGGAGGTGGTCTGGGGCCTCGTGCGGGACAAGGGTCTGCCCAGGGGCGAGGGACTGGGTGGCGTGGCCTACCACGATTCCTGTTTCTACGGCCGCTACAACGGGATCTACGATCCGCAACGGCAGCTGGTGAAGGCTGGCGGCGGAGAGCTGGTGGAGCTGAAGCGCAGCCGAGAGAACGCCTTCTGCTGTGGTGCCGGGGGAGGCAATTTCTGGCGTGAAGAAGCGGAGCCCAGGGTCTCGTGGAACCGCGCCGCCGAGGTCCTGGAGTCCGGGGCACCCACGCTCGCCGTTTCGTGTCCCTTCTGTCTGGCCATGCTGGAGGACGGTCTGAAGGCTCAGGAGGGCTTCGAGGAGCGGCCGGTGAAGGTGAAGCATGTGGTCGAGCTGGTCGCGGAGGCCATCGGGTAGCGCACCCGGTCCGAGACTCGAGCCACCCGCGGCTTCCGAGCGGGTCGACCGCAAGCGGTTGCCGCTTCGCCATCGGACGCCTTGATTGGCGGCATGGAACAGCGTGATCCGGTCGTCATCTGGGGAGCCGGCGCCATGGGTGGCTCCATCGGCGCCTGGCTGCACCGTGCAGGCCGGAACGTCCTCCTCGTGGATACGGACGAGCCGCATGTGGCAGCCATCCGCCAGCAGGGCCTCCGCATCGCCGGCCCCGTGGACGAGTTCACCGCCAGGGTCGACTGCCGACACCCCGACGAATTGGATCCCGGGCTCCGCACCGTGCTGCTGTGCGTGAAGGCCCACCACACCGGAGGGGCGCTGGAGGCGCTGCGGCCTCTCCTGCACCAGGACGGTTTTGTGGTGTCGGTGCAGAACGGGCTCAACGAGCGGGAAATCGCCAGCGCGGTGGGAGCGGGGCGTACCGTTGGCTGCTTCGTGAATTTCGGGGCCGACGTCGTGGCCCCGGGGGTCATCCTCCGGGGCAACCGGGGGGCGGTGGTGGTCGGCGAGCTGGACGGCACCGAGAGCCCTCGCATCCGCGAGGTCCACGGCCTCTTCCGCGTCTTCGAGCCCGACGCGGTCCTCACCGACAACATCTGGGGATACCTGTGGGCCAAGCTGGCCTATGGAGCGCTCCTGTTCGCCACGGCCCTGGTCGACGCCTCCATCGCCGACGTCCTTGCCTCGAGGCGCCACCGGCCAGCGCTGGTGCAGCTGGCGCGGGAAGTGATGACCGTGGCGAGGGCGCACGGCATCCGGCCCGAGGCCTTCGACGGGTTCGACCCGGCAGCGTTCTTTCCCGACGCGGGAGAGGACCCTCCGCACAGGAGCCTGGCTGACCTCGTGCGGTTCAACCGCGCCTCGGCGAAGAGCCACAGCGGCGTGTGGCGGGACCTGGCGATCCGGAAGAGGAAGACGGAGGTGGACGCTCAGATCGCACCGATCGCGGAGCTCGGCGCCGAGGTGGGCGTCGAGACTCCCCTGGTCCGTGGCCTGATCGGCCTCATCCACGACGTGGAGCAGGGTAGCCGGGCCCAGAGCTGGGAGACCCTGGATGCGCTGGCCTCCTTCGAGGCAGGCGATGCGGACGCCTTCACGTCCTGAGGCCCCGGCGGGGCCCCCGGAGCGACCGAACGGCGTAGCCCACGCAGGGAGTCGGAGCGGGAAACGCTGGGATCCCGTGGTCGTCGCCATCCTGGGCTCGGTGTGCGTCTACGTCGCGTGGCTCGTGGAACACCGGCGTGCTGGGCTACTGGCACGCGCTCTCCTTCCGGCTCTTCGGTGTGCACCTGCTGAGCTTGCGGGTGATCCTGTACCTGTCCTTCCTCCCATTCCTGGCCGCCACCTTCGCCCTGGCGCGGCGGTTCGTGGAGCGCCGCTGGGCCGCGGTCGCCGCGGCGGCAGCGGCCGTCTGGGGGGTGCCTAACTACCCCGCCTCCATGCCTACCTGGTACAACCTCTTCCTCGCGGTCGTGGCTCTGCTGGCATTCGCCCGCTTCCTGGAGTCGGGACGGCAGGTCTGGCTCGTGGGGGCCGGAGCGGCCGCAGGGGCGTCTGTCCTCTTCAAGCTGGTAGGCGTGTTCTCTCTCGCAGGGCTCCTCCTTGCCCTGTTCGTGTGCTCCCCGTGGGTGGGTGAGAGGGTGGGCTTCCGGCCTGGCCTCGGCCGGGGCCCTGACGTACGCCTTGCTTCTCAGCGTGCTCGTCCTGGGCGGTCTCGGTGGTGAGGCTACCGCTGCCCACGTGTTCCACTACCTCCTGCCGGGATTCTGTCTGGCGGGGAGCGCGGTGGCGGCCGTGTGGCTGGCGCCGTGGCGAGAAGACGGTCCGTCGGGCAGTGGGGCCATCCTCCTGTTGCGGGCTCTGGCCCTGGTGGGGGGGTTCGTCCTCCCCGTCGCTCTCTTCACCCTTCCTTACGCCATGACGGGCGCCCTCGCCGACCTCTGGCAGGGCGTGGTGGTGCTGCCCCAGCGGCGCTTCGCCTTCGCATCCGGAGCCCCCTTTCCGCTTCGCAGGCTCCTCCCTTCCCTTCCCGTCTTGCTGCTCGCCGGCGCGGCGATCCGTGCGCCGAAACGATGGCGTGGGGGGGCCTTCTGGGTCCTGGCGGGCCTCTTCGGGTCGATCCTCCCGCTGGGCCGGGTCGACGCGGTGTTCGGCCCGACCTGGTATGCCCTGCGCTCCCTGCCGACGCTCGTTGTCCTGGTTGGCTTCCTCACGCTGGCGGGCCGTTTTCCCCGCCGTCGACCAGCCGGCAACGGCACGCCGCCGACCGCGCCTGTCCTGATGGCTGCCGCGGTCTTCGCGATGCTGGGAACGTTCAGCATGGTGCAGTTCCCCTTCACCGGTCCGGTGTACTACTTCTATGTGGCGCCGCTCCTACCGTTGGCCGCCGCCGCTCTCTGGGCCATGTCCATGCCGCCGGCCCGACGTCTCGTGACGACGGTGCTGGTCTTCGGCACGCTTTTCGGCGTGGCCTGGGTCAATCACGCTTCCATCCTGGGCCTCGGAGCCGGTCGTTTCGTAGCCAGGGACGAGGGGGAGCGACTGAGGGTCGACCGGGGCCGGATCCGTGTCACAGCCGAAGACGAGGCCGTCTACGAGGAGCTGGTTGCCACCGTCCGGGCCGTGACCCGAAGCCCGTTCATCTTCGCCACGCCCGACGCTCCGGAGGTATACTTCCTCACCGGCCTCCAAAACCCGACACCGGTGTTCTACGAATTCTTCGCCGAGGAGGAAGGCAGGACCGATCGAACCCTGCGGGCCATCGACCGAGAGGACGTCAACGTGGTGGTCCTGAACACGGCGCTCCGGTTCTCGCCTGCACCGCCGTCCCGACTCATCGACTCTCTGGAGGCACGCTACGACTCGGCTCGGAGGGTGGGGCCGTTCATCGTTCGTTGGAACTGAGGGGAGGTAGGTCCAGCTCCATCACCACGCCGCCGGGCAGCTCTGCTCGACCGCCGAGCTGAAGGACAAGCGGAAGGACGTCGATGTAGTCCGCAGCCCGCCGGATACGCCCGCGGTCCATCTCGATGATGGTCACGCCGTTCAGCACCACTTCCCTTTCGGTGGCCACAGGCACCTGGCCGGGGATGGGACGGTGCTGGATGGCGCTGAAGACCCATTCGGCGACGGCGCCGGAATCCGACGCGTGTACGGCCGTCACCCCCATGGTCACCCCGGTGGCCCAGGTGTGGACGTGCTCGACGTATCCGGCGATCTCTTCGAGTCCGTGATATTGCGCCTGGTTGGGGAAGTCGTCGTAGACGGCGTCAGGCCAGAATAGCCCGGTAAGCTCCTGTGTCTGGCCCGACTCCCACAGCGCCATCAACGACCTGATGGCGATCTCGTTCTCGGCGAGGACGCGGGGCCTGGCATCCTCTCCTCGTGCACATCCCAGCGACAGGATCAACAGAAGGGGCGACATTCTCATCATGGGGGAAACCCCGCGTTGTAACGTGGTCGGGTCGACGCTCATCCCAGGTCCATCCCCACTCCGTCAGGAGTGATGACAATGCGTGGAAGTATGGCGCGGATCTGCAGCGAGCCGATGTCCCGCAAAGCGTCGCCCACGTTGGAGTACTTCGTCAGCTGCTCGAGGGTCTTGATGGTGGGGAAGATCATGGGAAGACTGCCCTGGCTCTGTCGGTGGAGAGCCACCGAAGGCGATACCCACAGGGCGTCGGTCATCTCACGACGATCGACGATCGCCTCGGAGCCAGGGGGAACCCGGGCGGCGAAGAAGCGGGTGTCGTATCGGCGGGGCTCGGGTTCCGGCGTGATCCAGTGGGCGAGGTACTCCATCGCCCCGCCGTCGAGTCGAGCGTCCATCGCCTGCAGAACCTCGGCGAAGCTCTTGCGCTCCTCCATGAGATCGTCACGGAGCGCGTTTACGGTCTCATCCGCCGCTGCCGTCGGCGGTGGACCGCCGGCGTCGCCGCACGTTCCCACCAGGATCCCCGTCTCCTCGAAGGCTTCGCGCATCGCCGCCAGGTAGTACGCCAGGGCCGGTGGATCGCCCGCGGGAAGGTCGAGACGCCGGACAGCGCGATCCCCATCGAGACCGTCCAGGCGCTCGATCACGCCCGGCGCGGCGTCGGAGGCGTCGACCCGGCCCCCCGGGAACACGTAGGCCCCCGGAACGAAGCCGGACCGTCGACTTCGTCGGAGTAGCAGGACTTCCGGCGCGTCCTGGGCTTCCCGCATGAGGACGACGGTAGCCGCCGGCCGCGGAGTCGTGGGATGCGCAGGCGGGTGGCGGAGCGCCCGGGCGAACCGGTCAGGCAACCTGTCGAAGGGGATGATGTACTCCGGTTCGCTCATGTCCTGGACCCGTCAGGGGATGCGCGCGAGGTCAGTGCCCCGCGGCCATCCCGTCCTTCCGCGGATCGGAGGCCGCCGCCCACCCCCGCTCGAGCCTCATGACCGCCTGGGCGCCGCCGAAGGCTACCCCGCCAGGATCACGGAGGTCGTGCCCCAGGGCACGCAGCTCCGTCGCAACGTCCTCGGGGAGGTTTTCGATGGCGACCCGTTTGCCGCTGAAGTGGCGAAACCTCGGGGCATCCACGGCCTCCTGGAGGTCCATGCCGAACTCGACGAGGTTGAGGAGCACCTGGACGTGACCCTGCGGTTGCATGGAGCCCCCCATCACCCCGAACGAGAGCCAGGGCTGTCCACGTCGGGTGACGAAGGCCGGGATGATGGTATGGAACGGCCGCTTGCGTGGGCCGAGGCGGTTGGGATGTCCCGCCTCGAGGGTGAAGCCTGCCCCCCGATTCTGCAGCGCGAATCCCGTGCCGGGAATCACCACCCCGGACCCGAAGTATTCGTAGATGGAGTTGATGAAGGACACCATGTTTCCATGCCGATCCGCGACGGACAGGTAGATGGTCTCGCTGCGGGTCGTCGGGTCACCCGGCTCCGCCCGGGCCGCCGCCCGGGTGGGATCGATGAGGGCAGCCCGCGCCGAGACATAGGCGGAGTCGAGAAGCGATTCCGCCCGCACCTCCATATGCTCCGGATCAGCCACGTAGGCTGCCAGGTCGGCGTACGCCAGCTTCTTGGCTTCGATGAGCGGGTGCAGGTATTCTGCGGAGTTGTGCCCCATCCTCGGGAGATCGAATCCCTCCAGCATCTCGAGCATCTCCAGGGCCGCCACGCCCTGACCCGCAGGAGGAAGCTCCCACAGGGTGTAGCCATTGTAGTCCACCGAGAGGGGCTCGACCCACCGGGGCTCGTGGGACTCGAGATCCTCCAGCGTCAGGTATCCATCCAGGCGGGTCAATCCCTCCACCACCTCCCGGCCCAGCGATCCCCCGTAGAGCTCACCGGCCCCTCCGGAGACCAGGCGCCGGAACGTGCGGGCGAGGTCCGGGTTGCGAAACCACTCGCCTGCGGCAGGGGCAACACCGTTCACGAGGAAGGTGGCCATGGCTCCCTCGTCCTGCTCGAGAACGTCCACCGTGTTGGCCCAATCCCGCGCGATGACCGGCGTCACGGGAAACCCCTCGTCCGCGATACGGATGGCCGGTTGAAGCACCTCGGCCAGAGTCATCGTTCCGTAGGAGTCGAGCAGAGCCTGCCATCCGGACAGGGCGCCGGGAACGGTGACGGCTCGAGCCCCACGGTAGGGAACGCCCTCGGCGCCCTCCGCCTCGAGCGCCTCGGCGGAAGCCCTGGAGCCTGAGCGGCCACTGGCGTCGAGGCCGACCAGTCGTTGCTCCTCGGAGGACCACACCATGGCGAACATGTCCCCGCCCAGGCCGGTCATGTACGGTTCTGTCACGTTCAGCACCGCCGCCGCCGCCACGGCGGCGTCGATGGCGTTGCCGCCCGCCTCCAGGATGCGGAGGGCTGTCCCGGTCGCCAGGGGCTGGCTCGTGGCGGCCCCGCCGCGCGGCGCATAGACCGTCGAGCGACCCGATCGCGTGGCGGGGCTCGTCACCTGGGCCGCCAGGGGAAGCGAGAACAATACGAGTAGACCCACAAGCGGGTACGTGGCGCGCATATCGTCTTCCTCCAGAGGGTCCTGCCGGTGCCCCTCGACCCTGGGTCGTATTCCAGCTCCCGGAGTCCCTTCAGGCCTGGCGCTCCAGGAACTGGACCTCCCCGTCGAAGAGGTCTCGGATCACGTCCACCTCCTCCCGAGTCGCGTGGGGCTCGCCCCAATGTATGGGGACGACCACCGATGCGGCGCAGGCCGCCGCTGCCCGGGCGGCGTCCGCGGGACCCATGGTGTAGTGGCCTCCGCAGGGCAGGAAGGCCACATCGCAGCGGATCCCGAACATGGAGGGCAGGAAATCGGTGTCGCCCGCGTGGTAGTACGTGACGTCCCCGACAGTGAACACGTAGCCCAGCCAACCGTGCTCGGGTCGGTGGAAGCGCTTGTCCACGTTGTGCGCCGGCACCGCGAGCACGTCCAGGCCGTCGAGCTGCAGCATGTCGCCGGGCCGCATGAAGTGATCGGCGTCGCCCAGGAGCTTCTTCATGCTCGAGGGAGCGGCCATCACCGTCTGCCCAGAACGGATGCGATCGATATCCCTCTCGCTGAAATTGTCGTAGTGGGGGTGGGTGAGAAGGATGTAGTCCGCGACGGAGTCGTCCGTAACTCCTATGGGGTCGACGTGTACCTCAAGACCCGCCCGTCGTATTCGGACAGACGAGCCCCGGAACCACGTCACTCCATCGAGCATGTCGCTCATGGCGGACTCCACGACCGGTGGCGCGAGACGGGCCGAGATGCCAAGCTAACCGCCCGGGCCCATGGGTAAAAGTGGCGTGTCAGGACTGTCCCGTCACGCCAGATTGGCAGCAGACCTGCGGATCGGGCACATAATCCATGGGGATTTGCCTGGCAGGAATCCTGCACGGAGCGCAGGTCCCCACCTCGCGGGCGAGGGTTGCTCGGCGAGATAGAAGTCACCACGACGACGATAGACTCCCTCCCGGAAGGGAGGAATCAAGAGAGGGTTCTTTCATGGGCGAGCGCTTTACGCTACCGGTCCTGCCTCTTCGTGACACGGTGGTCTATCCCGGCGTCGCAGTGCCGATATCTGCCGGTAGACCTGGGACCGTGGAAGCCGTGCAGGAGGCGCTGGACGGCGACCGACGCCTCTTCGCAGTGGCGCAGCGGGAGAATGTGGACGACGCCACACCCGACGTCCTCTACTCGGTGGGGACGGTGGTGCGCATCATCCAGACGCACCGTGTCCGGGGAGGGGTGCAGCTTCTGGTGCAGGGGGAGGAACGAGCCCAGGTGCTCGCCTACGAGAACGACGGACAGGCGATGCTCCAGGCGCTCCTCATGACGCTGGATCGCCAGGCGCCGCAAAGCCCCGCCGACCCGGCCTTCCAGGCCCTCGACCACGAGCTTCGTGATCGCGCCGCGGAGCTGGGAACCCGGCGTGGGGTGCCGGCCGAGGCCCTGAACCAGCTGATCCAGGGCGTCGACGAGCCCGGCGCCTTCGCCGACCTCGTCGCCTTCTACCTGGAGTTACCGACCGAAGACAAGCAGGAGCTGCTGGAGCTCCTGGATGACGAAGCGCGCATGCGGGCTGCCCTCGTGGCGGTGGAGCGCGAGCTCGCCCGCATCCACGCCCAGGAGGACATCCAGGCGAAGGTCCAGTCGGAGCTCGGGGAGCGGCAGCGGGAGATGCTGCTCAGGGAGCAGCTCAAGGCCATCCAGAAGGAGCTGGGCGAGGAAGAGGAACGGGACGACGTGGAGGAGATGCGGAACCGCATCGAAGAGCTGGAGCTGACGGACGATCAGCGCTCCGAGGTGGACCGCGAGCTACGTCGGCTGGAGCGCACAAGCCCCCAATCGGCGGAGTATCAGGTGATCCGCACGTTCCTCGAGTGGATCACCGAGCTTCCGTGGAGCGAGCGGACGGAGGACAAGATCAACCTGGTCCGAGCCGAGGAGATCCTGCACGAGGATCATCACGGTCTGGATGACGTCAAGGACCGGATCCTGGAGTTCCTGGCGGTTCGCAAGCTCCAGCTGGACCGGGCCGACGAGGCGAGGGAGCAGCAGCAGGGTGAGGCGGTCGGCGAGGCAGGGGAGGAGGAGAAGCCCGAGACCGAGGCCGAGGCCGGAGTCGCCGATGCGGACGCCGATTCTCCCGACGAGCCCGAAGACGCCGCTGCCGCGGAGGAGGATGAGGCAGGAGCCGACGTTGCCGAGGAAGACATCACGGCCGAAGACATCCACCATACCGGACGCGGGCCCATTCTCCTGTTCGTGGGACCCCCCGGCGTCGGGAAGACCTCCATCGCCCAGTCCATCGCCCGTGCGTTGGGGCGGAAATACGTACGCATCTCCCTGGGTGGTGCTCGGGACGAAGCCGATATCCGTGGCCACAGGCGGACCTACGTGGGTGCCATGCCCGGAAGGATCATCCAGGGAATGCGGCAGGCCAAGAGCAAGAATCCGGTCTTCCTGCTGGACGAGGTGGACAAGCTCGGTGTGTCCTTTCAGGGGGACCCCAGCTCGGCGCTCCTGGAGGTCCTGGATCCGGCCCAGAACTCGACCTTCGTGGACCACTACCTGGGGATTCCCTTCGACCTGTCCGAGGTCCTGTTCATCGCGACGGCCAACTACCTGGATCGGATCCCGGGCCCGCTGCTGGACCGCATGGAGCGAGTCGACTTCGCGGGGTACACCGAGGCGGAAAAGCTCGAGATCGCCAAGCGCTATCTACTGCCCCGTCAGCGCAAGGAGAACAGCCTGACCGCCGACGAGCTCACCATGACCGACGACGCCGTCCTCACCGTGGTGCAGCACTACACTCGGGAGGCTGGGGTCCGACAGCTGGAGCGGGAAGTGGGCAAGTTCGCCCGGAAGGTGGCGCGCAGGATTGCGGCCTCCACCGTCGACAGCGTGGTCGCCACGCCGGACGATGTCCGAGAGCTCCTGGGCCGACCGAGGGTCCACCCGGAGCGCATGGCCGAGGAAGACACCGTTGGCGTGGCGACCGGCATGTTCTACACGCCCATGGGAGGCGACATCATGTTCGTGGAAGCCAGCGTCATGCCGGGGGAGGGCGGCTTCGTCCTCACGGGCCAGCTGGGCGACGTGATGAAGGAGTCCGGGCGCGCGGCCCTGTCCTACGCCAAGGCCCACTGGGACGACCTCGGCATTCCCGAGGAAGGCCTGACCGGACGAGAAGTCCACATCCATGTGCCGGCGGGTGCCATCCCCAAGGACGGTCCTTCCGCCGGAATCACCATGGCGACGGCACTCGTGTCGGCGCTCTCCGGCAGAAAGACCCGTCGGGACGTGGCCATGACGGGTGAGCTGACCCTCACCGGGCGGGTCCTTCCCATCGGGGGAGTGAAGGAAAAGGTCCTGGGAGCGGTCCGTGCGGGCATCAGGGAGATCATCCTCCCGCTGGATAACGACGCCGACCTCGAGGACATCCCGGAGGATGTCCTGGGGACCCTGACGGTGCATCTGGTGGAGACTCTCGACGAAGTCATGGCCGTGGCGCTCAAGGGCGACGCTCCGAAGGCGAAGCGCGCGCCGAAGCGTCAGCGCACCAAGGCCAAGGCGCCGGAGGGCGAGACGGAGGTGGCCGTCCGGGCCTAGAAGGGTGATCGGAAAGGGGAGTGGGCCTCGTTACGCGCGCCACGGCCCCAGATCCAAGGCGGTTCGCCGATGGCATAGCCGTAGCCACGTCGAGGCGGAGCAACGACGGAGATGGGGCCGTGCCGCCGTAACCCGTAACCGCCTACGTTGTTCGTGCCCATACTGTCATGGGCCCGCTCCCCTTTCCGATCACCCTTTTAGGGTGGCCCCGTCAGACGATGTCGATGCTGCCGGGGGCGCCCTCCCGGACATCGCCGATCCCTCCCGGACATCGCCGATCACGGTCGCCCCCGAAGCGCCGCCGATGAGGTCCTCAACGAGCGTTTCGCACCGGTCCGGGGGGCAGCAGATCAGGAGGCCGCCTGAGGTCTGGGCGTCGCAGAGGAGGATCCGCTGGGTGGGCGTGGTATCGGACGTCCACCGGAGATCAGCCTGGAGGTCCTCCATGTTCCGCGTCGATCCAGCAGGCACGTAGCCCCTGCGTGCGAGCACGAGGGCCCCTTCCAGGAGGGGAACCGACG
Organism: Gemmatimonadota bacterium; assembly: GCA_037387345.1. Taxonomy (GTDB): domain Bacteria; phylum Gemmatimonadota; class Gemmatimonadetes; order Longimicrobiales; family Gaopeijiaceae; genus SZUA-318. The sequence continues at coordinate 13,015 of JARRLD010000085.1, forward strand.
CGGCGTCCACTCGGGCGGATCGGCCCGAGGCCCGCAGAAGGTTGTGGAGATGTCCGAGGAGGCCGAAACCTGTGACGTCCGTGGCGCATCGTATCCCGTGGGCGATCATCACCTCCGATGCGTGCCGGTTCAGCGTCGCCATGACCCGAATGGCCTCGGTGGCCACGGCCTCGGGCGCGTCGCCTGCTTTGATGGCTGTAGCGACGACACCGGATCCGAGGGGCTTGGTCAGGACCAGCAGGTCGCCGGGCTCGGCCGCCGCGTTCGTGACGAGTCGGTCCGCCCCGCCCTGGAGGATCCGCTCCAGGAGGCCGGCTTCGAGAAGCGCTCGGGGGAAGCCCACCAGATTGAGCCCGAAAAGGGGACGGGCCCCCATGGCGTAGAGGTCGGAGAGGGCATTGGCCGCGGCGATGCGGCCGAAGTCCAGGGGATCGTCGACGATGGGGGTGAAGAAGTCGGCCGTGACGACGAGGGCACGGTCGTCGGAGAGGCGATACACCGCTGCATCGTCCCCCGTCGAGGCATCGACGAGGGCGTGGGGGTCGTCCACCGGCACGAGATGACGCAAGACCTGCGTCAGCTCGGACATTCCGAGCTTACACGCTCAACCGGCGCCGTGGCTCAGCTGGGACAGCCGGATGCTCGGCTTCTGGTCCCTGGGCTCGTCGGCCATGGGCTCCTTCGCGGTGGAGTGGGTGGAGTGGAAGATTCGGCCCCACCATGGGGAGGGTGGGGAAGGAAGGCAACCGGCTCCGGGCCTGCGGTCGTTCCTGGCGTTGCGGCCGCCGCCGACCCCTAGAACGTGGGTCGGAAACCGAGGAGAACGGAGATCGAGCGCGACCTGTGCCTCAGGCGCTCGGAGGCGAGTCGGTAGGCGCTTCCCAGGCCCTCCTCCAGTCGGAGGTCGACGCCCAACAAGACCCGCCCCGGCCCGGTGACGCTCGCGCTGAATCCCGCCACGGCGATCAGGACCTGGGGGTTGGGGTCCCGGAACCCCGATGTTAGCTCCGAGGCGGCTTCTCCCCTGAGATAGACGTCCACGGCCGGTCCGGCGAAGAGGGAAAGCGTCAGGGGACCGAGGGGCAGGTAGGCCGCGGGAAGGACGGAAAACGTCAGGTAGTCGGCGTGCACCGGGCCGTAGAGAGGGTCGGTGCCGAGCGGTGTCGAGAGGGCGTGCTCACCTCCCCGTGGCGAGAAGGTCAGGCCGACCCCGACGCCCAGCCACGATCGGGGAGTCTCCAGGTGGACGTGCAAGCCCAGCGCCGTCGCCCGCCGGGCTCGTGACTCCGGAGCCCGGGTTTGGAGCTGGCGGGAGTCGAGTCGACCGATGGCTACCCCGACGGAACGAACGGCCTGGGCGGTCGCGTGCGCGGGCAGGCTCACCAGCGCCGCGGAAACAACAACCATTGAGAGGGTACGCATCGTGGCTGTCTCCTGGGGACGTGCGCAAATCGAACCCCGAACTGCTTCCTCCGCCAGCGAGAACGATCGGACTTGCCCATGACGTCACCGGTAGAGTCGCCCAGGCGCCTCTTCGCCAGGGAGATCACGCGACCCGAGGCCGAGCTGAACCTGGCGCGAGCGGCGCTGCTCGTGGCGAAAGGAGAATACAGCCAGCTTCCGGTGGACCTCTATCTGGCCCGGCTCGATCAGATGGCGGAGGAGGTGCGAGACCGTCTGGCTGACGAGACGGCTCCCCTCGTGGTCCTGGGGGAGCTCACGGACATGCTGTACACCCGCAGGAGGTTCAAGGGCAACCGCCAGGCCTACTACGACCCGCGTAACTCGTTTCTCAACGACGTCCTGGACCGGGGCCTGGGCATCCCGTTGACCCTCGGGATGGTGCTGCTGGAGGTCGGCTGGCGCCTGGGGTTGCCGCTGGAGGGGGTCAACTTCCCCAGTCACTTTCTCGTGCGGTTCCGCGGGGACACTCTGGACCTCCTGCTGGATCCCTTCAACGAGGGCCAGGTGCGCTTCGAGGATCAGGCCCAGGAGCTCCTCGACCAGGTCTACGGCGGCATGGTGCGGATGCAGGAGTCCTTTCTCCGGTCGTCCACGCGCCGGGACATGCTGACGCGTCTCCTCACCAACCTCAAGGGCATATACGTGAATGTCGGGGACCACGTCCGCTGTCTTTCGACGGTGGAGCATATCCTCCTCATCCACCCGACGTCCCGCGGGGAGAATCGCGCGCGGGGCTTGCTCCTGGCCCGCCTGGGCCGGCAGGACGAGGCGGCGGAACAGCTCGAAGCCTACCTGGACCTGGCGCCGGAGGCCGCGGACGCGGATCGCATCCGGGAGGTCGTCAGGGACCTGCGGGCGGGACGGTCCGTTCTGGCGGACGATCCGGAGGACCTGTGACCGCCGCGCTCGGGTCGCCTTTGATCCGGGTTCTCGAGAGCGCCGGCGCGGTGACGGGAGACTACCACGGGGTGCGCGTGGCTCGCCATTTCGGTGATCCCCGGGCGGAGTACGTTGCGGCGACCGAAGGTGCCGCCGTTCTGGATCGCAGCCACCGTACCCGCCTGCTGGTCGAGGGGAGGGCGCCCCGCCGGATGCTCAACGGGATCGTGACCGGCACCGTACCCGATCGCCCGGACACCCCGGCAAACGGAGGGTCGAGAGGTCGCGCCTCGTACAGCTGTGTGCTCACCTCCAAGGGCCGGATGATCACGGACCTGTGGTGTCTCTGTCGCGGTGAGGGGGAATCGGAGAGCTTCCTCCTGGACGTCCCGGTAGCCGGGGCGGCGGGTCTGATGGACAATCTGCACAAGGTCCTTCCGCCACGATTTGCAGCCGTCGAGGATGTGAGCTCCCGAACCGCCATGATCTCCGTCGTTGGCCCAGAGGCGCCGCGTCTGACGTCCCGCCTCGCGGTAGGGCTGCGCGTCGATGCCTCGGATCTGACGTCCCTGGAGGAGGGAGAATGGCGCGCGTCAGGAACGTCGGCGGACGAGGGGCTGACGGTGGTGCGCACCGGAGACGTGTGGCCGGAGGCCTACAACATCCTCGGTCCCGTGGGACCCGTCACCGCCCTCTGGACAGCCCTGGTGGAGGCTGGAGCCCGTCCGGCGGGGCTCGGCGTCTGGTCGACCCTGCGCGTGGAGGCCGGTCGACCGGCCTTCGGAGTGGACATGGACGAGGCGACCATTCCGGTGGAGGCCGGCATCCACGAGCGAGCGATCGACCACGGGAAGGGCTGCTACACCGGGCAGGAGGTCATCGTCAGGATCCGGGACCGCGGGCACGTGAACCGACACCTCAGACAGCTTCACCTCGGGGACGTCCCGACTCCGCCGAGGGGCACGGAGCTTTTCGTTCCGGGAGAGGACAAGCCCGTCGGGGTCGTCACGTCGGCCGTGGAGTCTCCAAGGTTCGGAGAGGTGGTGGCTCTGGGGTACGTCCGTCGCGGCGTGGTGGGAGAACCCGCTCCGCGTTGACACCGAAAGGTGGCCCGCCGACGTTGCCGGAGTGATCATCGCCCACTCCGGAGAAGGGGCCCACCATGTCCGCCCGCCTGTTCGCTTCCCTGCTCCTCGCTACGGCTCTCACGTTCCTGGCCATCCCGCAACGGACCCTGGCGCAGGATGCCGACACCGAGGTCATCAACGCCCCTGACCATCCCCTCCTCCAGGGGTTCGTCTGGCGCTCCATCGGGCCCGTGGGTCAGGGAGGTCGGGTGGATGACATCGCAGTCCATCCCACCGACCCTCGCGTATTCTACGTCGGGTTCGCCACGGGCGGCCTGTGGAAGACCGTGAACAACGGCACCACGTTCGAGCCCGTCTTCGACACCTACGAGACCCACTCCGTCGGGGACATCGCCATCGCCCCGTCGAACCCGAGCGTCATCTACGTCGGGACCGGCGAAGCGAACAACCGACAGAGCTCGTCGTTCGGTGCGGGGGTCTACAGGAGCACGGATGGGGGTCAGACCTTCGCCTTCGCGGGCCTCCGTGAAACGCAGTCCATTGCCCGAATGCGGGTGCATCCCCAGGACCCGAACACGGTGTGGGTAGCCGCCAACGGCCACCTGTTCGGTCCAAACCCGGAGCGGGGGATCTTCAAGACCACCGACGGTGGGGCGACGTGGGCTCATGTCCTCCGGGTGGACGAGAACACCGGCGCCACCGACCTGGTCCTGGATCCCTCCAACCCCATGAAGCTGTTTGCCGCGACGTACGAGCGGAGGCGAACCGCGTGCTGCTTCGTGGGAGGGGGAGACGGTAGCGGCATCTGGACCTCCGACGACGGCGGGGAAAGCTGGACCCGCCTCGAGGGGAATGGTCTGCCCAGGGGCACCATGGGCCGCATCGCCCTGGCGACGACCCCGGCCGATCCGAACGTGGTGTATGCCCAGATCGAGGTGGCGACCGACCGCGAAGAAGGGCTTTCGGAGGAGGACCAGGAGGAGTGGGAGCGGCTGCAGGACGCGGACTCCCTCCCTCCCGACCCCCAGTACAACGGCGTCTGGCGGTCCACGGACAAGGGTGCGACCTGGGATTTTCGCTCCAACGAGAACGGGCGTCCCATGTACTTCAGCCAGATCCGTGTGTCCCACCAGGACGCGGACCTGGTCTTCACCGTGGATCAGCGTGTGCAGAAGTCACTCGACGGTGGCGTCACCTGGGAGACCTATCGGAGCTTCGGCCACGTGGACCAGCACGCCCTCTGGATCGATCCGACGGATCACGACCACGTGATGATCGGTAACGACGGCTCCGTGGATGTCACCTACGACCAGGGCGAGACGTGGGAATCGCTTCGGACCTGGGCCGTCGGACAGCCCTACCACGCGTCGGTGGACATGCGTCGGCCCTACCATGTCTGCACGGGCCTTCAGGACAACGGCTCGTGGTGCGGCCCCAGCTCGGTACGGAGTGGAGAGATCCTGCCGCAGGACTGGTACCGGGTGGGAGGCGGGGACGGATTCTATACCCAGATCGATCCCACGGACCCCACGATCATCTTCTCCGAGTCCCAGAACGGGAATATCCGTCGAATCAACCTCGCTACCGGCGAGCAGAACGGTGTCCGGCCCCGCACCGCCGGTCGTCAGGGTCCCTCCAACATCCGACCCGAGCCCCCCGAGGACATGGAGATCCGGTGGAACTGGAACACGCCCTTCCTCCTGTCGCCTCACAATTCCCGCACGATCCTCGCGGGCGGCAACCGGTTGTTCATCTCTCGGGACCAAGGTGAGACCTGGACCATGACGGAGGATCTCACCAAGAACGTGAATCGCGATGAGATCCGAATCCTCGGCTCGAGGAACGACCTGCCGCGCTGCAACCAGATCAGCTCCCGTGGGCAGGAGTGCATCCTGTCGCGGAACGACGGGGTGAGCGACTGGAGCACCATCACCACCATCGCGGAGTCTCCACTCGTGCCTGGCCTGCTATGGGTCGGAACCGACGATGGCAATATCCAATTGAGTCGTGACGGGGGCGCCACCTGGCGGGAAGTCAGCCGCAATCTCCCGGGCGGAACCACCCGTTACTACGTATCCCGTGTCGAGGCGTCCTGGCACGATCCGGCCGTGGCGTTCGTCTCCATCGACGGACATAAGTCGGGGGACCTGCACCCGTACCTGTACGTGACTCGGGATCTTGGCGAAAGCTGGGTGGACATCACGGGCGATCTTCCCGAGTACGGCAACGTGAACACGATCCGTCAGGACCCTCGCAACGAGAGCATCCTGTACGTGGGTACGGAGTTCGGGTTCTTCATCTCGGGGGAATCGGGCTCGTGGGTCAGATTCATGCCCGGTCTTCCCACGGTGCGCGTGGACGACGTTCTGGTACACCCGCGGGAGAATGACCTGGTCCTCGCCACACACGGCCGCAGCGTCTACGTCATGGACGACATCACGACGCTGCAGCAGTACTCCATGGACGTTCTCGCCGAGCCCGCGCACCTCTTCGAGCCGCGGGAGGCTGTGCTCTGGCGACAGGACATCCGGCGCTCACGCTCGGTAACCGGCGACAAGAACTGGGTTGGGGAAAGCGCCCCGGAGGGGACCACCATCAGCTACTGGCTGGCCGAGGACGCCTCGACGGTGACCCTGACCGTCACCGATGTGCGCACGGGGGAAGTGTTCCGTCACCTCGAAGCGACCAGCCACGCGGGCACGAATCGCGTCCAGTGGAACCTTCGGGGCGATCCACGGGAGGAAGAGGGGCAGGGTGGTGGAGGCTTCGGGGGCAACCAGGCCCCCCGGGCCGAGCCCGGGACCTACAGGGTCACGCTGACGGTCAACGGACGGAGCTACGATCAGCTGGTGAGCGTCCTCGAGGACCTCTGGTTGGGAGCGAGCTGAGATACCCGGATTGGTCGGAGCGTTCCGTGCACGGGTCTTTGACTCGGCCGAGATCGCCCCCGCCGATTAGCTACTCAGCTTCTCGCGATGCGCCACGATCCGGCCGCCATGCTCCCGCCCGTTCTCGATGAAGATCTTGTTGGCGTCGTGGCCTGCCGCGATGACCCCCGCCAGGTACACGCCCGGCACGTCCGTGGCCATGGTTTCGCGGTCGTGGCACGGGATGCCCGTGTCTTCGTCGATCGTCACGCCCAACGCCCGGAGCAGATACGGATCCGCATGCCACCCGGTCATGGCCACGAGGAAGTCGTTGGGGATCTCGCGGGCCTGCCCTGTGTCCTCACGGCGAAGCACCACGGAGGAAGGCTTGATCTCGGCCACCCGGTGCATCCAGTGCATCTCGATCTCCCCCCTCTCCAACCGATTGGTGATGTCGGGCACGACCCACGGCTTCACACCGCGATCGAGGGTGTCCAGGAAGTGGACCATGGAGACCCGCGCTCCGTTCCGGAACATCTCCAGCGCCGATTCCACCGCGGAGTTTCCCGCTCCCACCACCAGCACGTCCTGGTCGTAGAACGGGTAGGGCTCCTTGTAGTAGTGCACCACCTTGGGCAGATCCTCTCCTGGAACCCCGAGCCGGTTGGGCTCCTGGAATCCCCCCGTGGCCACGACCACGGCGTCGGTCCGGAACAGGCCCTGGGATCCATCCGCTCGGCGCGTCCGTACCGTGAAGCCCCCTTCGGTGCCCGAGATGGCCTCCACGGCCTCGTACTGGCGCACGTCGATACCCCAGTGCCGCACGACGAACCGGTAATAGGCCAGTGCGTCACGGCGAGTGGGCTTGTCGGTTGGGATGGTGAAGGGGACGTCGCCGATCTCCAGCATGCGGGCGGTGCTGTAGAACGTCATGTAGTAGGGATAGTCCACCAGGGAGGCGGTGATACATCCCTTGTCGACGAGGGTGCACGACAGGCCCGCCTTCGCCGCGGCCGCCCCGACGGCGATGCCGCAGGGACCTGCGCCCACCACCAACAAGTCGCATCGTTCGGTCATGGCGACGGGGTACCCCGACCCCACGAATCGTTCCGGTGGCTTCTGGGTTTCATGGGGCGCGAGGTCGGTGCGCCTTCTTCCCCCGCTGCCATTGTGGGGCCGAGGTCTGCCGGGCAAGTTGGCGAACGTGGACACGAAGCGTAGGGAACGGGAGGGATATCGTGAGCTCCGCGGAGTCGGAAGCCCGCAAGGCGCTGAACCGCCTCAGGCGGGCAGCGGAGAAGGCGGAGCGGGAGATGATGGCCCTCGAGGGTGCGCTCCGCCGTGCCGAGGGCAAGGACTTCCCCGACGAGGCGTACGACGAAGCAGCCCGGGCCGTGCGCCTCCTGAGGGATTTCTCCGCCGAGGAGGCTCAGCGCCTCCAGGAGAAGATCCTGCACGCGGGTGGCCTGGAGCCCGGTCGCGTGCGACGGAGCTAGGCCCGCCACCCGAATCATCGAGAACCATGGCCATGGAGCGTCGCAGGTTCGTTCAGGCGTCGGTCGCCGCCGCGACCGGCTCCCTCGTTCTCCCCGGCTGGGCGTTTGCGCGCAACCGTGCCGACCTCGTGCTACGAGGTGCCGTGATCTTCGACGGCACGGGAGGTCCCGGCGTGGAGGCCGACGTCGCCATCACGGGCGACCGGATCACGGAGGTGGGACGGGATCTCGGAGCGGGAGCCGAAGAGATCGACCTGCGCGGCCTGGCCCTCGCGCCCGGGTTCATCGACATCCACTCCCACGCCGATCTGTCTCTTCTGGTCAATCCGAGGGCTGAGAGTCGCATTCGCCAGGGTGTCACCCTCGAGGTGACGGGACAGGACGGTGGGTCGGTGGGCCCCTGGTCGGAGGAGGCCTTCGTGGCCGCCCGGGAGCGATACCGGGACCGGGACGTGGATATCGACTTCCGTGATCCACCGGGCTTCCTGGACCGGATCGACCGAGAACGACCGGCGGTCAACGTCGCGAGCATGGTGGGAAACGGCGCGGTCCGCGGTCTGGTGATCGGCAACGAGGATCGACCGGCGTCGGAAGCCGAGCTGGCCCGCATGAAGCAGGAGGTGGGTCGCGCACTGGAGGGCGGATGTATCGGTCTGTCCTCGGGTCTCGAGTATACACCGAGCGGGTTTGCCGACCTGTCCGAGCTGGTGGAGTTGGCGTCGGTGTTGAAGGGCAGTGGTTGCCCCTACGCGTCGCACATGCGCAACGAGGACGACCGGTTGCTGGCGGCGGTGGAAGAGGCCTTGCAGGTGGGCAGAATGGCCGAGGTTCCCGTGCAGATCTCGCATCTCAAGGCGCAGGGACGGCGCAACTATTGGAAGCAGGGCGCGGTGCTCGATCTCATGACGCGCGCGCGTTCCGAAGGGGTGGATGCGCTCTTCGACTGCTATCCGTACACGGCCTACCAGACCGGGTTGTCCAACCTCTTTCCCACGGACATGCGGGCGGGGGGCACGGGGGCGTTCCTCCAAAGGCTGCGGGATCCGGAGCACGCAGCCAGGATGGAGCGGGCGTGCCGTGACAAGGTGGCGCTCCTGGGAAACTGGAACTCCGTCCAGATCGCGTCGGCCAACGAGGAGACCGCGTGGGCCCGCGGCCGGCTCCTGGGAGATCTGGCGGTCGAGAGAGGTGTGGATCCGTACGAGCTCACGGTCCGCCTCCTCGAGTCGAACCGCGGAGGGGTCGGCATGATCGGCCACGGAATGTCCGAGGCCAACGTGGAAGAGCTGCTGGCCCACCCCCTCGGCATGGTATGCTCCGATGGAGGAGCCTACGCACCGTATGGGCCCTTGAGCGTGGGCGTTCCCCATCCCCGGGGCTACGGCACGTTCCCGCGGCTTCTGGGTCGGTACGTGCGGGATCGCGGCATCCTCCCCCTGGAGCGAGCCGTCCGAAAGGTCACCCACGAACCTGCTCGGAGACTTCGCCTCGAGGGTCGGGGGATCATCGCCCGCGGCGCCTACGCCGATCTGGTCGCGTTCGACCCCGAGGTGGTGGAGGATCGGGCCACCTTCCAGAATCCGCACCAATACCCGGTGGGCATCCCCGTCGTCATCGTCAACGGAGTGGTGACGCTTCGGGACGGAGAGCACACGGGACGGTTGGGGGGAAGGGCCGTACGACGAGTTGCCGGGACCTGACCGAATGAAATCCTTCTTCGACTTCTCGGAGCGATACGGCACACGGGCCGGAGGCTACCGGGACCTGATGAGCCATCAGGTCCGGCACGTGCTCCTGGTCTCGTCCCTCTACGAGTCGTTCATTCTCGCCGAGGACGGACATCTGCATGAGCGGGTGCTGGGGAAATTCGCGGAGGTTTATCCTCGGGACCCCCCAGATCTGACGCGCGTCTCGTCGGGGCGGGAGGCCCTCAAGCTTCTTCAGAGCCGGCATCGGCCGGTGGACCTGGTCATCGCCAGCCCCGACGTGGGGGACATGGACGCGATTGAGCTGGCGGAGAAGATGAAGGAGGTGGACGTGACGGTCCCCCTGGCTCTGCTGGGGTACGACCGGGAGGAGCTCAGGGCTGCGGAGGCCCGGATGGACGAGTCGGACGTGCTGGCCTCCTTCCTCTATCAGGGGGACGCCCGAATCCTCATGGCCATCGTCCAGGCCGTGGAGGACCGGCTCAACGTCAGGCGGGACACCCGGATCGGGGTGCCGGTCTTCCTCGTGGTCGAGGACAACGTCCGCTTCTACTCGGCGTTCCTCCCTGTGATCTACTCCGAGGTGCACAACCTCTCCGAGTCTGTACAGGCGGAAGCGGGAAACCGTCTCCAGCAGATGATGCGGATGCGGGCCCGGCCCAAGATCCTGCTGACGACGAACTACGAGAAGGCCCTCCGAGACTTCCAGCAGTATCGGACGTCGATCATGGGTGTCTTCAGCGACATGCAGTTCCCGAAAGGTGAGGAGTCGAACCCCGACGCCGGGCGTGAGCTGGTCCGCGCGATCCGCGAGCTGGAGCCGGAGGTCCCCATCTTCCTGCAGTCGTCTCACGAGGAGAACCGGCGCGTGGCGGAGGAGCTGGGCGTGGGGTTCCTCCTCAAGGGATCACCCGACTTCCTCCATCAGCTCCGACGATACCTGTCGGAGCATCTCTTCTTCGGTGACTTCGTGTTCCGCAACGAGCGGGGAGAGGAACTGGCCCGGGCCACGGACCTCAAGGACCTGGTGCGGAAGCTCCACACGGTGCCGGCCGAATCGGTGGCGTTTCACGCTGTGCGCCACGACTTTTCGCGATGGTTGCGGGCGCGCGCCGAGTTCGGCCTGGCGAGCAGGCTGCGTCCGCGGAAATTCGAGGACTTCCCCACCGTCGAGGCCCTGAGGGACACCCTCATCAACGAGATCGACCGGCACCGGCGGGAACGGGTCCGGGGCTCGGTCAACCCCTTCCGATCGGAGTTCTTCGACGGCCAGGAGGGCATTGTCCAGATCGGTGGAGGCTCCCTGGGCGGAAAGGGGCGAGGGCTCGCCTTCGCCTCGCGGCTTCTCGACGAGGTGCGCCTGTCCGACCGCTTCCCGGGAATCCGGATCACGGTTCCGGCTGCGGTGGCCCTGGGCACGGGAGTATTCGACCAGTTTCTGGAGGAGAACCGGCTGAGGTCCTTCGCGCTGCAGAGCGACGATCACGCGGAGACCCTGAAACGGATCCTGGCTGCCCCCCTGCCGGGTGACGTGATGGAGGCGTTGCGGAAGGTGGTGGCGGTGGTCCACACGCCGCTGGCCGTGCGGTCCTCCTCGCTTCTGGAGGACTCCCCGCAACAGCCCCTGGCGGGCATCTACGGAACGTGGCTGCTTCCCAACGACGCTCCACATCCCGTGACCAGGCTGGGACAGCTGGTGGATGCCATCAAACGGGTCTACGCGAGCACCTTCGCCAACAGGGCGAGAGCGTTCCTGGAAGCCACACCGTACCGCCTCGAGGAAGAGGCCATGGCCGTGATCATCCAGCGGGTGGTCGGCGTCCGCCATGGGGACCGGTTCTACCCGCACATTTCCGGCGTGGCCCGCTCCCACAACTACTATCCCCGGGCGCCGGCGCGACCGGAAGACGGGATCGCCGCCGTGGCCCTGGGCCTCGGGAAGACGGTGGCCCAGGGCGAGCCATGCCTCCGGTTCTCACCACCCCACCCGGGCCACGTGCTGGACCACACCACCGTGGAGGACATGCTGGAGCACTCCCAGCGGGAGTTCTGGGCTCTCCAGCTTGGGCAGCACGCGTCGGACGTGGAGTGGACGGAAGACGGCCCCCTCGTGCGATGCACGCTCAAGGATGCCGAGGAAGACGACGCGCTGGCGCCGATCGCGTCCACCTACTCCGCCGAGAACGACGCCGTCTATCCCGGTCTGGGCCGGCCGGGGGTGCGCCTCGTAAGCTTCGCTCCAGTGCTGAAGCACCAGGTGTTCCCCCTGGCCGACATCCTGCGTGAGTTGCTGATCCTCGGGATGGCCGGGACACGCCTTCCGGTGGAGATCGAATTCGCCGCGACGCTGGGCTCGTCCGAGAACGAAGCTGCGGAGATGGGCTTCCTGCAGCTGCGTCCGCTGGCGCCGTCCCGGGAGGAGATCGACGTCGATCTCAGCCGTGTGGAGCGGCCCCGCATCCTGTGCGAGAGCCCGGCGACCCTCGGGCACGGGAAGGTGGACGACCTGGTGGACTGGGTGGTGGTCGACCGTGATCTGTACCAGCGCTCACAGAGCGCGGAGGTGGCGACGGCCGTGGCCCAGTTCAACAAGCTTCTGCGCAGGGAGGGACGGAGCTACGGGCTCATTGGAGTGGGTCGGTGGGGCTCGACCCAGCCGTGGTTGGGGATTCCCGTGCGATGGGAGGACATCTCCGGGGCGAAGGTGATCGTGGAAGCCGGGTTCCGGGATTTCCGTGTCACCCCCTCGCAGGGGACGCACTTCTATCAGAATCTCGCCTCTCTGGGCGTCGGGTACTTCACGGTGAACGCCAACGCCGGCGAGGGGTTCGTCGACTGGGAGTGGCTGGCGGACATCCCGGCCCTGGACACGCGCGGCGTTGTGAGGCTTCTGCGCTTCTCCCATCCCATCGTGGCCATCATGAACGGAGGCGAGC
>JARRLD010000086.1:0-12116 GCA_037387345.1 Gemmatimonadota bacterium
CAAGAGGAATCCAGGATATGGAGATGGAAATCACCTTCCCCGGCGGTGCCCGCGTGGACGCACACATGGGTAGCCTGGTGGTCGAGACCAACCAGGACGGATCGGCACCGGCCCCCTTCGGGCTGTTCCTGGCCTCTATCGGGACGTGCGCCGGGATCTACGTGCTCAGCTTCTGCCAGCACCGGGGCCTGCCCACGGACGGAGTGAAGGTCCTGCAGCGTCTGCACATGAACCCTGCCACCCGCATGGTCGAGCAGGTGGATCTGGACATCGTGGTGCCGCCGGACTTCCCGGAGAAGTATCACGCCGCGCTCATTCGGTCGGCCCAGCAGTGCGCGGTGAAGAAGCACCTCGAGCAGCCGCCGACCTTCGAGGTCCGGACCAGGGTGGATGCCGCGTACGCAGGGGAGGCGGCCTAACCGCCCCAGGGGGTCCGCGCGACCAGCCTCCCGGTTCCCGGTGATGCCGTCACCACGCCGTTCTCGTAGACGACCTCGCCGCGACGGATGGTGACGACGGGCCAGCCGGTCACGCTCCAGCCCTCGTAGATCACGTAGTCCGAGCCCGAAGGGTCGTCGCTCGCACGAACGGTGTCGGTAAGCTCCGGATCGAGCACCACGACGTCGGCATCGGCACCCTCCTGGATTACCCCTTTTCGAGGGTACAGACCCATGATCCGGGCGGCGCGAGTGGACGTGGTCTCCACGAACCGCTCCACCGAGATACGCCCGCTCGCCACCCCTTCGGAGAAGTAGATGGGGATGACGAAGCGCAGACTGCTCACGCCCGGACGGAAGCGGGTGATGGAGAGCTCGGGATCGAGCTTCTGCGCCCGGGTCCACGGGGCGTGGTCCGTAGCCAGGAGATCGATGTCTCCATGGGCGAGTCCCTGCCACAACGCGTCCGCGTCCTCGCGGGTGCGCAGCGGAGGCTGTCCGATGAACAGTGGCCCCTCCGGGCCCTGCATTCGCTCCTGCGTCAGGTGGAGGTACATGGGGCGGACCTCCACATAGAGGGGGAGACCTCGCTCTCTTCCGCGTATGCATGCCTCCAGAGCCCGGGCGGAGGAAAGGTGCACGATCTGCACCGGCGCCCCCGTTGATTCGCACAGTGCGACGGCCATCTCGGTGGCCGCGACCTCGGACAGCACGGGACGGCTTTCGCCGTAGTACCGGAGCGAGGTCTTGCCCTCCCGGGCCAGGCGTCGTGTGGCCGCGTCGATGAGCCTCTGGTCCTCACAGTGCATCATGGTGACCACGCCGGCTTCCCGCGCCGCCTCCAGCACGCGGATGAGGTCGGGCACGTATTCGGCGAAGTCCTGTCGCACCATGTAGACCTTCAGGCTCGGCTGGCCACGCTCCGCCAGCGCGGGCATCGCATCGGCGAGCTCACCCGTCGGAGGCCATACGCTGGCGTGCAGGACCACGTCGGCCACGGCCATCCCGGAGATGTCCGACTCGAGCCGATCGAGGGTGTCGAGGATCCCTTCGCCGCCTCTCGGCGTGGCGAACGTGCCCACGGTGGTGATGCCTCCGGCCACCGCCGCTCTGGTCCCCGTGGTAAGGTCGTCGGCGAAGGGCGGGAGGACGTGGGTATGAGGGTCGAAGCACCCGGGAATCACCAGCTGGCCTGCCGCATCGATGACCCGGGCGTCCGGCCCCGGAGCCAGCGCGGCCCCGACCTCGGCGATGCGCTCGCCCAGGATGCGGACATCGGCCTCGTAGGCGCCTTCGGCGCTTACCACCCGGCCGCCCCGCACCAGGATCTCCCCGGCCTCGCCCGGAGGGCCGTCCGCGGCCCGGATGCCGACCTGCGGGGCCAGCCTGGCGCCGAGCCAGGCCGCGCCCATGGCCTTCACCGCCTCCCTTCGCGACACGTCCATGGCAGCCGAGCGTAGAGGGGCGTCGCGCGCGGAGCAAGCGTCGACGTGCCGACGGGGTCTCCTGGTGCTGACGGACCGCGCTTGCCTGCCCGGTGTCGCGGGAGCACTCTGGGTCCCCGTCCCTGCGTCCCCCAGACGGAGCCGGATCGATGCGCACGTCCATACTCGCCGCTTCGGCGGTTCTCGCTCTCTCGACCCCCGTTGGCGCGGTCGCGCAGGGTACGGAGGGGATCACGATCGACGTCGGCTTTCGGAACCCGGACGTCTCCCCCGACGGAGGCACGCTGGCCATCGCGGCGCTCGGGTCGATCTGGGTCCTGCCGGTTTCCGGAGGAGAAGCGTCACAGCTCACCATGGGAATCGGGTGGGATCGCCATCCGGCCTGGTCGCCGGACGGACGGTTCCTGGCCTACAGCCACTGGTCTCCGTCGGGGACCGACCTCGTGGTCCGAACCATGGAGAGTGGGCTGTCCCGGGTGATCCACCACATCCCTCAGGAGATCCTGCAGCTCGATTTCGACCCGGCGGGCGAGCACGTCTACTTCGTCGTCCAATCGTCCCAGTACGATGCCCACCTGTGGCGGATCGGCTTGGAAGGCGGGACGCCGGAGCAGCTTACGGCCACACGGAACTGGCACGAGTGGTCGTTCGCCCTTTCGCCCTCGGGAGAGGAGGCGCTGATCGAAACAGGTCGGTACCGGGGCACCGACCTGTTCCTCCTGAAGGTCGGCGACCGGACGGTGGAGCGGATCACGGACACCCGGGAACGGGAGAGCGGCGTCGCGTGGTCCGGGGACGGCGAACGCCGGGCGTGGGTCGCGACGTACAACGGTGTGGATCGGATCATGGTTTCCACACGCGGTGCCCCGGCCACCGAGATCGCCCGGCTGGCGTATGGACAGACCGAGCTCACGTTCACGTCCCAAGGGTCCCTGCTGGTGTCCAGCGCCCGCCGCCTGTACACGCTGGACCCGGAGGAACGCACCCTGGAGCCACTCGGAGTCACAGCCGTCGTTCGCCGCCCGGTCGACCCCGTGGACGATCTCGTGATCGCCAACGTACGCGTCTTCGACGGCGTGGCAGACGCGTTGATGGAGGATGCCCACGTGGTCGTGGCGGACGGACGCATCCAGTCCGTGGGATCGGGGCCGGTGGATGCGCCTGCGGGCGTGCCGGTCCTGGATGGCAGGGGCCGCACGCTCCTTCCGGGCCTGATGGACAACCACTACCACTTCTGGTCGCCGCACGCAGGGGCCGACCTGCTGGCCAGGGGGATCACGGCGGTGAGGGACCCCGGCGTGGCCATCGCCGACGGCATGGACTACAAGGATGCCGTGGCCCTCGGCCTCCTGGCGGGGCCGGACATCTACTCCACGGGCCCACTCCTGGACGGCCCCGACGGCTATCACCCCATGGTGGACGTCTCATTGGACGATCCGGAGGCGGCTGCTCCCCTGGTGAGAGCCCTGAAGGCCCAGGGGGTGGATGCGCTGAAGGCCTACTTCCTCCTGGAGCCCGAGGTCCTGGCCGCAGTGGTGGCAGAGGCCAAGATCCAGGGCCTTCCGGTCACGGGACACATCGGCGTGCGAACCAGCTGGTCGGAGGCCATGGACGCGGGCATCGACGGCTTCAGCCACGTCCGCGTGTGGCGCGATTTCCTGGACCCTGAGGCCCAGCCCGACGGGCGGGACGAATCCCTGGACGCGGGCCGGGATCCGGTGGCGAGGATGCAGGCCGACTGGAGCGCCATCGACCCCGACGCGCCGGAGGTCGACGTGCTCATCCGTCGCCTGGCCGAGACCGGGACGGCGCTGGATCCGACGCTCTCGGTCCAGCGGATCGACGACGATCAGCGGTCCCGCTTCAGCCTGGAGGCCTTCGGCCGCGCCCGGCAGAGCTTCGAGCGGATGAAGGTCTTCGTGCGCAAGGCCGTGGAGGCCGGGGTTCCCCTGTTGGCGGGCACGGACAACCTGCTCCTCCATGAGGAGCTCGAGACGTACGCATCGGCGGGCGTTCCCAACGCCACCATCCTCGAGGCGGCCTCGGTGAACGGCGCCCGCTGGCTCGGCCGGGACGACTTCGGGACGGTGGAGGTGGGCAAGCGGGCGAACCTGATCCTTGTGGACGGAGATCCCCTGGACGACATCGCGGTCCTCCGGGAGGTGGATCTGGTCCTGAAGGACGGAGTGGTCGTGTTTCGACGGGGGCGGTGAGGACGCACGGACCGTCCATTCGGCGGCGGGCAAATGTCGGAACCCGTCGGAGGTGCGCCGATCCCGCTTGTCACCGTACCGTCCCGGTCGTCCCCCAATCCTCGGGACCGACCCGGAGACCCTGTAGCGTGGAGTCGTGAGAAGGCCACGATCCGTCTGCAGGAGCACGACCATGTCCGACTCCCTTCACCACCTCGAGCGGTGCGCCCCTGGAATCGTGCTGCTGCTCTGTGCCACCATCTCGTGCCTGGCCGCCCCGGCGGCCCTGGCCCAGGACGCGGGGATGGCGCCCCGGCCCTCCCTGAGGGCGGTGCGGATCCGGGATGGGGATGTGGAACCCAGGATCGATGGGATCCTGGACGACGCCTCCTGGGACGGCGCCGCTGTGGCACGGGGCTTCACGCAGCGGGAGCCGCGCCCGGGGATGCCGGCTTCCCAGCCGACGGAGGCGCGTGTCCTGTACGGGGCCGACGCTCTCTTCGTCGCGATTCGCGCCTTCGATTCCGCGCCGGACAGCATCGTCGCCGAGCTCACCCGCCGCGACGCCGACGAGCGCTCGGACCGCGTAGGCTTCGCGGTGGACAGCTATCTGGACCGAAGAAGCGCGTTCCGGTTCACCGTAAATCCTCGCGGAGTGAAGACCGACGTCCATCACTACGACGATGTGGAGGAGGACGGCCGCTGGGATCCGGTCTGGGACGTGGCCACGCGGGTGGACGAACAGGGATGGACCGCCGAGTTCCGCGTCCCCTACTCCCAGCTCCGCTTCGGAGAGGAGGACGAGCAGACGTGGGGCATCCAGTTCCATCGGGACATCGCGCGGCTGGACGAGGTGTCGTTGTGGGCTCCCACCCGTCCCGACGACGGAGCCCTGGTGTCGCGCTTCGGCAACCTGGAGGGCCTTGAGAACATCCGGCGACCCGTGCGGGTGGAGGTCCTGCCCTACGCCATGAGCCGGCTGCGCGAGGGGGTGGTCCCGGAGGACCCCACGGCCAGAGAGTCGCAGGCGGCGGGTGGAGTCGACGTCAAGTATGGCCTGAGCAACAACTTCACCCTGGACGTGACGGTGAACCCCGACTTCGGCCAGGTGGAGGCGGACCCGGCCCGGGTGAACCTCACGGCCTTCGAGAGCTTCTATCCCGAGCGACGTCCGTTCTTCCAGGAGGCGTCGAACCTGTTCGATTTCCAGATCTCGCTGGCCGACGGGGACGAGGACCTGGAGACCCTCTTCTACTCCCGCCGGGTCGGTCGCCAACCCCAGGGGTTCTCATCGGGTGACGCCCGTTTTGCGTCCCCCTCGGAGCAGACGACCATCCAGGGCGCCGTGAAGCTCACGGGGCGGACCTCCGGGGGCTGGTCCGTCGGCGTGTTGGCGGCGGAGACCGCGGAGGAGTCGGCGCAGACGCTGGGAGAGCAAGGTGTGCGCGGGGCTGCGGTGGTCGAGCCCCGCACCCATTACTCGGTGGCCCGGGTGGTGCGGGATCTACGCCAGGGGCGGTCGGCCGTCGGTGTCATCGCGACCGGTGTGGTGCGAGAGGAGGAAGCCGCTGACGGCCTGGCGCTGCCCGTGAGGGCCTTTGCCGGCGGGCTCGACGTTCGCCATCGCTTCGGCGGGGATCGTTTCGAGCTTCGGGGATGGGCTCTGGCCTCCCGGCTCGAGGGATCCGCGCAGGCCGTCAGCCGGGCGCAGACCTCAGCCGTGCACCTGTTCCAGCGACCCGACGCAACCCACCTGACGTTCGATCCCGGTCGCACGGCCTTGAACGGGTACGCCGCCAACCTGGCGCTGCAACGCCTCGCCGGAGGTTCGTGGCGAGGCAAGGTGGGCGTTCACCTCCGTTCCCCTGGCTTCGACGTGGGCGATGCCGGCTTCCAGCGCATGAGTGACATCCGCATCGCCTTCGCCGAGGTGGGATATGAGCGCTCGAAGCCCCAGGGGCCGTTCCGGAGCTGGGAGGTCTACAGCACCCACTGGGGCGCGTACAGTCACGGCAATGAGCGCCTCGAGCGCGGTGGGAACGTCCGAGGTGAGTTCCTGATGCGGAACCTGTGGGGTGGCTGGTGGGGCGTGGAGTACAACCTGGAAGGCCTCACGCCCTGGATGCTCCGGGGCGGCCCCGGGTTCCGTCGGGAGGGCGAGCTTCTGGGGTGGGGCGGGGTGTTCTCCGACGGTCGGAGGCGGTTGGGAGGCAGGCTCGAGGGGTCCTGGTCCGTGCGCCCGGAGAGCGACTCGTGGGGCTGGGAGATCAGGCCGTCTCTCACCTGGCGTCCCACGCCCGTCGCCACGCTCCGCGCAGGTCCCTTCGCCTCGTCCCAGGTGGAAGATCGTCAGTGGATCGGTGCCGCGGGGCAGGAGCCCACGTACGTCTTCGGGCGTATGGAGCAGCGTACCGTGGGCGCCGTGCTGAGGGCCGACCTGGCCTTCAGCCCCACCCTGAGCCTGCAGGTGTTCGCCCAGCCCTTCGTGAGCGCCGGGTCGTTCTCGCACATCCGCGAGGTCTCGGACCCCCGGGCGCCGCGCTATGAGCGTCGATTCGCCGACCTCGGAGCCGAGCGGGGCCCGGACGCGGGCCTCCTGGTCGACCTGGACGGCGACGGAGAGGCTGAGCGGTACGACAACCCGGACTTCAACTTCCGGCGGCTGCGCACGAACACGGTGCTCCGGTGGGAATATCGCCCCGGGTCCACCCTCTACCTGGTATGGTCCCAGGGGCGGGAGGAGGTCCTGGACGACGGGACGTTTCGGCCGGTCAGGGACCTGCGGGGTCTCCTGTCCACCCGATCCGACGATGCCCTCATGGTGAAGGTGACCTACTGGTGGACGCCATGACCGAGGGGACGACGATGGATCACGGACCGAAGACGCTTCCGAGCCGATCCTTGTACCGCCGGCTCAGTCTGAGCTCCGTGCCGTCCCGCAGGACCAACATCAGGTCACCGTGGGACCACGGGTGGAGCTCCTTGACCTGCTCCAGGTTCACGATGGTGGACCGATGGATGCGCGCGAAACGAGAGGGGTCCAGCCGCTCCTCCAGATCCTGGAGGGTCCCCCGAACCAGGTGCGTGTCCGTGCCGCAGTGGAGCTCCACGTAGTTGCTGGCCGAGCCGATCCAATCCACGCGGCTCGCGGGAACCAGCATCATCCGACTCCGGCTGCGCACAAGGAACCGCTCCAGGGCCCTGCGCTCCGCCGGCAGCTCGGACAACACGGAGCGGGTGTCGGGTTCGGCCCCCGCCCCGTGAGCCTCGATGGCCCGGTGCACGGCTTCGGCGAAGCGCTCCTGGTCCACAGGCTTGAGGAGGTAGTCCAGGGCGCGCACCTCGAAGGCCTTCAGGGCGTGCTGGTCGTGCGCGGTGACGAACACCACCTGAGGGTTCACCGCAGGATCCAGCTCGGCCAGGACGCCGAAGCCGTCCATCTCCGGCATCTGGATGTCGAGGAAGACGAGGTCGGGGCGGGTGGATTCCAGCACGTCGACGGCCTCCACCCCGTCCCCGGCTTCGCCCACCAGGGCCATGCGTCCGTCAGCTTCGATGAAGCGCCGAAGCTTGGCCCGGGCATGCGGCTCGTCATCGACGATGACGGTCCGAAGCTGCCGGTGGTCGCTCACGCGCCGGGGTCCTCGTCCTTCGAGGCCGCCCGGAAGGGTAGCTCCACGAAAACCTGGAGTCCCTGGGCCTCCCCGTTCTGCAGGTGGAGGCTGGCGACACCGCCGTAGAGGTGGGCGAGGCGCTCACGTGTGTTCCTCAGCCCCACACCCTTCCCCACCGCAGCGGCGGGGTCTCCGTCGATGCCGGGTCCGTCGTCGGCCACCACGACGCGCAACTTCGGCCCGACACGCTCCACCGAGATGTCGATCCGCCCGGGGCCCGAACGCCGGGCCACCCCGTGGTGGATCGCGTTCTCCACCAGCGGCTGCAGGAGGAAGACGGGAACCATGCTCTCCCGCGCGTTGGGGGCTACGGAGACCTCCACCGTCATCCGATCGCCGAAGCGCGCCGACATGAGCTCCACGTACCGGTCCAGGATGTCCAGCTCCTCTTCCAACCCCACCTCGGGCCGTTCCGGAGCCGACAGGCTGGAGCGCAGCAGGTCCGACAGCCTGGAGATGAGCCGGTCGGCCTGTGCCGGGTCGGCGTACATCACCGAGGAGATGGTGTTCAGGGTGTTGAAGAGGAAATGGGGCTGCAGCTGCCCCTGTAGCGCCTGCAATCGCGTCTCGTGGAGCGCCGCCTCGAGCCTGGCTTCCCGCAGCTCGCGCTCCTGTCGAGCGACCCAGGCGTCCCAGAACTGGACGATTCCCACGAAGAGGAAATAGCCGAAAACGTCGTTGGCCGCCTCCATGGGGAAGCGATACAGCATGGCCCCGTAGTCGTAGGAGCCCAGCCCAGCCGCGTACCAGAGCGGGATCCTGAGGCCCCACATGGTGAGGGTCTTCAGGGCCGAAAAGACCAGAAGCGCCAGCACGTGCAGCGGTAGATGCGGCTTCCACATGCTTCCCCAGAGGGGGAAGCGCCGCGCGGCGGGCAATATGATCGCATAGAACCCGACGATGACCCCCACCGAGCCGGTGAGCTCGCTGATGAGAGGACCGCGCAGGGGAACGGGTGTTCCCTCCGCCAGCTCGTTGAGGTAGAAGTACGCGGTGCGGAAGAGCCCCTCCACCAGGAAGATCCCGACGACGAGCGCAATCCCGTAGATTTGGAGGAAGTCCCTCCGGGACTTCGGGGGAGCTGTGGCGGCCGGGCCCGACGGGCGCGTATCGGTCATGCTCTCAACCTCCGACAACCGGCGGCCTCGCACCAGGGTTCGTGGTCCCGCTCGTCACGGAATGCTCCCGTTCGTCCCCGGAGGGGTGAGGGTGGAGCCCGGCGGCGGTAGACTGGAGCATCCGACGCCCCATCGGAGGTGCTCCCATGACAAGGCGCAGCCGCGTTTCCCGACGGCCCCTGCTTCTCCCCGGTGTCGCCTTCGTCTTCTTCTGGACCCTGGGTTTGGCCCTGTGGCGTGCGTCGGGCTTCGTGCAGCCGCTGTTCCTGTTCGGCTACATCGGTACGGTGCTGGGCATCGGTCTGGGGCTGTACGCAGCGCTCCCCAGGAAGAAGAAGCAGTGGGGCCGGCGCCTTACGCTCGTGGGGGTGGGAGGGATCCTCCTGATCTACCTGGGCGTCGTGCAGCGGGAGAATCTCCAGATCGAATGGCTCTTCCTGGCTCTGGTGAGCGGCATGGGGGCCGGCGTGGTGAGCCACTACCTCATCGCCAAGGTCGTGGGACCGCTGCTCATCGGAAGACTCTGGTGCGGATGGGGATGCTGGACCCTCATGGTCCTGGACCTGCTCCCCTTCCGGCGGTCTCCCGGTCGGGCGCCGGGTCGTTGGGAATGGCTCAGGGTGGCACACTTCTTCGCCAGCGCGGCGCTCATGGCCGCGCTCTGGTACGGTTGGGCCTACGGCCAGGGGCTGTCCTACGGGAGCAGCACCGCGCTGGCCTGGATGGTGGGAGGAAACGCCCTGTACTACGCGACCGCGGTGGGCATGGCGGTCGTCCTTCGGGACAACCGTGCGTTCTGCAAATACGTGTGTCCGGTCACCGTCTTCCTCAAGGCCACGTCGCGGTTCTCGCTGCTGAAGATCCGGGGCGACATGAGCCGGTGCAACGAGTGTGGCGCATGTGAGGTCATGTGCCCCATGGACATCGAGATCATGGGCTATCTGCGCGACGGCAAGAGGGTCCTGTCCACCGAGTGCATGCTGTGCCAGACGTGCGTCACCGTGTGCGCCAGGGATGCCCTCAAGGTGTCGTGGGGGCTGGACCTCGGCGGCAGGGAGAGGCTGCGGAAGAGGGCCTCCCCGGGGAGGGCCGCATGAAGGCAGTGCAGCCGGAAGCCGGCCGTCTCAGCGCGTCCCGGGGAATCCCTCCGCAGGCATGCCGGGGATGAGCCTCAGCGCATTCTCGTAATAGACCTTCCGGAGCACCTCGTCCGGGAGCCCCATCCCGTACAGCTTCCAGAACGCGTGATAGTCCCGGTAGTAGTCGAAGTATTCGTCCTGGGTCTCGAAGACGCGCCAGTAGTAGGGGTACTCGTCCGGCTGGAAGGAGTCCTTCCCGAAGAGGATCCGGTCCGGGTACTTCTCGAAGAACGCCCGGGCGAAGCGCGGCTGGCGGCCCAGGTCGTACAGCACGGCGCCGACCTCCCCGTAGACATTGGGAAAGCGGTCGAAAAGCTCCCCGAGGCGGGCGAGGTCGTTGGTGTACCAGCTCATGTGGGCGAGGATCCAGGTCGTGCCGGGGTGCTTCGCGATCATCCGGTCCCGCTCCGCCATGAGGTCGTCGAACGTGGGGAAGCGAGAGCGGTCGTTGAGCTGCCGACGGGGGAAGAGTGCCATCTCCAACCAGCGCTCGTTCTGCATGTCGTGAGCCTCGAAGAACTCGGCCGGGTCGCCGGTGTGGATGAAGACGGGAATCCCGAGGCGGCCAGCCGTCTTCCAGACGATGTCGAGCTCGGGATCGTCCAGATGGAGGCGTGTTCCGTCGGCCTTCATGGTGTACAGCCCGAAACCCTTGTTGATCTCGCCGATCCCCACGGCCCCGGCGGCGACGTCGGCCTCGAGCTGTGCCGCGATGCGGGATCCGGACCCGGGGCTGACGTCGCGCAGGTCGAGGGTGGTGAAGAACACGAACCGGTCCTCGTAGCCCGCCGCACGCACCGCCTCGATCTGCCGGGTGAGGCGCTCACCCGAGCTGCCGCGTGCCTGGACGATGACCTGGAGGTTGAGCTCGTCCATGGCGGTCACGACCTGGCGGATGGTTTCCGGGTTGTCCAGGGTGGGCGGATGGCCGTGCACGTCCACCGCCGGGAACTTCGCCCGCGGCACGGGATGCTCCGGCACCACCAGCGTGGAGTGCGGCTTGTACTCGATGATGGTGGGTGGGGGGACGGTGGGCTCCCGGTTCCGACGGAATTGGGCGTCGCCGGCGGACGGGAGAACAAGAGGCGTCAGCAGGACCAGGGGCAGAACGCGGGGCAGGCGCATCATGGGACTCCAATGGGGTTGAGTCGGAATACTGCGCGTTCGACGGCCTCCTGTACAGCAGACCGCCCGTTGCGATCCCTGGGAGCTCGACGCACCCTTGGGCGCCACGTCGACTCCACCGCTTCCGGAGCCCCCATGCCTGTATCGCGCTTTCGCCTCCTCGTCCTTCTCGTCGCCGGCATGGCCTCCGCGTGTGGCAGGACTACCGAGGCGCCGACCTCGGACGAGATCCTGTGGGACACCTGGGGCGTGCCCCACATCTACGGCTCCAGCGAGGAAAGCCTCTTCCGCGGGGCCGGCTGGGCGCAGATGGAGAGCCACGGTAACCTGATCCTGCGCCTGTATGGTGAGGCGCGGGGGAGGGCCGCCGAATACTGGGGCGAGGACTACCTCGAATCGGACCTGTTCCTCCGGACCATGGGCGTGCCCGCCAGGGGAGCCGAGTGGCTGGCCGGCGAGTCCGAGCAGATGCGGAAGAACCTCGAGGCGTTCGCGGACGGGATCAACGCCTACGCCGAAGCCAACCTCGAGCTCATCGACGACGAGGTGGAGGTCGTCCTTCCCGTGACCGCCGCCGACGTCCTCGCTCACGGGAACCGGGTCATCCACTTCACCTTCGTCACGGGCCCGGGTGTGGTCCGGCAAGCGCGAAACGCCCTCCGCGCAGGCATCGCCACGGGGCCGATCCCGCTGGAGGCACCTCTCGGCCCCCGGGCGGCCGGCTCCCTGGGTTCCAACACCTGGGCGATCGGTCCTGGGCGCTCGGCCAGCGGGAACGCCATGCTCCTGGCCAACCCCCATCTGCCGTGGGATGGGCTGTTCCTCTTCTGGGAGGCCCACATGGTGGGGCCGGGTGTGGACGTCTACGGGACCACCCTGGTGGGGGTACCGGGCATCGCCATCGGCTTCAACGACCGTCTGGGCTGGTCCCACACCGTAAACACATACGACGGCGCTGACCTCTTTGCCGTGGAGCTGGAGGGTGA
>JARRLD010000087.1:0-12028 GCA_037387345.1 Gemmatimonadota bacterium
TCACCGATGTGCTGGGAGTCCTCCAGGCCCATGTGGGTCCACGACCTTCCCCCGTCCTCAGACTTGTAGACTCCGTCGCCGTAGGCCACGGCCCGCTGGGCGTTGTTCTCGCCGGTCCCGACCCACACCACGTGGGGGTTGTTCGGGTCCAGCGTCACCACCCCAAGGGAGTAGGAATCCTGGCCGTCGAAGACGGGTCGGAACGTCACGCCGCCGTCCTCGGTCTTCCAGAGGCCGCCACTCGCGACGGCCACGTAGTACTCGGTCGGGTTCTCCGGATTGACGGCGAAGTCCGCGATCCTCCCCGAAGTGAGTGCTGGTCCGATCTCACGGAGCGACAGGCCCCGGAAGGTGGAGCGAGAGTATTCCTGGGCGCCGAGGGGCGCGGCCGCGACGGCCAGCGCCACGAGCGCCAGGAGGGGTCGAAGAGTCCTCATGGTTACCGTTCCGCTCGGGTCGATTGGTGGCCTGCACGGCGGGAGGGGGGTGTGGATCAACCTCGCCCCGTCGGCAGGATGATACCAGGGGTGGCGGGCGCCCCCGCCCAGATCATCCGAGCGGCTGGATGATCACCTCGTTGGCGTTGGACAGGGGCACGAGCACCCGGTTGCGGCCGACATCGAGGCCCAGGTCGGCGGGTGCCTCGACGTCTTCCAGGACCTTCGTCACCTGACCATCCCCTCCGATGCGGTAGACGCAGCGATCCCCCCAGCTCGACATCAAGAAGCCGCCGTCGGGCAACATCTCGATACCGTCGAGCTGCCGTTCACTGGCCGGCATGATGTCCGTGCGTTCGCCGTCGGCGGTGAGGCGGTACACCTCCCCTGACCGGAAGCTGACCACCAGGATGCCCCGGCTGCCCACAGCCAAGCCGTTGGGCCCGCCCAGGGCCGGATCCTTGCTCACCGCCACGACGCGTGCGTCGGAGACGATCAGTCGGTACACCGCGTCCGAGCCGGAGGGCACCATCCCTTCGGGGCCCGCGTCGAAGCCCGAGTCCGTGAAGAACACGCTTCCGTCTCCTCCGGGCGCCACGTCGTTGAGGAAGGTGGCGTTGGCCAGACACACGTGGTCCATGGGGTCGCCCGAGGTCGCGTCGAACATCCGGATACAGTCGATGTCCGCCACGAAGAGGATTCCGTCCTCAATGGCCATCCCCTTGGGCGCGTTCAGCGTGACGCCCTGCTCCGAGCCATCGATCCACTTCAGATCCTGGACGGTGCCGTCGGGAGCGATGCGGGAGATGAACCCGTTGAAATCGCGATCCAGCGACCCACCGTTGACGTTCGAGACCAGGTAGACGTCGGCTGCGGTGTCGTGGAGCACGGACTCGGGCGTCGCGAAGCCCACGTCGGTCACCACGATGGGCCCCGACCTCGCCGAGGTGGCGGGAGCGCCGGCATCGTCCCCACCCGAGCACGCGGCGAGACCGATGGCGAGGAACGTGGGCAGCCCGGCACGGAGCCGCCTGACAAACGAGCAAGGAGCATGTTTGGACATGGAGAAGCTCCAGAAGTTGTTGGAAATGCAGACGGCTTCGAAGCTAGGTGTCTCAGCCGCCGCCAGAAAGCTCCCCGGGGCCCGGGAGCGCACGACGCGCCGCGGAAAAGGCGTTGCCTTGCGGATGGGCGATCCCGCCGGGCATCCTCCTCGGTTCCCGTCACCGCCTCCCGTTCCCCTCACGACCCGAAGCCATGACCGCGCTCCTCCTGGATCCAGCCGCCTGGGCCAGCCTGTTCGGCATCACCCTCATCCAGATCGCGCTGGGGGCCGACAACCTCATCATCATCACGATCATTGCCAACAAGCTCCCGGGGGAACAACGGACACGCGCCGTCCGCTGGGGGCTCGTGCTGGCCATGCTGTTCCGGATCCTCCTTCTCTTCGCCGTGAGCCTGATCCTCGCGGCGGCGACCGCGAATCTACTCCACGTGGACACCAGGCTACTGGGGGTGGCGGAGGTGACGGGAGACCTCAACGGCAAGGCGCTGGTGCTGATCCTGGGCGGGCTGTTCCTGCTCTGGAAGGGTGTGAAGGAGCTGCGGATGAAGCTGAAGGGAGTGGAAGACGACGTGAAGGAGGCCGCACGCTTCCGGGATGTCGTGGCTCTCATCGTGGGAATGAACCTGCTCTTCAGCGTGGACTCCATTTTGACGGTGGTGGGCATGACCGACGTCCTGGCCATCATGGTGGGCTCGGTGGTCATCTCCGTCGCCCTCATGCTGGCGTTCGCCGACCCCCTCTCACGCTTCCTGTCGAAGAATCCCGAGTTCGAGATCCTGGGGCTCTTCGTCCTCCTCCTCATCGGCTTCGTCCTGGTTCTGGAGGGTGGGCACACCGCGCATCTGGAGGTGAACGGAACGCCCTTCCCCTACATCCCCCAGTGGATCGTGATCTTCATGCTTCTGCTCATGTTCAGCGTGGACTTGTACCAGAACTGGTGGGAGCGAAAGCTGGGGAGGGCCGAGGCGCCCGTCGGGTTGCGCCACCGGAAGAAGTAGGCCGGGAGGCCGAGGACGGTCATGGGCAGGATGGCGTGCAAAGAGGGAGGCAGAACCGCGCTGGTAATGCTCGGGGTTGCACTCGCATGTCTGGCGATGAGCTGTAACGGGAGTGCTCCCCCGGGGCTGGAGCCCACCGTGCGGGACAGCGCCGGTGTCCGGATCGTGGAGAGCCGGAGCGCGAAGTGGAACGCCGAGACTTCGTGGACGATCAGCGAGGAGCCGATTGTGGTCATTGGCCGCGCGGGCTCCGGAGAGGACCTGTTCAACGTGCGCGGGGCCACTCGCCTTAAGGGCGGACGCATCGTCATCGCGAACCACGGCACGTCGGATTGGGCCGTGTTCGACCCCGCGGGGCAGTGGTTGGGAGAGGTGGAGACGCCCCGCGGTGGGCGCATCTGGGAGATTGGATCGGACGATCTTCTGGGTACGAGGCGGGACGAGCTCGACGTGGAAGAGGTCCGGATGTACGGGATCCTGAAGCCGGGGGGATGACCCCCGTGGGAAACGCCGCTTGCCCATAAGTATACGTTTGTATAACATACTATCGTATTCCGCGACTCTGTCTCTGTCGGGCCGCCGGAGCAGGGACGGAGAATCCAAGAGGTGATCCCATGCCCAAGGGCGAGTATCTGGCCGAGTTCGAGATGTTCGTGATGTTGGCGATCCTCAGCCTTGGCGACGGCGCGTATGGGGTCTCGATCCGCAGGGAGATCGAGGGACGAGCCGGCAGGCCTACCTCCATCGGCGCGGTCTATGCCACGCTGGGGCGCCTCGAGGAGAAGAAGATGGTGGAGTTCCGGGCGTCGGACCCGGAACCGGTCCAGGGTGGCCGATCGCGGAAGCTGGTATCCCTGACCGCCACGGGCCGAGCGGCACTGGAGCACTCCACGGCAATGCTTCGAAGCATGATGCGGGGCACTCCGCTCGCTCAGGAAGGATGACCCACGGAGGGGAATCGTGGCCAGCCCACCGAGGATCGCCAGGCTGCTGCTGAAGCTCGCGGTCGAAGACCGGTTTTCCGGGGAGGTGATGGCGAGCCTCGACCAGGAGTTCGAGGAGCTGGTCGCGACGGGTGGCGAACGTTGGGCGCGCCGTTGGTATCGCCGGCAGGTTCTCCATTCTCTGGGGCCCCTCGTCCGTTGGCGACTCACACGGCGTAGCGCCTCATGGCGCAAGGCGGTCATGAGCGTGATGCGCTCGACCCCGGGCCTGGATGGCAGGTACGCGATGCGGAACCTCTTCGGCGCCCCGAGCTTCACGCTGGTCGTGGTCCTCACGTTCGCGTTCGGTATCGGTGCGAACACGGCAGTCTTCAGCCTGGTCCACAGCCTGATTCTGGAACCCCTCCCGTTCCCTGGGGGCGACCGCGTGGTGCAGCTGTGGCGCTATGAGCCGAACACCCAGGGCGCACGGTCGGTGGTGCCGCCGGCCCGACCGATGGTGGCCGCCTGGCAGGAAGCCGGGGACATCTTCGACGAGATCGGCGGCTACACCGAAGAGGAGCTGCACCTGTCGACCGCCGAGGACGTCGAGATGGTGATGGGCGCCCGGATATCCCCGGGGATCCTGTCCATGGTGTCGGCCCGACCGCTCGTCGGAAGGCTCTTCGGACTGTTGGAGGGGATCCCCGGATATGGGAACACGGTCATCCTCTCCGAGGAGACCTGGGTCGGGCGCTTCGGATCGGACCCGGGCGTCGTGGGCCGCACGGTCCTCGTGGACGGCGCGGCTCACACCATCGTGGGGGTCCTCCCCGGGTCCGTCCGTGCCCAGCTGGAGGCGGGCTTCTTCGGGAGACGGCCGAAGGAGGTCTTGCTTCCCCTCCCCTCGGATCCCGTGGGCGGCTGGTCGGGCCGGCCCTACATCGTGGCGCGCCTCAGGCCGGGGGTGACGGCGGCCGCGGCGCAGTCGCGCCTCGACGAGATCCAAACGCGAGTGGCGCCGCTCATCGAAGGCCACAGCGTGTGGTTCCCCCTGGTCCGGTCGGCCAGGGATGCAACGTCTCCGACCCTGCGCCGTGGTCTCTGGGTGGTCCTGGGCGCCGTCACCCTGGTCCTACTGGTGGCCTGCGCGAATATCGCGATGCTTCTCCTGGTGCGGCGCGTCGGAAGGGAAGCCGAGATGAGGGTGCGGTTGGCTCTCGGAGCCGGACGCACCCGGTTGGCCGGGGAGATGCTCGCCGAGAGTCTCCTCGTGGGCTGCGCCGGGGTGCTCATGGCGATTCTCGCCGCGCGATGGATGCTGACCGGCGCGGCATGGATCGCAGGGACGGCCCTTCCGGAGATCCGTTCCGCCCGTCTGAACCCGGAGGCCCTGGGCTTTGCCGTGGCTCTGGGCCTGGTGACGGTCCTGGCTTTCAGCCTCATTCCGATCCTTCATCTGGGCAGGCTGACCCCGGCGGGAGCGGCGTCGCGCGAGTGGCCCCGCCCGGACGGCCATCCGGTGGGTTGGAGGGCCCACCGATCGTTGGTGGTGGCTCAGGTCGCCCTCGCCACGGTCCTGGTCCTGGTGGCCGGGCTGCTTTCCAGGAGCCTCGGCAAGCTCCTTGCAGTGGACCCGGGCTTCCAGACCGCAGGGTTGGCCGCGGTGGGCCTCGACCTCTCCGGAGCTGGCTACGAAGGGGGCGTCGAACGCATCGCCTTCTTCGAGGAGGTGGTGCGGGGTCTGGAGGGACGACCAGGGATCGAAGCAGTAGGGTGGGCGCGCTTCGTGCCGCCTCGGGTGGCCGGGGCCATCGGCTCGGTGCATGTCGAGGGACTCCTTCCGGCGGAGGATACCCAGCCCGAGCCCCACGCAGGCAACTGGGTCGCCCCGAGCTACTTCACCGCCGTTGGCACCCGCTTCGTGGCCGGGCGCCCCTTCACGTCGGCGGAGATCTCGGATCGGGCGCAGGTGGTGATCCTGAACCGCACGGGGGCCCGGAGGCTGTGGCCCGACGGCCGAGGGGGGGTAGGCTCCCGCATCCAGCTGGTCTCCGACTACGGTCCGGCTCCCTGGATGACCGTGGTCGGGATCGTGCCGGACGTCAAAGCCTGGTGGCTCGGCGACGACCCGAACCGGATGCAGGTGTACCTGCCCGTATCGGATGTTCCACCTCGTTCCGGGGTGATCCTGGTCCGCGGAGTGGAAGATCTGGGGGAGGTGAAGACACTGGTCCAACACGAGGTGCGGCGGTTGGACAGCGGGCTGCCGGTGGGGGAGAGCTACTGGGTGCGCGACGCCTTCAGACAGACCGTGGCCAGGCAGCGGTTCCAGGCTCTCCTGCTTTCTTCCTTCGGTGTCATCGGGCTGTTGTTGGCCGTGTTGGGGGTGTACGGGGTCCTGAGCCTCTCCGTGACCCGACGCTCCCGGGAGATCGGCGTGCGCCTGGCTCTCGGCGCGACGCGGGGGGACGTGAGCCGCGCGGTTCTGGTCCAGGGGGCCAGGGCGGTGGCGGTTGGGACGTCGATCGGTCTGGCGTTGTCCTACCTGGCGCATGGATTCCTGGCCGACCTCCTCTGGGGCATCGAGGCCCTGGATCCGGCCTCGTATCTGGTGTCTCTCGCGAGCATCGGTCTCGC
Source organism: Gemmatimonadota bacterium (assembly GCA_037387345.1). GTDB lineage: Bacteria > Gemmatimonadota > Gemmatimonadetes > Longimicrobiales > Gaopeijiaceae > SZUA-318. The sequence goes on from JARRLD010000087.1 coordinate 6,065, forward strand.
CGGCATGGCCGCCACCTGGGTCTCCACACGCCGTGCCATGGGCATCGATCCCGTGGATGCGTTGAAGAGGGAGTGAAGGGGATCGGACCAACCCTCCGTCCGTGACCCCCTTGACGTCATCACGAGCGTGTGCTTATGTGTATATGTCGTCTATATACACTAAGTACGAACATTACGATATGTACGCCTCGATGACCGTCCGCCCTCGGGTTTCATGAGAATCCTGATCTCCAACTCCTCACCGGATCCCATCTATCAGCAGATCGCCCGGCAGATCAAAGGGCAGATCATCTCCGGGGATCTGGACGAGGGGGACCCGCTTCCGTCCATCCGGAAGCTGGCCCACGAGCTTCAGATCAGCGTCATCACCACGAAGAGGGCCTACGAGGAGTTGGACAGAGAAGGGCTCATCGACACGGTCGGGGGGAAAGGGACGTTCGTGGCGTCCCAGAACCAGGAGTTCCTGAGGGAGAAGCGGATGAAGCTGGTGGAGGGCGCGCTCGCCGGGGCTCTGTCCGAGGCCCGGATCCTGGGGATGACGAGCGAGGAGCTCATGGAGATGGTGAGATTGCTCTGGGAGGACGAATCGTGACGGAACCGGTATTGGAGATCACCGGGCTGAGGAAGAGCTACGGTGATTTCGCTCTGAAGGATGTCTCTTTCTCGCTTCCTGGAGGCTTCGTCATGGGGTTGGTGGGGCCCAACGGAGCGGGGAAGACGACGATCATCAAGCTCATCATGAACCTCATCAGGCCCGAGGCCGGGAGCATCAGGCTCTTCGGGTTGGACCACCGGGCCCACGAGGCCGAGGTGAAAGCCCGTATCGGGTGGGTCTACGACGTCGCGCCCTTCTACATGGACGCCTCGCTGAAGGACACGAAGAGGGCGGTGTCCATCTTCTACCCGGGGTGGGACGAGTCGCTCTTCCAGGAGTTGGCGCTGCAGTTCCAGCTGCCGCTACGGAAGAAGCTCAAATCCCTCTCGCAGGGAATGAAGACGAAGTTCGCCCTGGCCCTGGCGCTCTCGCACGACGCCGACCTTCTGGTCCTGGACGAGCCCACCACGGGCCTCGACCCCGTGGTGAGGCGCGAGCTCCTGCACGGCTTCTCCGGGCTCCTCCAGGACGAGGGCAAGTCCATCCTCTTTTCCACGCACATCACCACGGACCTGGAGAGGATCGCCGACTACGTGACGTTCATCCAGGACGGAGCCATCACGTTGAGCGCCTCCCGGGAGGCCCTGACGGAGCACTGGGGCGTGGTGCGGGGGGATGAGGAATGCCTGGCCGTGCTTCCTCCGGGATCGAGAAAGGGGGTCAAGCGCCATGCCCACGGATTGGACGTGCTCACCTCGGACGTTGCCGGGGCCCGAGCCGCCTGCGGGGAACGGGCGGTCGTCGACCCCGCCTCATTCGAGGACATCGTGGTCCTCATGGGAGAGGGGGGTGGCAATGCGTGACGGTGGAACGATGCTGAGACTCATGCAGAAGGACCTCATCCTGAACAAGAAGCTGCTCCTGATCAACGCGGTGATCATGCTGGCTACCCTGAGCTACTTCGCCGCCGGCTCCACCAGGACCCCTCCCCAGGTGTTCGCGGCCTTCGCGAGTCTCATGATGGCCATTCTTCCTGCGACCTTGATTACCCAGGAAGACAAATTCAAAGCCATGACGATGGGGTGCAGCCTGCCTGTGGGCCGGAAGGCCATCGTTCAGGCCCGGTTCGCGCTGGCGGTGGCCATGGCCCTGGCGGGCCTCCTCATGGCCTTCCTCCTGGGCGTCCTGGTGCCGTTCTCCAACTACGGCTTCGCGGATCTCTTTGCGGGCAAGCCGATCCTCACAGCCCTCACGGGGCTCGGCCTGGTCCTATCCCTGATCCTCCCGTTCACGCTCCGCCACGGGTTGAAGGGGCTCCTGCTCCTCCTGGTGGCCTTTCAGGTCCTGGGGGTCGTCCTGATCACGGCGGCGCAGCTTACGCGATCGTCCCTGGACCGAGAGGTGATCGAGGCCATCGCCGGCTCCGTGACGCGACTGCACGGAGCCCTCGGGCCCACAGGGTTCAGCCTCTTCATGATGGCCGCCCTCTCCGTTCTCCTCTCCGCTTCCTACCTGGTCTCGGTGCGGGTCTTCCAGAACCGGGAGTTCTAGGGGAGCATGATCGTGGATCCGGTTCTCGAGCTGCGGGGCGTCTGCAAGAGCTACGAGGGGTTTTCCCTCCGGGATATCTCCTTCACGCTGCCCCGGGGCTACATCATGGGGCTCATCGGTCCGAACGGCGCCGGCAAGACGACTCTGGTGAAGTCCATTCTGGACCTGGTTCGCCCCGAATACGGCCAGGTCCGGGTGTTCGGCCTGGATCCCCGGGAGCACGGGGCGGAGATCCGCTCCCGCATCGGCTTCGTGCACGAAAGTCCCACCTTCTACGAGCTCCTCACGGTGGAGCGGGCCGGGGCGCTGCTGGGCAGCTTCTATGCCCGGTGGGACGAGGTGACCTTCCGAGGCCTGGTCCGGGAGTTCCAGCTGCCCCCGGACAAGAGGCTGAAGACCCTCTCCCAGGGGATGAGGACCCGATTCGCTCTGGCCGTGGCCCTGTCCCACGGAGCCGAGCTCCTTCTGCTGGACGAGGCCAGCTCGGGGTTGGACCCGGCCTTTCGCAGGGAGATGCTGGATCGCCTTTCCGGTGTCATCGAAGGCGGGGAGGCGTCCGTGCTGTTCTCCAGCCATATCACCTCGGATCTGGACCGCATCGCCGACTACATCACCTTCATCCGGGCCGGGCAGGTCCACTTCTCCACGACGAAGGACGAGGTGCTCGAGACTCATGCTCTCGTGAAGGGGGACATGCGCATGCTGGACGACGCACTGAGGAAACTCCTGAGCGGCGTGGTCACCGGGAGCTTCGGCTTTGTGGGGCTCACGGCTCGGGCAGGGGACGTCCGGGCGGCCCTGAAGGGAGAGACGGCAGTGATCGACCCGGCCACGCTGGAGGATGTCGTCTATTACACCGGTAGGACCGGCGGGGGAGGGCTCAGGCTCCATGGCAACGACGCATAGCCACGGCACGTCTCGGCAGGGTCAGGTCGTGGGCACGGGTCGACTCGTGAGGAAGGACCTGACCGTCTTCACCCCCCGGGACAGGTGGTGGGTGACGGGCGCCTTCCTCATGGCTGCCCTCCAGACCGTCCGGGCGGACGAGCTCTACTTCGTCGTCGGCCTGATCCTGGCCGGTGCCCTGGCCGTCTACGTGCCTGCCCTGGAGTGGTTCCACGAGACCGACTCCCTGCTCCACAGCCTTCCGGTCCGTCGGGGCACGGTGGTCCTGGCCCGATACGTGTCGGCCCTCCTGGCGGGTGGGGTGGCTCTGGTTGTGTGGGTGGGCGCCGGGTGGGTCCTTCGTCCGCTCCTGGCTCCGGACCGGACTGGACCGGCCATGTGGATGACCCTGGAGGGGCTCCTGACCTTCGCCAGCGCCTTCGCCCTGTTGGCCGCTCTTTTCTTCCCGCTCTACTTCCGGCTGGGCGTGGGCCGTGGCGCCCTGGCGTTCCTCGGGCTTCTCCTCGTGCTCGTTCCCGCCGGATACGCGTCGGCGGGGCTTGCCTGGGGCCCTGCCGCTGCTGGTGCGTCCCTGGTCCTGCCGAGCTCCCTCGTTGGGGCTCGGGTCTCGGCCCTCGTGGGAGCGGTTGGACCCGTGCTAGCCCTGGGCGCCGTCCTCGCGGGTATCGGGGTGATCCTAACCTCGTCGGGGCTGCTTTCGGCTCACGGACTCCGACGACGGGAGTTCTAGATACCGGTCCATACCCGGGCGCACGCTCGAAACCCGACGACCCTCTTCACTCGGGTGGGGCGGTAGTCTTCTGTCGTCTGAATCGTTTCCTGTAGGAGAGCGCGATCGGCATCCCCGTATCGGGGATCCCTCCCGGAGGTGATGATGACGACAGTGAGGCGAATCACCGGGTTTCTCGTTCCGTCCCTGCTGGCGGCGAGCGCGTGTGTCGTGGAGATCACGGGCATCGGAGACCATGAGTGGGACCACGAAGCCACGGAGCTCGTGACCCGCACCGAGCAGGTGCAGGGACAGACCACGCTGCGGGTATCGGGGATCAACGGGACGATTCGGGTGACGGAGTGGGGTGACGCCCCCTGGGTTTCGGTGCGGGCCACCAAGCAGGTGCGCTCCAACTCGGATGAGGATGCCGAAGCCCACCTGGACGACCTCGAGATCCGCGTCTGGTCCACGTCCGCGGAGATCCGCGTGGAGACCGTCCAGCCGCTTCACACGCACGGCCGCGAATACACCGTCGACTACGAGATCCTGGTCCCCGAGGGTCTCTCTCTCGTCGGCACGAACGGCAACGGGGACATCACCGTCGAAGACCTTCAGTCCAACGTCGATCTCAAGGTGGGCAACGGAAACGTGCGTGCCATTGGCTTCGTGGGCACGGGTCGCGTGGAGTCGGGCAACGGGAACGTGGACGTCGCGATGGATCTGCCCGAAGGTGGCGAGATCGTTCTCGTGGTCGGCAACGGGACGGCGTTCCTCACCGTGCAGCCGGACGTGTCGGCTGAGCTGAACGCCCAGGTCGGGAACGGAAGCATCGCTGTGACGGGTCTCGACATGGTGACGCATGTCTCCGAGCCGCATCTCCTCCGGAGCACCCTGGGGAGTGGGGATGGTATGATCGATGTGCTCGTGGGCAACGGCGTCATCCAGATCGGCGTCGGCTAGCCAGGCGGGTCTGTCGGCCGACATGAGGGCGTCGGTCGCTCTCAGGGCCCGTGTGCGTACCCTCGCAGCCGCAGGTAGGCCTCTACCTGTTCGGGACGAAGCACGGCCAACGTCTCGACATGGGCCACGAGATGCGTCGCCCGCAACGCCCCGCGGACGCGACCGATCTCGGCGGTCAGACGCCGGATGTCATCTTCGCTGACGTGCCTGTGGGCGAAGCGCTGATCCAGCTCCCGCTCCAGCTCCAGAAGGTCGGCACCCAGCCGCACTGCCTCCTGCCTCATGCGCTGGTAGATGTCGTCCACCGACGCGGACTGGTCGGCCTCCAGCGCCAGGCTGTCGGCGAGATCCAGGACGTGCCTGGGGCCGGGGACGCCGTTGAGCTCGGCCGACAGCGCGAACCCGATGCCGTCGCCCGCTTCCAGGCCCGCGATATCCTCGGGCGAGAGCGCCTTGATGGCGCGGTCCTGTATGTCGGCGTAGGGTGAGGCACCGTGATCGTGCTGCTGAGCGGAGAGGTGGATGGCGGGAAGGAGGGCCAGCACGCCGAGAATGGCGGGGCGTGCCAGCGTGCGGATCATGGAGCTCATGGGCAGGACTCCGAACAGGATGGCGACGATGATCGTGCAAGAAGATGGAGGCACGGCGGTCCTGTGTCTGCGACTTTGGTCACAATGACCGTCGATCCCCACACGCTTCGCGCCCTGCCTCTGTTCCGGGATCTCGGATCCGCCTCGCTGGAGCTGGTGTCCCGAGGGGCCGTGATCCGAGCGTTTCGGGCCGACTCCACCGTATGGCATGTCGGCACCGAGGCCAACGGTCTCCACATTCTCCTCGAGGGGTCGGTGAGGGCGGTGCGGTACCGGGGTGGACGGGAGGTGGTGGTGCACCGGGCGGCGCCCGGTGCGACCCTGGGCGAGGTGCCCCTCTTCGACGGCGAAGGATACCCGGCCAGGTTGGTGGCGGAGACCGACGCTCGCTTCGTCGTTCTGCGTCGGGTCGTTCTGGAGGAGCTGTTGGCCCGGGACCCCGCGGTGGCGTGGACGCTCCTCGGAGGTTTGGCGCGTCGGGTGCGTGAGCTTGCCCAACGTTTGGAGGCCGCCACGGCGGATCCGGTCCGCACCCGCCTGGCGGCCCATCTCCTCGAGCGTGCTCGGGGCGCCGGCGACGGCAGCTTCACCCTGGGCATGACCCAGGAGGCCCTGGCCCGGGACCTGGGGACGGTCCGGGAGGTGGTCGC
>JARRLD010000088.1:0-12196 GCA_037387345.1 Gemmatimonadota bacterium
GACTGGGAGAGCGAGAGCCTCGCAGGTCGGAGTGTTCCGGGCCGCCACTTCGCTGTGTTGATGCTCGAGCACTATCACGACCGTCTCATCCGGATGGGACCTACCATCGGCCCGAGCGAGTGACCTCCCCGTGACTTCCACGATCAGCGCGCCGACGGATGACCTGGCGGGCCGGTTCGGCCCCCGCGTGGCGGCCGGCATCCGCGGGACGCTGGGTAGCCTGTCCGGTCCGACGGAGCGCTCCTTCCCCCTCCGCCTGGAGCCCCTCAACAAGCAAAAAGGTGGCGTGTATCGGATCGGCACGGGGACCGACGCACGCGACTCCTCCATCGTCGTCAAGCGACACAGCCCCGATACGGCCCGACGCAACCGGAGGGTCGTCGAGCGCTGGCTTCCGGCGCTCGGACTCCAGGGCGCGGCCCCCGCGTTGCTGGGTGCCGTCGCCGAAGACCGGGCGGATCGCATCTGGCTTCTTTACGAAGAAGCGCCCGGGAGGGCGCTCGAGTCACCTCTGTCGACCGACGTGGATGCGGCCGCCGCCGTGGAGCTGATCGCTACGCTGCACATGAAGGCTGCAGACCACCACCTGTTGCCCGAGATCCGGCGCGAGGGCGAGGACCTGGGCATAAGCTACTTCACGGCCAACGTGGAGGACGCCCTGGGTCTCCTCGAGGCGCTCCGCCCGCCGGCGGTCTTTCCCTCGGCGGAGCAGGCGCGGATTCGTGAGGGGCTGCGTGGCAGACTCCGGAGGCTCCTGGATGATGCGCCGCGCCGGGCGGGCCTCATGGCCGAAGCCGGGGGAGCCACGACTCTGCTCCACGGCGACCTGTGGACGTCGAACGTCTTCGTCGACCGCGCTGACCCTGAACCTGCGCGGGTCCGGCTCATCGACTGGGACCATGTGGGTGCCGGACCCATCTACTACGATCTGTCCACGTTCCTGTATCGCTTTCCCGCCGCCGCGCGACCCGCGCTCCTGGCCCGCTACGGTGCGGTGGCTGCCCGTTCGGGCTGGAGTCTGCCGCCCACCGCCGTGGCCAACCTCCTCTTCGAGACCGCGGAGTGCGCGAGGTACGCAAACCGCATCATCTGGCCGGCCATCGCACTGCTCGAGGAGGACGCGGCCTGGGGCTGGGAGGAGCTCGCCGAGATCGAGGGCTGGTTCCGTGCGCTCGAGCCGGTGCTCCAGGAGTGAGGACCGACGTGCGATACCTCATCGTGAACGGTGACGACTTCGGCCTGACTGACGGCGTGAGCCGGGGAATCCTGGAGGCGTGTCAGCGCGGCATCCTCAGGAGCGCGAGCCTCATGGTCCTCAGGCCGGCGGCCGAAACGGCGGTTAACCTCGCCTCCCGGGTCCCCCAGCTTGGTGTCGGGCTCCACCTGGAGCTGGATGACCGGAGTGGCCCCGACGCGGCGACGGCCGCGGAGGTACAGCTCGGCCTGTTTGCGGACCTCACGGGGACGCTTCCCACGCACATCGACTCGCACCACGACCGCCACCGGGAACCAGACGTGCTACCTGGCGTGCTCGCACTGGCGGCCCGGCACGGCCTCCCGGTCCGGGGGAGCTCCCCGGTCCGGCGCATCTCCGATTTCTACGGCAGGTGGGGAGGGGAGGCTCATCCCGAGCACGTCGGGGCCGAGAGGCTCGTGGGCCTGCTGGAGTCCCGGCTCACGGAGGGCTTCACCGAGCTGATCTGCCACCCGGGTTATGCGGATGGAAGCCTGCGGTCGGGCTACCGCCTCGAGCGGGAGGCGGAGCTGGAGACGCTCTGCGACCCCCGCGTCGGCAACGCCGTGGCGCGGCTCGGGATCCGGCTGGTCGACTTCCGCGAGCTCGCGTCGACGGTCGTCCGACCCTCCGGCACCGAACGGGAGGGTCCGTGGCCAGAGTGATCGTCGCGTCGCATGAGGTGTCGAGCTACCCCGAAGGGGCGGGCCACTTCTGGGTGTACATGCAGTACATCCAGGGGCTGCAACGGGCCGGGTGCGAGGTGTATTGGCTCGAGCAGTTCCATTCGGACCGCGACCAGGAGGCCCAGCACCGGGCCATCGCCACCTTCTTGGACCGGGCCCGATCGTTCGGTCTGGAAGGCCGCACCCTGCTGTACCGTGCCGACGAGCGCGGTGCCGCGGCGGAGTGGATCGGGGTGTCGAGGACGCGGGCCGAAGCTACCCTCCGTTCGGCCGACCTCCTCCTGAACTTCCATTACGAGATCCACCCGAGCCTCCTGGGCCTCGCCCGGAGGACGGCGCTGGTGGACATCGATCCCGGGCTCCTCCAGCTGTGGATGAGCACGGAACAGCTCTCCGTGGCTCAGCACGACGTCTACTTCACCATCGGGGAGACGGTGGGGACGCCCCAGGCCCGGTTCCCGGATTGCGGCGTCCGCTGGCTTCACATCCGGCCTCCGGTGAACCTGGAGCTGTGGCCCTTCGCGTACGACCCCGACTCCACAGCCTTCACCACCGTGTCGGGCTGGTGGTCGGGCCTGTTCATCAAGGTCGTCGAGAACGGACAGGAAGTCCTGCGCGAGAACACGAAGCGCGTGGCGATACTCCCGTACGCCGAGCTCCCCCACCACACGAGTCAGCGGCTGGAGCTGGCCCTCCATATGTCCGACGACGACGTGAAGGAGCGCCACATGCTCGAGGAGCGCGGTTGGAGTATCCGAGACGCCCTGGACATCGCGGGAACCCCGGATTCGTACCGGGCCTACATCCAGGCCTCACGCGGCGAGTGGGCGGCCGCCAAGCCATCCTGCATCCGGTTCCAGAACGCCTGGGTGAGCGACCGCACCGTCTGCTACCTGGCCAGCGGAAAGCCCGTCGTGGTCCAGGACACCGGGCCGAGCTCGTACCTTCCCGACGGCGAGGGAATGTTCCGGTTCGCGACCCTCGAGGAGGCGGCCGAGGCCTTCGAGGCCGTGAACGCCGACTACGCCCGGCAGTGCCGGGCGGCCCGGGATCTGGCCGAGACGCACTTCGACGCGCACACGATCCTCCCATCCATGCTGAACGAGGCCCTGCCATGAGACGCCGGGAGCTGGACCTGAATGTCCCGTCGGGACCGGCGCGGACGGCCGGAGTGCGGCGCGGCGCCGCAGGGCCAGCGCGAGCCCGCGCGCTCGCGGGAGCCCTCTCCGTCGCACCACTCCTTCTCGCGACCTTGACCCTCGCGGCCGCCCCCCTCCGCGCCCAGGATCCGGAGTCGGTCGTCACGGTGCCGCGGACGAGCCAGCCGCCGCGGCTCGAGGACTTCCTCGAGGCGCGGGACGGGGGACGTCCGGCGATCATGCCCCGACCCGACGCGCAGGGGGTCCGTGTGGACGTGTTCCGGCAGCGCGAGCCGGGCGACGGGGAGCCCGCGAGCCAGGCCACGGTGGCGTACCTGAGCTACGACGACAGCAACCTGTACGTGGTCTTCGTGTGCAGCGACGATCCGGCCCAGATCCGGGCCAACGTGGCCCGGCGGGAGGACGTCGGCGACGACGACCGGGTTACGATCTACCTCGACACCTTCCACGACCGGAAGCGGGCGTACCTCTTCGAGGTCAACCCGCTGGGGGTGCAACGGGACGGGATCCGCACGGAGGGACAGAGCGAGGACCTGAGCTTCGACGCCGTGTGGAGCTCCCAGGGCCGGCTGGCCGCCGACGGATTCGTGGTCCGGGTGGCGATCCCGTTCCGGAACCTGCGCTTCGCGGACCTGCCGGTGCAGGAATGGGGCATCGCCCTGGGGCGGAACATCGTCCGGGAGAATGAGGAGTCGTTCTGGCCCTACATCACCCGCCGCGTGAGAGGGTTCGTCCCCCAGTTCGCCACCCTGACCGGAATGACCGGCGTCTCTGGGGGGAGGAACGTGCAGGTGAATCCCTACGCGATGCTGGCGCAGGCCCGGCTGTTCGATGATGACATTCCGGGACACGTGAACGAGGGCGACCGGCGCATCGGACTGGACGCCAAAACGGTGCTGCGGGACGCGTTCACACTGGACGCGACCGTGAATCCCGATTTCAGCCAGGTCGAATCCGACGATCCCCAGGTGACGGTCAACGAGCGTTTCGAGGTCTTCTTCCCCGAGAAGCGGCCCTTCTTCCTGGAGAATGCGGGCTTCTTCCAGGCCCGCGAGGACCTCTTCTTCTCGCGACGCATCGTGGACCCGGGGATGGGGCTCCGGCTGAGCGGAAAGGCCGGCCCCTGGGCCATCGGGGCGCTGGCCATGAACGTCCGAGCCCCCGTGGAGCCCTGGCAGCCCGCCGCCGGCCGGGACGCCTGGATCGGCGTCATGCGGATCGAGCGCGAGCTGGGTGAGTCCCACGCGGGGGTCCTGGTGACGGACCGTGAGTTCCGGAACAGCCCCAAGCGCGATCGTCTCTACTCGGCGGACGGACGCTGGAGGATCGGGGACAACTGGGAGCTGACGGGGCAGGTCACCCGAAGCGAGAACAGCGACCACGAGGGGGACTGGGAGTTCGGGTGGGGAGGCCTTGCCCAGGTCGCGTTCGAGTCCCGCCGATTCGTATACGAGAGTCGCTACCGCGAATACACGCCGGACTTCGCCGCGCCCCTCGGGTTCGTGTACAGGACCGGATTCCGGGAGCTGAAGCACGAAACGGAGTACACCTTCCGACCCGACGGATTCGTGACCCAGTACGGCCCGAATCTCCAGGTTCGTCACATCTGGGACCACGAGACGGGTAGCCTGGAGGACCGCGAGATCGAGGGACAGTTCAACCTGGAGCTGAAGGGGGAGACCACCGTCCAGCTCACCCACGTCCAGGCCTTCGAGCTTTACCACGACGTGGGGTTCCGCCCCCACAGCACGGAGCTGCAGCTGGAGACGAAATGGGTGAGGTGGCTCGCCGTGGATGTCTCGTACGCGTGGGGGACCACCGTGAACCACGACCCCGCCGACGGCCTCCTCCCCTCCCTCGGACGCGGTACGGAAGCCGGGGTGCGGGTGACCGTTCGGCCCACCTCGCGGTTCAGCTGGGAGAGCCGCTACAACTACAGCGCCCTCCATACCATCCCCGGGTCGACACGCATGTTCTCGGAGCACCAGCTTCGAGAGAAGCTCAACTACCAGTTCAGCCGCACGCTCTTCCTCCGGGCCATCGTGGATTACCAGAGGGCCAACGCGAACACGGCGCTATTCGACGACGACCCGCGGCAGAGGGAGTGGGGCGCGGACGTGCTGCTGACCTATCTCCTGCATCCGGGCACCGCCCTGCACATTGGGTTCACCGATCAGTACGAGAACCTCGCGATCCGCCGGGGGTTGCCCGGGTCCGAGCCGGAGGTCGTCTTCACCGACCTACCGAGGCTGTCGGTGGGGCGGCAGGTCTTCCTGAAGATGAGCTACCTGATCCCCTTCTGATCGCCCCCGGCCTGGGGCACCCACTGACCCTGGTCCACCTGTTTCTTCAGGTGGGTGACCGGCGACTCGCGCCGGGGCGCGGAGGGTGGCGCCTTGCCGCGCCCGGCCCCATCATGGGATCGCGGAGCAGGTGGACCCGGGACATCCCGAGGAGTTGAACCAGGAAGGGAATCAATACCATGACGCGCCCTCCGGGAGGCTGGCCCCCCTCCGTCCTGGCCGCGACCGCTCTCGTCCTGCTCCTGATGGCGGGATGTCGTCCTGCATCCAGCGCGCCCTGGGTGGTTACCACTCCCGCCGACTCGGCTCCGACCGCCGTGGTCCCCGGGGGCACTTCGGTGATCCCCAATGGTCGGCTCCTCACCCCCCGGGGCCGGCAGATCGTGGTCGCCCCCCACCCCTACGGCCTCACCCTGAGCCGGGACGGGAGTCTGGCAGTGACGGCCAACTCCGGTGTGCGCCCCTTCTCCATCTCCATCCTCCGAGACCCTTTGGGACCCGAGACGAAGGTCACCCAGATCCCCCCGGGAGCCGAGACCGACGAGGGAATCCTGGCGGCCGTCTTCATGGGGCTGGCCGTCTCTCCCGACCACCACCTGGTGTACGTGGGCGGGGGCCAGGAGGGGACGGTGGTGATCTTCGATCCGGAGACGGGGGAGCGGGTGGGGGAGGTGGACTGCAATGTGGCGTGGGGCGGTCAGGACTATCGGGCGAGCTACATCGGCGATCTGGTCCTCACCCGAGACGGCAGCACCCTATACGCCGTGGACCAGACCAACTTCCGCCTGGTCGTGGTCGACACCCGGCAGCGCCGACTGGTGGGGAGCGTACCGGTGGGCCGCTATCCCTTCGGGGTGACACTGACACCCTCGGAAGACCGGGTGTACGTGGCCAACGCGGGGATGTTCGAGTACGCCATGATCGATGGCATCGAGCCCACCGACACCATGCATTGGGGCCTTTCCTATCCTCCCTTTGGAGCCGGGTCCCGGGGGGAGACCCCAACGCACCGGAGTCCTTCTCGGTTTGGGGTGTGGATGTCTCGAATCCCACCGACCTCCGGGTGATCTCACGTGTCAAGACGGGCTATTTGGTGGGGGAGACGGTGGAGGGCTTCCCCACGGTGGGGGGCTCGAGCCCCAACTCTCTGGTCTCCACCGACGAGCGGGTATTCGTCAGTAACGGGAACAACGACGTCATCTCCGTCATCGACTCCCAGGGCGACTCGGTGGTTGCGGAGCTCTCCCTGGTCCCTGATCCCCGGCTGGAAGGCCTCCGGGGGGTCATTCCTTTCGGTCTGGCCCTCTCCCCCGACGGGCGCCGCCTCTACGTGGCCGAGGCTGGAATCAACGCCGTGGGGGTGGTGGACGTGAAGAGTCTGGAGGTCCTGGGACATATTCCCGTGGGGTGGTTCCCCTCCAAGCTGGCCGTGAGCCCCGACGGGAGCCGGCTGATGGTGGCCAATGCAAAGGGGTACGGAAGTGGCCCCAATGGCGGGCGGGATTTCCGAGCCGGCCCCGATGGGCATTACGTCGGGAACCTCATGAAGGGAGTGGTCTCGGTGCTGGAGATTCCCCCCGACAATGCGCTGGCGTCCGAGACGGATCAGGTCGTCCGGAACAACTTCCGCTTCCGCCGGGCCGATGATCCCGCCTTCGCCTCCCGCGCCGCCAACCCCATCCCCCTCTATCCCGGGGCGTCCCAATCCCCCATCAAGCACCTGGTCCTCATCACCAAGGAGAACCGCACCTTCGACGAGATCTTCGGGCAGAGGGAAGGGGTTCGGGGAGATCCCTCCCTGGCCCGCTTCGGGGAGAGCAGAACCGTGGTGAGCCGGGACGGCACCCGCAGAGCCGAGGGGGTGACGGTGATGCCAAACCACCAAGCCCTGGCCGGGGCCTTCGGCTTGGCGGACAACTTCTACTGCGACTCCGACGTGTCCGCCGATGGACACCGGTGGCTGGTGGGGGTCTATCCCAACGAGTGGACGGAGACGGGGGTGGCTGCCAGCTACGGCGGAGGGCGCCGGATGCGACTGCCTCCCGAAGCGCCGGGTGTGCTGGGATTCGTGGGCTCCTCGGCGTCGATCTATCCGGAGGACTACAACGAGGCCGGCTCCCTATGGGACCACCTGGAGCGGGGCGGCGTGGAGTTCTTCAACTTCGGGCTGGGACTGGAGTTCGCCGGAGGCACGGAGCTGGCGCGGTACCAGGACACGGGGATCCGTCTCACCATCAACTATCCCATGCCGGGTCCGCTCTGGGAGCGGACGTCCCGCGGCTATCCCACCTTCAACATGGCCATCCCGGACCAGTTCCGGGCCGATCGCTTCATCCAGGAGTTCCAGGATCGGTGGCTGGGAGAGGGAGAGACCATGCCCCCGGTGGTGACCCTCATGATCCCCCAGGATCACGGGGCCGGGGAAAGGCCCGAGGTCGGGTACCCCTTCCTGGAGAGCTACATGGCCGACAACGACCTGGCCCTGGGACGGATCGTGGAGTTTCTCTCCCACACCCCCTACTGGGAGAGCATGGCCATCGTCGTCACGGAGGACGATCCCCAGGGGGGAGTGGACCATGTGGATGCGCACCGGAGCCTCCTCATGGTCATCTCACCCTGGGCCCGGAAAGGGTACGTCTCGAAGGTTCACCACGCCTTCGGGAGCATCATGAAGACCTTCTGGCACGTGCTGGGGCTCCCTTACCTGAACCAGTACGATGCGGGTGCGACCGACCTGGCCGACTTCTTCACCTCCGCGCCGGACTTCACTCCGTACGACCGGGTGCCGGTGGATTCCCGCATCTTCGACGTCGCCAGCGCGCCGGTGCCCGGAGACGAGCTCTTCGATTGGGAGGCCGTGGCCGAGTCTCCGGAGCTGGACGATCCCGCCGACATGCAACGGCGCATGCGGGAGGAGCAGGAGGAAGGGCCGAGGGGCGGAAAGGAAGGCACCCCGAGGGCGCCGGGTGCCGGAGGCCCCGATTGAAAGAAGGCCCTGTGCGGGAGGAGGCCTCGACGGAGTGGATTCGTCGTGCACCGCACCACTTCGGATCCCATGGCGGACCAGCTTGGCGTCGTCTCCCGGGAAGTCGCGTCGGAACGCCCATGGGCGGCGCTCGTAGGGCGCCGCGGGGGTGTGCCTGGGTCTACGGCGCCTCTCTCGCCCGCCGCGTGCGTTTGTACACGTACGCGCCGACGCCGACGGCGCCAAGGGCGACAACGAGCCCGAGCACCACCAGCGCGATCTTCAGCACGACCAGGAGGACGCCCACCAACCATGCGGTCAGTGAAGGTAGCAGGATCTTCAGGGCCTCGATGAGGAGGAAACTGATGATCCCCGTCACGGTGAGGCCGGCTGCGAACTTCATGGTCTGGGCTCGGGTCGATGGGTGATGCCTGACTCGTTGGTGCCACCCACTTCTACGCGATGCGGGGTCGCAGTGTTTCGTCTGATCCGTCTCAGCTGGGCGGCCTCACGAAGAACCCCATGACCTTCCGTTCGTCATCCACGACCACCTGGACGTCGAAGGTACCGTTTGTGAACACGCCGGTCATGATCACGACGTGCAGGCCGTTGGCCATGGCCTCCGTCTTGCGCTCCAGCGAGCCGAGCTCGCCGAGTTGCGCGCCGAGCTGGGTCCAGATTGACTCGAGCTGCTCCGGGCTTCCCATCTGCGAAGCGACGCTCTCGTCTTCGGAGACGTGCGCCGCGGCCGCCTCGTAGTCGCCGGTCTTCAAGAGGTCGATCCAGGCCAGCGCCACCTCGCTCCGGGCCTCGGCGTCCTCGTCCGCGTCCTGCGCGGAGAGCGTTCCGGGGAGCGCGAACAGTCGCAGTTCGCTCGACCGGCTCCAGTCAGGGTTGTGCGGTCGGCCCAAAAGTGTCAAGGTAACAGTGTTGAGTGGACACTTTATCGGGAAAGCTCGATGTCCGACCGCGGCGACGAGGTAGCGTACCTTCCGCTCCATCCTCTGGATTTCCGTATTCTCCTGGCCTTGTTGAACGGACCGAGCTACGGAACCCGTATCGTCAACGAGATCGAGGCGCGGGAGAGCACGCGAATGCGCATCTACCCTGCCAATCTGTTTCGCCGAATCCGGGACCTTCTCGCCAAGGGGATACTGGAAGAGGCTCCCGCCCCCGCCGGCGCGGATCCACGCCGCACCTATGTGCGGCTGACGGGCCTCGGGCGCGCCGTGGCCGTGGCCGAGGGCCGACGCCTCCGAGAGCTCCTGGCCGAGGCTGATCGCCTGGCGCTCCCCTCGGAACACTGAGGGACTCCCATGGGCGTCCCCAGGGCATACCGCCTGCTGCTCCGTCTCCTTCCCCGTGAGCTCCGTGATCGCTTCCGCTCCGATATGGAGACGGCCTTTGCGGACCGACTCAGCACGGCACGATCAAGTTCCGGGCGGGCCTCGATCTGGGTTCGGGGGATCGTAGACATCCTGACCGAGGCTGTGCTCGCCCGCATCACTCAGGCCCGCTCCTCGCGGAAGGGTCGGGGGTGGAGTGAGCGGGGCCACGCCGTCGATGGGTTGACCCAGGACATTCGATGGGCGCTTCGGAGCTTGCGGCGGTCACCGCTTCTGTCCACCGTCGCCGTACTCACCCTCACCCTCGCCATCGGCGCGTCTTCGGCCACGTTCTCCGTGGTCGACGCGGTCCTGCTCCGGGACATGCCATACCAGGACCCGGATCGCCTCGTGGTGGTCTGGCCCCAGGTCACCTTCAACCCATCCATGGTTGCCGAGGTGACGGCGGAGGTGCCGGCGTTGGAGTCGGTGACGGGGGTTTCAGGCTGGAATCTCACGCTCACCGGAGCAGGTGAACCGGTCCAGGTGAAGGCGAATCGCGTATCACCCAACCACTTCACGGTTCTCGGCGTGACCCCGGGATTGGGTCGTGGGCTGGAACCAGCGGACGGTCTGCCGGGTGCCCCGGGAGTCGTCGTCCTCTCGCATGACTTCTGGATGCGAGCGTTCGGGGGAGATCCCTCGATCCTTGGTCGCCAGATCTCCCTCGCGGGAGCGGACGCCGACACGCGCTCCGTTGTCGGTGTGATGCCCCCCGGATTCAGACCTGCCGCCGGCTCTCCCTCCGTTTGGGTGCCCCTGACGCGCCACCCATCGACGCTGGCGGATCAGGATGATGGGTGGTACGTGAACCAGCCCATCGGGCGTTTGGCTCCTGGCGCATCCGCCGAGCAAGCCCAGGCTCAACTGCGCGCCTACGCCCGCCGACTACGGCAACGGGTGCCCTTCATCACCCAGGCGACCGTCCAGGGCGCCACCGTCCGCCCGCTGCAACAGTACGTGACTCGCTCCGTGGGAGCCGCGCTCTGGGCTACCCTCGGTGCGGTGTCCCTCGTGCTGCTCATCGCCTGCGCCAACGTGGCGAACCTGATGCTCGTCAGAGGTGAATCCAGGAGGAAGGACCTGGCCGTCCGCGCCGCGCTCGGCGCCGGGCGTCGCCGCGCCACCCGCATGTTCCTGGTCGAGGGCATGATGCTCAGCCTTCTGGGGGGAGGGCTCGGCATCGTGCTCTCCTACGTCCTGGTGGACCTGGTGGTGGCGCTGGCGCCCGCGGGGTTCCCGCGAATGGACGAGGTGGGGATCAACGGGACGGTGCTCGCCTTTTCCGTCGTCGTCACCGCCGCCGCGACGCTCGCGTCCGTGCTCGTGCCCGCCGCGCGCCTCGGACGCATCGACGAGACGGCGTCGTTGGGCCGTGCGTCCCGGGGCGCCGGGGATCGAAGCGTCTCGACCCTCTCTCGCACGCTCATCGGGGCGGAGACCGCTCAGGCCATCGTCGTCGCGGTCGGCGCGGCCCTCATGCTCAGGTCGCTGGAGCGGCTCACGGCCGAGGACGTCGGGCTCGACGGGCGGGATGTCCTGGTCGCCCGCACGGTACCGCCCAGCTCCAGATACTCCGACCCGACGGTATCGGCCCAATACAACATGGACGTCCAGGAGCGGGTGGCCGCCCTTCCCGGTATCGCTCAGGTCGGTGGGATCGACCTGCTCCCGGGAACCGGCGCCGTGACCCGTTCTCCCACCTGGCCTGAAGGATCCGACGAGTCCGGGGATGGGGAGGTCCCATTCGTGAACTTCAGGATCGTGGCGCCTGGGTACTTCGAAGCCGCCGGCGTGCCTGTCCTCCTGGGACGGACGTTGTCCGGGAGGGACGGCGGTACGAGTGAAAAGGTAATGGTCGTGAACCAGGCGTTCGCCGACCGCTTCTGGCCTGACCGCGACCCCATCGGCCGGTCGGTGCGCACGCAGCGACCCGGCGCTGACCTCTACCGGGTAGTCGGCGTGGTGGGAGACGTCCGTCAGGCCGGTCTCGCTGCAGCACCGGAGCCGGAGATGTACGTCACACAGTCCCAGTGGGGGGTAAGCAGGCGGTTGTGGGTGATTGCTCGGGTGGAGGTGGGCTCGCCCCTCGACCATGCCGAGGCCGTACGCGACGCCATCTGGTCGGTAGACGCCGAGGTCCCGATCCCCGACGTGGATGACCTGGCGTCGGTCTTTGATCGCTCGGCCGCCACCACGCGCTTCCTGACAGTCGTGCTGACCTCCTTTGGTGTTATCTCGCTGGTGCTCGGAGGCATCGGTGTGTTCGGCATCACCGCGTTCGCCGTGGGGCGTCGCCTGCCCGAGTTCGGCGTCCGGATCGCACTGGGATCCTCCCGCGTCGCAGTTCTGCGCGAGGCCCTGAGCACGAGTCTGATTCCGGTGGTCGGTGGCCTCGTGGTGGGTCTGGGGAGCGCGCTGGTGTCAGGCGCCGCACTTCGCACGGTCCTCTACGAGATCGAG
>JARRLD010000088.1:12230-27503 GCA_037387345.1 Gemmatimonadota bacterium
GACCACCGCCCTCGTTTTGGTTGCGTTGATTGCGGCCCTGCTTCCCGCCTGGCGGGCCAGCCGGGTTGATCCGGTGGTCGTGCTGGCTGGCGACTGAGCGGGGGTAGGACCTCAGCCGCCCAGCCGCCTGACGGCCTCAGCGGCCTCCACCATCGGCGCCAAGGTCGGGTCGGCCTCGGCCCACATGGTGAGAAAGCCCCGATAGCTCTCCAGGGCCGCCGCCGTATCGCCCTTGGCTTCATGGACGCGGCCCATCCCGAGCCGGACGTGGGGACGGAAGGCGCTGCGCAGAAGGACCTCCCAGTACCGTAGGGCCTCGCCGGAGGCGCCCAGGTCCGCCTGGGCCTGCCCCATGAGGTAGACGGCCAGCGCGTCGTACGAGGTCTGGCGGAGCGTTTCCCCGAGAAGGTCGGCCGCGGTGCCCGCCTCCCCGTTCCGGAGATGGCTCATCGCCCGCGCCGTGCGCCGGGCTTCCGCCGCGCTGGCTGCGCCACCGAAGCGCCCGTACGGCCCCGCCCAGGCGGTGTCCGGGAGGGTCTCCAGTGCCGCCTCCCGAAGGCCGTCATTCCCCGCGTATGCCGCCAGTACCGCGGCGGAGACCGCCTCGGCCATCGTCGGCCCCCTCGCGACGGCCGTAGACAGCTCGGACAGGGCGGGCTCAGGGTCCTCGACAAGCAGTGACCAGCGGACCAGGCCCGGGGCCTGCTGGACCTCCCACCCTTCGGGGCCGATACCCGCGGCCGTGGCTACGGCGGAGGACATGTACGGGTACGCTTGATCGAAGAAGCCCTTCGGAAAGACGTCCAGGGCGGAATGCACCCGAATGGCTGCGTCGCTCTGAAGCGTGCCCATGCCGGCGACCGCCCGCTGGCTGATCGGCAGTGACCGGAGGAAGGTCGCGGCGGCCCTGATCTGCTCCGGGTCGCCCCAGAAGAAGTCCCAGGCGGGCTGCCACGCGACGAGATACGCGTCCTGTGGATTCACGCTCGTCGCTTGGCGCACGTATTCCTGGAACTCCGTCTCCCGGCCATCCGCCATCATGAGGCCGATGAGGTGGATGTAGTAGGGGCTGAACGAGGGCATCAACTCCACGGCCCGAATCAGGGAGCTTTCGAGCTCCTCCTCGGGCGCCATGGACAGCCAGGGGGCGTGGGCCGCGAACTCGGCAAGCAGGCTCCAGGCATCCGCGTCCTCGGGGTGGCGGTCCAGATGGCTCCGGAGCAAGGGAATGGAGGCGTTGCTTCCCTCCTGGAGATCGGTGTCGGCGCGTACGAGCACGCGCTCGCGCGCGGGGAGATCAGCAGCCAATGCCGCCGCACGCCGGAGCGCCTCGTGTCCCTCATCCGCCCCGGTTTCCGCCCACCCGTACGCCTCGGACAGGCGCCACCATGCCAACGCGAAGAGGGTGTCGACCGTGACAGCTTCCCGGAACACCTCGATGGCGTCTTCGAAGCGGAGCTCCCTGAAAAGCGCCTCTCCGCGAAGGTACGCCTCGAGGGCGTCCAGCGAGCCGGTGTCCACGGCGCGCGCCCGGGTGGCTGCGCCCGGCCGCGTACCGACGAAGAGCTGCGCCAGCTGAACCGTGAGATCGTCCACGAGGTCCAGCATGCCACTGGACGTTCCCTGTACCTGGACCCCGTCGATGCGGCTCCCGTCCGCCAGATCGAAGACGTCCGCGGAAAGGCGCACCTGACCGCCTGCGTCCACGACGCTTCCGCGCACCGCATAGCGCGCACCCAACCCGCCGGCCACGCGCAGCGCCTGGTCCAGCTCGGCCGTGGTGGTCTCCCCGAGCTCGGATTGCCAGCGGGCGACGACGGTTCCGGAGTTGATGGTCCGAAGCCCCCCGAGGCCCTCCAGATTGGCGGTGAGGAGGTGCACCATGCCCTCCTCGTAGACCGCCAGCTCCGTACCGCGCGCCTCGAAGGGGAGGACTGCGACGGCGTTGGCCGCCGGCTCCGCGCCGGCCATGGCGGGACCCGGGAGGACACGCCCACCGACCGTCAGAAGGTAGACGCCGGTCGCACCGAAGAGGAGCGACAACGCCACCGCGCCGCCCAGGATCGCACGGCCCCAGGTGAGGTGAGGCAGCTTTCCGGACCTGAGGCTCGCCAGGGCATCCGCGGGAGCGATCTGCCAATCCGTGGGGAGCTCACCGGCCTCCTCGGCCGCGGTGGTCGACGGCAGGGACTGCACCCAGGCCGTGGCCAGCACCACGACCAGGCCCACGCCCAGGAGGACCACTGCCACGGGACCCACCCAACCCGGAAGGGACAGTAGGCCCACCAGGGTGTCCACCAGCTGCAGCACGACCCAGGTCGCCCCCAGGTAGACCACGAGCACCTGGACGAAACGAGCCCGCTTCAGCCGTTCGATCAGGGAGGGTTGGGCAGGCATGATGGCGCCAACATAGGGACTGCCTGCGGGCGACGTAAAGCGGATGTCCCGGGGCTTCCGCACGTTCCGCGCTCCTTGCGCCTACCAGCCCACCATGGGGCCACTCCTCGAGCGAGTGCGCCGGATCCCTCGGCTTGCACGCCAAACAGCCGTCCCCACATATGACCCGATGAGCCATGACCTCCGACACGCGCTCGGGAGGCTGACCCGGCAACCGGCCTTCACGCTTCTCGCGGCCGGTACGCTCGCCCTCGGCCTGTCCACGAGCGTGGCCGTGTTTACCTTCGTGAGCGCCTACGCGCGCCCCATCCCGGGAGCCGAGGCGGGTCGTCTCTACCAGCTCTGGTCCGCGGGCGAGGACGACCCCTGGGGGGCCGTGTCCTACCCGGACTTCCTGGACCTGGAGGAGCTGGACACGGACGTCTTCGCCATCGCGGGAGCGAGGCCCAGCTGGTTCGGCGCGACCATTCGCCGGGGCGACTTCACGGAGGTCGGGTTCGGCGAAGGGGTTGGAGCCCGGTTCTTCTCCCTCCTCGAGGTCGCCATGTCGGCGGGCCGCGACTTCACGGAGGACGAGCATCGAGCGGGGGCACCCCCCACGGCGATCCTCGAGCACGACTACTGGGTCGGCCGGTACGGAGCGGACCCCGACGTGGTCGGACGGATCATCCTGCTGAACAACGAGCCCTACACGATCGTCGGCGTCGCGGGCCCCGGCTTCCACGGCTCGAGCGCCGCGTACCGACCACAGTTCTGGATCCCCCTCGAGCAGTACCTCCGTGTCTACCGGCCCGGTCCCGGCACGCGGGAGAACCGTGAAGTGGGAGCGGTCGTGCCCCTGGTACGCCTTTCGGACGGAGCCTCCCGGGGCCACGCGAGCCAGGTGATCCAGGCGTTCGCCCGCGGTCTCGATGCGCTGGCTCCTCTCGCCGAGCGTTCACGGCGCTTCGTGCTGGAGCCCGCGACCTGGATCGCCGCCGGGACCCGGGATGCCGAGGCGTCCACGACGCGGATCATGCTGGGCGCCTCGGTGTTCCTGCTCCTGCTGGCGTGCGCGAACGTCGCGAACCTCGTGTTGTCCGCTGGCGCACGGCGTCATTCCGAGATGGCGATCCGATCGGCCATGGGCGCGTCTCGTTGGCGCCTGGTGCGCCTGCTGCTCGCGGAAAGCCTCCTCCTGTCGGGGCTGGCCGGAGCGGTCGCGATGCTCCTGGCCGGGCCGCTGAGCGGCAGGCTGACGTCGTATTTCGCTCGGCCCAGCGTGTGGGGAACGAACGTCCCCCGTGAGACGGCCGTGGATCCCCGCGTGATGCTCTTCGCGCTCGCGGCCGTCGTGGTGACAGGCGTGGCCACGGGCCTCGTGCCGGCGCTCCGCGCGTCCGCGCGCCGGCCCGCCGAGGCCCTGGGGACCCGCGGGACCGGGGTATCGGTCGGTGGCGCGCGGCGGCCGTGGCTCCCGGGCGCGCGGGACCTGCTCATCTCGGCGCAGATCGCGATCGCCGTCGTGCTCCTCTTCGTAGCGGGCCTGGTGCTACGGACCTTGGAGACGACGCGGAGGGTCGACCCGGGCTTCGACGTGAGTGGTACGCTGGCCAGCTACGTGAGCACGAGCAGCATGGGGGTCCCGATCCCCGAGCGACATCAGTTCTTCGAGGAGCTCATCCGCCGCTTCGAGGTGATGCCCTGGGTCGAAGCGGCGACGGTCTCCGAGTACGCGCCGCTCTCCCCGCATCCCATCCAGGAGCTCACTCCCGACGACCGCACCGATCCCGTGTCGGTCACGGTGGCGAGGGTCTGGCCCGGGTACTTCGAGGCCCTCGGCATGGATGTGGTCCACGGCCGTACGCTCCTCGATACCGACACGGTGGACGCGACGCCGGTGGTCGTGGTCAATGAGGCATTGGCCGTGCGCCTGGCGGGCGATGACGACGCCGTCGGGCGGTCGCTTCGCTGGCCGGGGACGGGCGATGAGGCGGATCGCAATCTCGAGGTGGTCGGTGTCGTGCGCGATGCTCGGGTGGTCGCCCTGCTCGACGATCCCCCTCCGGTCGCCTACCTCTCGCTGCCACAGCACTACTCCAGGCCCGGAAACGCGCTGCTGCTCAGGGTGCGGGGCGACCCTGCCGCGATGGTGGACGCTGCGGAGCGGGAGCTGCGCGCGGTGGATACGCGTCTCGCCATCGTGAACATCCTGACCTACAGGGACGTGGTCCGCGGCTTCCTTTACACGCAGCGGATGAACGCCGAGCTGTTCTCCGTGATCGCGGCGCTGGGGCTCCTGCTCGTCGCGGCAGGGATCTTTGCCGTCGTCACGCTCGCGGTGGCGGCGCGGCGGCGGGAGATCGGCATCCGTGTCGCGGTGGGCGCCGACGGTATGGCCATCATGAAGTCGGTGCTCGTTCCGGTTGCCGGCTCCGTCGTCGCCGGGCTGGCCATCGGGCTTGGTGGAGCGGCCGCCGCCATGCGCGTGGTGAGAAGTCTGTTGTGGGGTGTCGCGCCC
This sequence comes from Gemmatimonadota bacterium, assembly GCA_037387345.1. Lineage (GTDB taxonomy): Bacteria > Gemmatimonadota > Gemmatimonadetes > Longimicrobiales > Gaopeijiaceae > SZUA-318. The sequence continues at coordinate 17,128 of JARRLD010000088.1, forward strand.
GCCGATCCCGTGGCGCTCACGCTCGGGATCGGCGTGCTCCTGGGCTCAGTCGTGTTGGCTGTCTGGCGGCCACTCCGCCGGGCGCTCCGCGTCGACCCGGTCGCTTCGCTGCGGGCGGAGTGACGAAAGACGGGCTCAGCCATCGTCCCGGCGTCGATCGTCTGCGGGGCCGTCGAGCACAGGGCACCGATGCCTCGTGTCGTCAGCCGAGGAGAGCCCCCAGTTCGGCTCGCCGGATCTTTCCCGCGGCGTTGCGCGGGATTCGATCGATCGGACGAATGGCAATCGACGCCTTGCGTCGCGGGATGACGCGCTCGAGGGTCGCGGAGAGATCCTCGGAGCCGGACCCTCCTGCGGACACGACGAACAGCACGATTCCGGCCGGTCCGCGAACCGCCGCGGCGTCGGCGACGAGCGGGTGTCCGTGCAACACGCGCTCGATTTCTCCTGGAAAGAAGCGTTCCCCGTCGATGTCGAAGGCCTCGCGCGTGCGGCCGACGACGTACAGGCAGCCGTCGCCGTCGAGCCATCCGGCGTCTCCGGTGCGCCACCAGCCGTAACCGGCTGACGCCGCGGCCGTGGAATCGGCGCATCTCCAGTACCCCGACGTCACGTTCGGTCCGCGGACGAGGATCTCGCCGGTCTCGCCGGCCGGTGGAGCCTGGCGGTCCTGCCCTTCGATGGCCACTTCGACCAGCCCGATGGGGCGGCCGACGGATCCGAACTTCGACTGCGCGTCTCGTTCATCGAGCAGCGTCACGACCGGCGCGGCTTCGGTCAGGCCGTAGCCGTGGCACAGCGGCACGCCTCGATCGAGGTAGGTGCGCAGGAGTGGCTCCGGCACGATGTCGCCGCCGACGATGCCCGTGCGGATCGACGACAGGTCGGTCGTCTGCCAGGCGGGATCGCGCGCGAGGCCCTCGAGGCCGACGGGATTGGCGAAGAGCACGGACACGCGTTCGCGCGCCAGAGTCTCGAGGAGGCGGGCGGGTCGGGTGTCGACAGGCAGGATGACCCTGCCTCCGACGAAGAACAGTTCCAGCACGACGACGCCAAGGCCGCCGAGACGCGTCAACGGCGCGAGAGCGACGGTCGAATCGGTACGGGACATCGCGCAGGCCGACAGCATGTTCAGGACGTTGGCCGTCAGGTTCCCGTGCGTCAGCATCGTCCCTTTCGGCCGCCCGGTCGTGCCGGAGGTGTAGCCGAGAATCGCCAGGTCGTCGAACGACACGGCCACGGGCGGCGGCACCTCCGCTGGGCGACTCACCATCGCGTGTTCGAGATCTGCCGCCGTCATCACAGGTGCCTGCGGCAGGTCGTCGTCGAGGGCGCCGCGAACGAGGAGGCGAACCTCGGCGTCGTCCACGATGTGCTGTACGTCGTCTGGGGAACGGCCCGGCAGAATGGGCACCCACACGGCCCCGAGCATCCCGGTGGCGAAAAAGGACTCGAGGGCGATGGGCTCGTCCCGGCCTTGATAGGCGACGCGGTCACCCGGGCGGACGCCCTGGGCTCGGATCGCCGCCGCGGCGCAATCGATCCGGTTGGCGAGCTCGGCGTAGGTCCGTCGGACATCGCCGTGCACGAGCGCGACGTCGTGCGGCGCCAGCGCGGCGCGGCGGCGGATCCACGATCCCACGCCGACGTTCGCACCGGTGTGCATCGTCCCTCCTGAGCGAGGCGTCAGGGGGCTTGGCACCGCCACCCCGTGCGGGCATCCGCGAGGCGGAGGACGATGTAGGACACGGGCAGGGCTCCGGTCAGTGAGACGCGCCAAGATCCCGCGCGAGGCGTCGCCAGCGCAATACCTCGCCAGTTGAATACTGGGTGTCCACGTCGCTCCTCTTGCTCCGCTCCCCCCCTCACCCGATCCTACCTGCCCGCTGGTCGGGCCCCAGGGCCCCGACCGGGCCGACGTACTCCGAAAGGCTCCAGCCATGTCCAGCAGCAGCACCCCGATCCGCCGATCCGTCCTCCTCTCCGCCACGGTCCTGCTCGCGGCCACTCCCGCCTCGGAGACCCCCCAGGAAGCCACACGTATCCTCGGGTTCACCTCCGGGTCTTCGGCCGATCAGCTCGCTCTCGAGGCCCGCTACGACTCGTTCATGGACGCGTCCAACCTGGAGCAGCGGATGCGCTACATCACCTCGAAGCCCATCTACACCGGCTCCCCCCACCACAAGGAGACCGCGGACTGGATGGTGGAGCAGTTCCGCTCGTGGGGCTTCGAGGCGCGCCTGGACGAGTATCAGGTCCTCTATCCGCTTCCGCGCATCCGGCATCTGGAGCTGCTCGAGCCGACCCAGTACACCGCGCGGCTCCGTGAACCGACGCTCGCCGAGGACGCGACCTCCGGGATCGAGGAGGACCGTCTTCCCACGTTCAACGCCTACTCGGCCGACGGGGACGTGACCGCCGAGCTCGTCTACGTGAACTACGGCATCCCCTCGGACTACGAGGAGCTGGAGCAGCGGGGGATCTCGGTCGAGGGCAAGATCGTGATCGCCCGCTACGGGGGCTCGTGGAGGGGGATCAAGCCGAAGGTGGCGTACGAGCACGGCGCCATCGGGTGCATCCTGTACTCGGACCCACGGGACGACGGCTACTTCCAGGGTGACGTCTACCCGGAGGGCCCGTACCGGATGGAGCACGGGGTGCAGCGTGGGGCGGTGCAGGACATGCCGCAGTACCCGGGCGATCCGCTCACCCCCTTCGAAGGGGCCACGGAGGACGCCGAGCGGCTTACCGTCGAGGAGGCGCCGACGATCATGAAGATCCCGGTCCTGCCGATCTCCTACGGGGACGCCCTTCCGCTCCTCCAGGCCATGGAGGGCCCGGTCGCTCCCACGGCCTGGCGGGGGGCGCTGCCGATCACGTACCACATCGGGCCAGGACCCGCGACGGTCCGCCTCCACCTCGAGTTCGACTGGAACCTGACCCCGGCCTACGACGTGATCGCCGTAATGCGCGGCTCGGAGGCTCCGGACGAGTGGGTAGTGCGCGGCAACCACCGCGACGGTTGGGCGATGGGCGCGGGGGACCCGATCTCAGGCATGGTCGCGTTGATGGAGGAGGCCCGCGCGGTCGGCGAGCTGGCCAGGACGGGCTGGCGGCCCAAGCGGACCATCGTCTACGCCGGCTGGGACGCAGAGGAGCCGGGCCTGCTCGGCTCGACGGAATGGGCGGAGGACCACCGGGACGAGCTGCACGAGAAGGCAGTCCTCTACGTCAACACCGATGGAAACGGACGCGGCTTCCTGGGGGCCGGCGGCTCGCACACCCTGGAGCGGGTCGTCAACGAGGTGGCGAAGCAGGTCACCGACCCCCAGACGGGTGTATCCGTGTGGGAGCGGGTGAGGGCGGCTCGCGCGGTGGGCGGGGACCCGAGCGCGGAGCGCGACGGCGATCTCTGGATCAGCCCCCTGGGCTCGGGCTCGGACTACACTCCCTTCCTGCAGCATCTGGGGATCGCGTCGCTGAACATCGGGTTCGGGGGCGAGAACGGGGGCGGTTCGTACCACTCCCAGTTCGACTCCTTCGATCACTACACGCGCTTCGGCGACCCGGGCTTCCGGTACGGGATCGCGCTCGCACAGGTCGCGGGGCGGCTCACGCTCCGCTTCGCGAACGCGGACGTCCTGCCGATGCGCATGGCGAACTACACCGCCACCGTCGACCGGTACCTGACCGAGGTCGAGGAGCTCGCCGAGTCGATGCGCGCCGAGACCGAGCGGCACAACCGTCTGGTCGAGATGGACGCGTACCGCCTGCGTGCGGACCCGACCGAGACGTACGTGCCCCCCGCGGCCGAGGACCCGGTGCCCTACCTCGACTTCTCACCGGTGCAGAACGCGCTCACGCGGCTCCGGGAGGCCTCCTCCTCTCTCGACGGCACGCTCGCGGAGGGACTCGCTGCCGGCTCGATCTCGGAGGCCCGCAAGGGAGAGATCAACTCGATCCTGCAGAAGGTCGAGCAGGCGATGACCGACGAGGCCGGCCTGCCGGGCCGTCCGTGGTTCCGCCACACCATCTATGCGCCGGGCTTCTACACCGGGTACGGCGTGAAGACGCTGCCGGGGGTCCGCGAGGCGATCGAGCAGCGGGAGTGGGACCTCGTCGCCCCGCAGATGGTGCGTATCGCTGACGCGCTCGACCGGGTGACGGCGCTCCTGCGGCGGGCCAACGGAGAGATGATCTCCTGAGGCTACAGCTTCTCGGCCACTCCCTTCATCTGGTCCATGAAATGGTCCCACCCGAAGGGATAGTCGCTCAGGTCCGCCGCCCTGACGAAGCCGGCGTGGATGAGCGTCACGCGGGTGCCGCCGTCGCTGGGTTCCAGGAGCCAGGTTACGGATTGGGGCGGCACGGATGCGTCGCCTCTCCAGTCCGGCCATGAGACGGTCAGCTTTTCGTTCGCGACCAGCTCCAGGATCTTCATGCCCGGCCCGGCATGGCCCTCGGGCGGATCCCATCCCAGGTCCCAGCTTCCCCCGACCCTCAGGTCCACCTCCGCGTCCTTCGCCATCCACTGGTTCAGGCACCCGGGCTCGGTGAGCGCCCGAAAGACCTTGTCCGGAGGAGCCTCCACGTGCAGGGAGAGCCGGATCTCCGGGCCGGCGTCGGCGAAGTCGACGCGCATGACCTCGCCCTGGGGCGTGGTGTAGGCGGTCAGGTTCCCCAGGCACAGGCGCCACCAGTCGTCCACCAGCTCCTTGGGCCGTGGCACGTCGGGCAGGCCCTCGAAGTCGTGGCCGACCGTGACGCGGGTCGAGGGCCCGCCATCCGCCTCCTCAGGGAAGAGAGTGAACCGCACGGTGGACGGCACCCCGAACAGCTTCCACTCGAATGCCAGGCGCTCTCCTGCCTCGAAGTCGGTGATCAGCCCACCCGCGTCGCCCTCCTTCGGCGTGCCCACGGTGTGGCGACCCCAGAACTCCATGCGTCCGCCCTTGCGCGCATCCACCGACGCGTGCTCCGCGAACCACTGCTCGAGCTCCTCTTCCTGGGTCAACGCGGCGAAGAGAGCGTCGACACCGGCGGCGATGGGGAACGAGTGCTCGTACTTCCACGCGTCACTCATGGAGACTCCTCGACGTAGCGTTTGAGGTCGTGCATCCGCGCCGCCCAGAAGACCCGGTACTTCTCCATCCAGCGGTCGACTACTCGGAGCGCATCGGGGTTCAGTCGGTAGATCCGCCACTGCGCCTCGGTCCGGCGCTGGACCAGTCCCGCCTCCCGGAGCTTGCGAAGGTGACGCGAGACGGCGGGCTGGCTGATGTCGAAGCCGTGGGCGATCTCGCCCGCGGAGCACTCCCGTTCGGCCAGAGCGTCCAGGATCCGCCTGCGCACCCCGTCGGCCAGAGCGTCGAACAGGGCTTCTCGATCGTAATTAACCATACAGTTATATAATGCCGCATCCCATCCATGTCTACCTCCCCCGATCGGCTGTCACCCATTTGGGCGATACCTCCCGATCTCGATCCGCGGTACTCTTCGAATCGAGCAGGTGCCTCTTCTCATCGCTTTCGCACCGGCGATTCGTCGAAGCACGCGGTCGTTGGTACTCAGGCGTTGCTGGCCGGAGCCTGCCAGGACCAGTTCCCACATCCGACTCGATGGCAACCGGAGGACCGCCTCATGAGCACCAAAGCCGCAACTCGCATCCAGCCATTGGCCGATCGCGTCGTGATCAAGGCGCTGGACGAATCGGAGCAGATGCGGGGCGGGCTGTACATCCCCGACACCGCCAAGGAGAAGCCGTCTCAGGGTGAGGTCGTCGCCGTGGGCCCTGGCAAGATCTCGGACGACGGCAAGCGCCTCGACATGGACGTGAAGGTCGGGGACAGGGTCCTCTACGGGAAGTACAGCGGCACGGACGTAACGCTCGACGGGGAGGAGTTCCTCATCCTCCGCGAAAGCGACGTCCTCGCGGTGATCAAGTAAGTCAACGTATTCGACGAATCGAGGGAGATACGAATCATGTCAGCCAAAGAGCTCGGATTCGACGTCGAGGCGCGGGCGCGCCTCAAGATCGGCGTCGACAAGCTGGCCCGCGCGGTGAAGGTCACCCTCGGGCCCAAGGGCAGGAACGTGGTGATCGATCGGAAGTTCGGATCGCCCACCGTGACCAAGGACGGTGTGTCCGTGGCCAAGGAGATCGAGTTGGAGGATCCCATCGAGAACATGGGAGCCCAGATGGTGAAGGAGGTCGCCACGAAGACCTCCGACGTGGCCGGTGACGGCACCACCACTGCCACGGTGCTTGCACAGGCGATCTTCGGCGAGGGGCTGAAGAACGTCACGGCCGGAACCAACCCCATGGGTATCCGTCGGGGCATCGATAAGGCCGTTGAGGTCGTGGTGGCGGAGCTGGAGAAGATGTCCACGCCGACCAAGGGCAAGAAGGAGATCGCGCAGGTCGGCGCCATCAGCTCCAACACCAACCTGGAGATCGGCAACCTCATCGCCGACGCCATGGAGAAGGTTGGCAAGGACGGCGTCATCACGGTGGAGGAGGCGAAAGGCCTCGAGACCACCCTTGAGACCGTGGACGGCATGCAGTTCGACCGCGGGTACCTGTCACCCTACTTCGTCACGGACCCGGAGCGCATGGAGACCGTCCTCGAGGACGCCGTGATCCTCATCCACGACAAGAAGATCAGCTCGATGAAGGACCTGTTGCCCGTTCTGGAGAAGGTCGCCCAGCTGGGCAAGCCCCTCCTGATCGTCTCGGAGGACGTCGAGGGCGAGGCGCTGGCCACCCTGGTGGTCAACAAGCTGCGCGGTACGCTGAAGGTGGCCGCCGTGAAGGCGCCCGGGTTCGGCGATCGCCGCAAGGCCATGCTCCAGGACGTCGCCGTGTTGACGGGTGGGCAGGTGATCTCGGAAGAGGTCGGCTTCAAGCTCGAGAACGCCGCGCTCACGGACCTCGGTACAGCCAAGCGCATCGTCATCGACAAGGTCACCACCACGATCATCGACGGTGGTGGCTAGGGGGACAAGATCAAGGGCCGCATCGAGGAGATCCGCGTCGGCATCGACAAGAGCACCTCGGACTACGATAGCGAGAAGCTCCAGGAGCGGCTGGCGAAGCTCGCCGGTGGCGTGGCCGTGATCAACGTCCGTGCCCGGCGGTGGCGTGGCACTGCTGCGGGCGCAGAAAGCGTTGGAGAAGATGAAGCTCGACCGCGAGGACGAGCAGATCGGCGTCGGGATTCTCATACGCGCCCTGGAGCACCCCATCCGTCAGATCGCGACGAACGCGGGGGCCGAGGGGAGCATCGTCGTCGAGAAGGTGCGCGCCAACAAGTCGGCGAACTACGGCTACAACGCGCTGACCGACACTTACGAGGACCTGGTGGAGGCCGGCGTCATCGACCCGACGAAGGTCGTGCGCCACGCGCTGCTGAATGCCGCGTCCATCGCGGGGCTGCTGCTGACCACCGAGGCCGTGGTGGTGGAGAAGCCGCAAGAGGAGAAGGCCATGGCCATGCCGGGCGGCGGCATGGGTGGCATGTACTAGGGGTGTGACTTCTCCACCTCTGGTTCTGACGATACACGGGGGTGCGGGGATGGGATCGAGTTCACAGGTCTCCCTCCGGCATCCCGCCTTTCGGGAGGTTCTCCCATGGACCTGAATACTGCCATCTCCGGCATCAACTACCCGGCGGTCCTCGTCGCGACCTTCGCGGTCTATGCCCTCCGAATCCTCTGGTACTCCCCCGCCCTTCTCAGGAAGCCGTGGGTGGCCGCATCGGGACTTACGGAGGAGAAGACCCAAGAGGGGAGCCCGGGGCTGATCTTCGGGGCGTCCTTCGTTCTGGAGCTGTTGGCCGCCTTCGTCCTGGCCCTGTTCATCGGCACGGAGGCGACCTTTTCTGTCGGACTTCAGACCGGCTTCCTGGCCGGGCTGTTCTGGGTGGGGACTGCGCTGGGGGTCGTCTACCTCTTCGAGCGGCGATCGCTCAGGCTCTGGCTCCTGAACGCGGGCTACATGACGTTGGCGTTCACCGTCATGGGCGGCATCCTGGGGGCGTGGCGCTCCTAGACCAACGGCGCCTCTCGCCTACGTCTGTGGCGAGGGGCCTCGAACCTCCGCCGGGGGGCCTTCCGAGGGTGACCCGCCGCCCGGACGCCCCGGGAGCCAGTCCCGGAACGCCTCTCCGTAGATGTGCCACACCGTCACGAAGAGCGTCGCCACGATAGGGCCCACGATGAAGCCCACGGGACCGAACAGGGCCAGCCCCCCCAGCGTGCTCAACAGGACCGTGAGGTCCGACATCCGCGTGTCGCGACCGACCCAGGCGAGGCCGCAGGAAGTTGTCGATGGTGCTCACCACCAGGGCGCTCCAGAGCAGGAGCCCGGGGCCCGCGCCCGTGTGGCCCGTCACGAGGAGGTAGATCACCATCGGCACCCAGATGATCGCCGCGCCGATGCCGGGGATGATGGACACCACCGCCGTGATCGTCCCCCAGAAGGCCGCTCCCGGGATCCCCGAGAGCCAGAAGGCCAAGTAGAACATCGCATACAGCACGATGAACAGCTGGAGGAAGAACCCGAGCGTTCCCCGCGTCACATCGCCCAGGCTCCCAACCAGGAACTTCCCGGTCGCGGAGGCCATCTCCCCCGCCTTGGCGACGATCTCTTCGCCTGTGGGCAACACACTTCGGAGTCCTGGGAATCGCTGGAGGACGGCGATGCCCTGGACTCGCTCGTCGAGCTCGCACACCTGCTAGACGAGGAGGACCGACAAGAGGAACTGCCGGATCATGATGAGGAACAGCATCGTGATCGCGACGGTCAGAAAGACCAGGAAGCTCTTTCTGAACGGTTCCGGGGAGGAGGGCCAGCGCCGCACCCGGCTGCGCCTCGGCCCCCGTGAGAGCTCAGCTAGGCATCGTCGGAAACCGCCATCGGCTCGGTGACGACGAAGGTCGCCCTCATAGCCGTCAGCGCCGCCTCGAGACTGCGGTTGATGGCCCGATCCTGGGCGGGGCTGTCGCTCACGACCAGGATGCGCGTGACCTGGGGCTCCACCACGACCTGGGCGGCCCATGTGCGCGCGCCGGCCCTGGCCTCGAAGTGCTCCCGCTCCAGCAGCTCCTGGACGCTCCGGAAGTGGTCCTCGGACTCGGGAAGGGTGATGTCGTATGTGTAGGCCCAGAGCCCGCTCTTCGGGGGGCCGCGAGTATTCCTGGTCATGGACCTGCTCCTTCCGGTGCTTCCGTCGTCATCCGCGATCCAGGACGCGCCGCCCGCGAGACAAGACGACGCAGCGCCGCACGCCGTTCCCGGGAGGGCAGAGCGACTGAGCCGCTATCCGTGGGGACAACACGGGACGTCAGCGGGTGGGGGGCGCCAGATTACCGCAGGCCACGACGGTGTTGGCATTCGACCGCGAGGCATGGACGACCACGAAGTAGTCACCCGAGCGGGGAGTCTCTATCGCGATCGTTGCCCTCCCGGCGGCATGGCCGTCAGAGTCGACGGATAAGGCAGAGTACGCCTTGCTGGCTCCGAACACGCCGTGGTCCGCCCCGGGTCCGCACCGTCCACGGTGCATCCCCCATGGGTGGAGCCCACCTGGAGACGCATTCGCCAGATCCAACATGACGATCGTGCTGATGCCGTTCCTGTCGGGAGCCATGGACGCCGAGCCGTTCAGCTGAACTCAGCTGAACGGCGCCGACCAGGCTCACCGGCGAGGCGAGGTTCGCATGCCAACGCGAGTTGAGCATCGCGTCGTCGGTGCTCACTTCGACGGCCTGGCCCCGATGGAGCGGGTTGCAGGCGGTTGCGGCGAGCAGGGCGAGAGCGATCGGCAGGAGTCGCGAGGGTATCATGGGACCTCCAAGGTTGGACCCCCGCGCTCCTGGATGGTCGACCCAGGTGTACGACCGGTTCAGGTATGCATCGAAATCTACCGGCATCTTCCGCGGCCGGAATCCGTCGTTGGGCTGAGTCGCGGTCTAGTTCGGAAGGACCAGATACGATCCGCACGGAGACCGTTCCTTCAAGGGACGCGTTGGCCCTTGATGAGCCGTACCAGCAAGACGCCGATGGCGATGACCAGAAGGACGTGGAAAACTCGCCCGGCGCGGGGCCCGGGAAGTGGAGCTCTACCCGGACTCCTCCGGCGGTGACGCTTCGGCGTCGCGGGCATACACCGCGACCTGCAGCCGGCTGTGAAGCGCCAGCTTCTCGAGGATATTGCGCACGTGGCTCTTGACCGTGTGGTGGGAGATCCGGAGCTCGCGGGCGATCGCCTTGTTGCTCATCCCCTCCGCGATCAGATCGATGACCTGGTGCTCGCGTCGGGTCAGTCGGACGGACCGGCTGATGCCGGGGGAGCTCCGCGCTGCCGTGCGATCGA
>JARRLD010000089.1:0-12003 GCA_037387345.1 Gemmatimonadota bacterium
TTCTCACGCCGCATCTGGGTGCGTCCACCGTGGAAGCCCAGGAGCTGGTGGCCCGGGAGATCGCCGAGGCCGTCCGGGCGTGCCTGGCGGAGGGGGATCTTTCCAGGGCGCTGAACGCCCCGGCCATCAGCGGAGAGGCCGTGCGGGCGTTGCGTCCGCTCTTCGACCTGGGGCGCCGGCTGGGGCAGCTGGGATGCGCCCTGGCCGCGGGCGGCCTGGAGGGGATCGAGGTCCGATATGGAGGGTCGTCGGAGGAGGCCCTGCCACCCCTGGCGGCCTATGTGAAGGTGGGGCTCCTGGAGAACATCCTGGGCACCCATCAGGTGAACTTCGTGAGCGCACCGCATCTGGCCCGCCAGCGGGGGATCGGCATCGCGAGAACCCGGCTTTCGCGCCACGCGGACTACACGGAATACGTGGAGATCGTCGTGAAGGCCGAGGGGGGAGATCTCAAGCTTGCCGGAGCGCTCCTGGGGGACGCGCACCCCCGGATCGTGCGCATCGACGAATACCACGTGGACGTGGTGCCCGAAGGCACCCTCATCGTTCTCCGCAACCGCGACGTTCCCGGCGTGATCGGGCGCGTGGGCACGCTTCTCGGGGGTCACGACATCAACATCGCCGAGTACCACCAGTCCCGCCTGGGGCGAGGGGGCGACGCCCTGGCTGCGGTCGCTGTGGACGGGAACGTGGGCCCTGAGATCGGTGCAGCCCTCCTGGAGTTGGAGGAGGTGGCCACCGCCACGATCGTTCGGTTGGGCTAGATTGGGTCGAGGTAGATCAGGGCCTCGGCCCGAACCCTTTTCGCGCTCCTGCCCGGCGCCGACCGGGAGACTTCATGGAGACGCACCCCACGCCGGTGCACCGGCTCCGGGTCTGGCTGCTTCTTTCGGCCCTCGGGCTCACGGCCTGGAGCGCCCTCGGCACGTTGGGAGACGACCGCGGATACACCGACGCCCTGTACTGGCCCGACTACACGATTCCCTTCGTCGAGCCCGGGGGCGTGCTCGACGAGGCTGGGTTCCAACCCGGGGATTCGGTGGTGAGCGTCGAGGGCATTCCGGTGGAGGAGCTGGGCATGTACTCCCGGTGGCCCCGGTCCCTGTCCCGGCGCCCCGGAGAGTCCATCGAGATGGTGGTGGAGCGCGCCGGCGTAGAGGTACGCGGTCGCGTCGTCTACCGGGAGCGCCCGGCCGGTGTCCGTGCCACGTGGCTCGGGGCATCCTTCGTGATCCTGGCGTTTCTATGGATCGGGGTCGGAACGCTCTTCACCGTGCCGACGGTGCATGCGGCCCGGCTGGCCATCATCGGCCTGGCCCTGGGCTTGTCCCTCCCCGGTCCGGACCTGGGCACGTGGAACGGGGTCCGAGACCACGTCCAGCTGTTGGCCGAGCTCCTCTGGCTGATCCTGCTGGTCCGCTTCTTCTTCTTCTTTCCCACCGCGAAGCCCTGGGCCCGCCGGCCCCTGACCCGACTCCTCCTGTGGGGTCCCTGGTTCGTGCTGCTTTGCTGCCTGATCGTGGAGTTGGCCTTCCATCCCCGCTACTACCATTCGTTCGGAGGCCTCTTCGGCATTCTGCTTCTGGGTTACCTCCTGGCGCTCGTGGGGGTCGTGGTCGACCGGGCGCTTCGCGCAGGGCCGGAGGAGCGACGCACCTCGGGCCTGTCCGTCATCGTGTGGGGTTTCGGCGTTGTGCTGGTGGCCAACGTGCTCGCCCTGGGGACCTGGCTTGTCCCGGGGCTCACGATCCCGGGGTCGGCCTATGCCCCGCTGCTTTTCGCGCTGGTGCCGATGGCCATGGCCGTCGGGATCTCACGGCATGCGCCAGAAGTCCCCGGTCAGGCCCACGGAGGCGAAGATCCCCTTGGCCCGCTCCGGGGCCAGGCCCCGCCATGAGGCGTCCAGGCGGCCGGCGTACCAGCTCCGCGACAGGTCCCAGCACTGCTCCAGCGTGGCGATCCCCCCGCGGGTCAGGTGCCGGCGTGTGCACCATCCTTCGATCTCCGCTTCCGACCGGAAGACCAGGTAGGTGCCTCAGGTGAATCCGATGTCGTCCCAGGCTTCCCGCGGGGGCACGACCATGTGGATCACGCCGGGACCTCCCCTCGCCTGGCCCCCGCGCACGCCGAAGGCGATGCGCACACCCGTGGCGGCGCACCGGGCCTCCGTCCACCCGTCGACGCCGAGGATCGCCGGGATCCCCAGGGCATCCCAGGCGCAGTTGGCCCAGTAGCGACGCTCGGCGGTATCCACCGGAAAGTCGGTGGGCACAGCCGAGAAGGGGTGGGCCATCCAGACCTCATGGCGATCCGGGAAGAGGGCCAGATGGTGGCCATCCTCGAGGTGGCGGAGCGCCTCCTCCACCGCTCGGGAAGATATCCCGACCGCGCGGGCCAGCTCGACGTTCGAGGGACCCTGGCCGGTGGACGCGAAGTGCCGATAGACCTCGGCACGGACGACCCATTCGATGTCGTCGGGGGGTGTCGGGTCAGCGCTCGCGGATCGCTCCATACCTCAGCAGGATCTCCATCGTCTCGTCCAATGGCAACGCCTCGACCGTCCGGCCGTTGCTGGTCACCGTGACCGCCTTGAGCAGCGAGTTGTAGATCGATTCCTCGGTGGCTTCCACCGTGGCCTCGAAGAGCGCGCTCATGCGATCGTTGGGCAGATCCTCCACGTTTCGGAGGATTCCGGACGTCGAACGCCGGACTCCGCTGGCCGTGGAAAACGCGATGACGTAGTCCCCTGACCCATTGCTGGCGTACGAGCCTGTGCGAGCCAGGCCCAGGACCGCACGCCTGGCCAAGCGCTGCAAGTTTCGGTCCGACAGAGGGGCGTCCGTCGCCACCACCATCATGATGGAGCCCCACTCCTGGACGTCGGCGTCCGGGTCGTAGGCGGCCTCGTCCTCTCCGCGCACCTGGGAGGAGAACGCGTACTGACCCAGCTCCACTCCCACGGGGGCTCCGCCCATCTGGAGGATTCCTCCGAAGTTGGACTGGACCAGCACGCCCACGGTATATCCGCCGAGGGACTCAGGGAGCACCCGTGAGCTGGTGCCGATTCCCCCCTTCCATCCGAAGGCGGCGGTGCCCGCCCCGGCCCCCACAGCGCCTTCCTCGACAGGTCCATCCGAGGCCGACTCCAGAGCCGCCACCACCTGCTCCGCGGTGATCGGGCGCGAACGGATGTCGTTGAGCCCCCCGTCGTTGGTCTCCCCCACCACGGGGTTCAGCGAGCGGACCCGCTCCATGCCCTCGCGTGCGAGCATCCACTCCACCATGGCGTCGGCCGCCTTCCACACGCAGAGCGTACAGGTGAGGAGGATGGGTGTCTCCAGCTCGCCCAGCTCCCTCACCTGAGTCACGCCCAGGAGCTTGCCGAATCCATTGCCCACGTGCATGGCCGCCGGGACCCTGCTCATGTACGGATTCCCGCCGTGGGGCAGGATGGCGGTGATCCCGGTGCGGACGGAGGGCTCCCTGATGACGGTGACCTGGCCCACCAGGACCCCGTCCACGTCCGTGATGGCGTTGTGCTCACCGGGGGGGAGGATGCCCACCACGAGGCCGATGTCCCGCGCACGAGGCCGGGGATCCGGCTCCTGGGTCATGCCGAGAGCAGGTGAGAGGAGCACAGCGGCGAAGACGAGCACGGCAGATCGCACGAGGGGGCCTCCACGGTCAGGGTCGCACCGTATCCAGGAGCATGAGGGTGAGCAGGACGGGGTGGTACACCAGAGACCCGAAGAAGACCTTGCGGGCCGCGCGGTCGGTGAGGTCCAGGGCCGCCCCGATGCCCACACCCAGGAATCCCGAGCTCGCGAAGACGGCGCCCAGGAGGTAGACGCCCCCGGTGTACCCGAGCACGGTGGGCAGGGTGCTCAGGGGAATCAGCAGAACGAGCCACGCCGTCATGTGCCTCCCGATGACCGCTCCGGCGTCGTCGTGGGGCGGGATGAGCTTGAAGCCCACCCTCGCGTAGTCCTCCCTGAGCATCCAGGCCAGCCCGAGCACGTGCGGCAGCTGCCACGCGTACGCGATGGCGAAGAGGGCCAGACCCGCCCCATCGATGCGGCCCGTCGCCGCCGTCCACCCGATGAGCGTGGGAAGCGCGCCCGGGACGCCGCCGGCCAGCGTGGCCAGGTGGGAGCGGGTCTTGAGCGGCGTATAGATCCCGTGGTACGCCCCGGCGGAGACGGCCGCCAGGGTCGCCGGAAGCCAACCGACCAGAAGGAGCAGGTGGACGAGCCCGGCGGCGAGCAGGGCTGAGCCGAACAGACCCGCGGCCCGGGGAGAGATCCTGCCCGAGGGGATGGGCCGGGTCCGCGTCCGCACCATCACCGCGTCGTAGTCCCGCTCCACCCACTGATTGAGGGCCAGGGCGCCGGCGGTGGCCAGGCCCGTGCCGACGATGGTATGCACGGCCTGGGCAAGGGCGATCTGCCCCCGCGACGCCACGTACGCGCTGACACCGGCGGTGATCATCACATACCCCGCGATGCCGGGCTTGGTCAGCTCGTAGTAGGCCCGGATCCCGGTGGGCCCGGCGAGTGCGGCTTGTGCGGAGGTGTCGGCCATAAAGGGGTTCGGCCACCGGCGAAGAGCGAGACGGCGGGCGCGAGGCCCGCCGCCGCTCGGGACGCCACGAAGTTGACCGAGGCCTACTCCGTCCGCAACGCCTTCACCGGGTCCACCCGGCCGGCGCGACGGGCGGGCAGGAACGCCGCGACCGCCGCGACGCCTCCCAGGACCAGGGGCGCCGCGAGCAGGGCGAGGACGTCGAGCCCGCCGACGCCGTACAGGAACCGCTCGACGAGCTGCCCGATCCCCACCGAGGCGAGGATCCCCACGAAACCTCCGAGCACGACCAGGCGCATGCCCCCGCTCAGGGCCAGGCCGACGACCTTGCCACGGTCCGCGCCCACGGCCAGGCGGATACCCATCTCCCGGGTGCGGCGCGAGACCCCGTACCCCACCATTCCGTACAGCCCGATGCACGCCAGGACCAGGGCAAGCAGACCCACCATCGACAGGAGCAAGGCGGCCATCCGCGGCAGGAAGAAGATGTAGCCGAGGTGATCGTCCATGGTGCCCACCTCGGTCAGGAAGATCTCCGGGTCGATGGCCCGGGCCTCGTCGCGGATGAGGGCGGCGAGCGCGGATGGCGAGGCAGTCCCCCGGGCGGTCACGTAGAACGACGCGTGTTCCATTCCCTGATGGTACGGCAGGTACATATACGGCTTCGGCGCCTCGCTCAGGCTCCAGATCTTCACGTTGGCGGCCACGCCCACCACCGTGAGTGGATCCTTCGGGTCACCGCCTCGATAGAGGACCCGCCCCGTCGCGCGCTCGCCCGGCCAGTACCGCTGGGCGGCGGCCTCGCTGAGGATGGCCACGTTCGGGGATCCGGCGCGGTCGGTGGGCTCGAGTGCCCGTCCCTCCAGGATGCGGATCCCCATGGCGTCGAAGTACCCCGGGGTGACGGCGGCCACCTCGAGTCGGTGCCGGTTCTGGTCGGGTGGCGGGTCCACCCCCGGGATGTCGAAGCTCACCATCCACGTTCCCAGGTCGAGAGGCATCCTGCTTGTGATTCCGAAGGCCTCCACGGTACGCTGGGCCTCGAGCCGGCGGGTCAGCTCGTCGACGAACGCCACCCGCTCCTCGGTCGTGTACTCGTTGGTGTTGGACTCCACCTGGACCACGGCGCCCTCCCGGGTGGCGAACCCCAGGTCCGTGTCCGTGGCCGACTGGAGGGAGCGCAGGAAGAGGGCCGACATGAACAGGAGCACGGTGGACAGGGCCATCTGGCTCGCCACGAGGATTCCGCGCGCACCCACCTTGCGGCGCCCGCCGCTGGAGCCTGCTTCGTCGCGGAGGGTGGCGGCCACCGGTGCGCGCAGGGCCTCGAGGGCCGGCGTCAATCCGAACAAGACCGCCGCGACCACCGCCGTGGCCGCCGTGAAGATGAGGAGCGGGGTGCTGAGCCCCACCTCCAGCTCCAGGGGGAGGCCGCTGATGGGGGGCTCGACCCCGGCCAGGGTACGAGCGGCCACCTGTCCCAGGACGAGGCCGAGCCCGGCGCCGAGGCCCGCCAGGAGCAGGGATTCCACCACGAGCTGCCGGAGGATCGCACCCCGTCCGGCGCCCATGGCCACGCGCACGGCCATCTCCTTGCGCCGTTCCATGGACCGGCTCAAGAGGAAGCCGGCCAGGTTCACGCAGGCGACGAGGAGCACCAGGCCCACGGCGGCGAAGAGCAGGGCGGCCATGGCCGAGATCACCCCGTCGAAGTTCGGGTGCAGGCGGACGTCGGCGAGGGAGACGGCGGCCAGCCGGAAGCGGCCACGCCGCTCGGGGTTCTCGGCGTTCAGGCGCTCGTCGTAGCGGGCCGCCACGGTCTCCACGGCGGCGATGGCCTGAGGTGTGGGCACGCCCTCCCGCACGCGACCGGTGATGGTCAGGTCGCCGTTGCCCATCTTCCCGGGATTCAGGTGGGGGTACATGCTGAACGGGACCCAGAAGTCGGTTCCCACGCCGGGCGCGAGCCGGCCGCGGAACTCCGGCGGCGTGACCCCGATGACCGTGTACGGCCTCCCGTTCAGCCGGATCTCACTGCCCACCAGACCCGGGTCGGCGCCGTGGCGCGTCCGCCAGAAGTCGTCGGAGACGACGATCACCGGGTGGGTCTCCAGCGTCGCGTCCTCCTCGGGCGCGAACGTCCGTCCCAGGGCCGCCCGCACCCCCATCACGTCGAAGTAGCTCCCCGCCACCATCTCCCCGAGGACCAGCTCGCTCTGGCCATCGGGACCCTCGATGCGGCCCGTGAACAAGCTGTGCTGCGTGACCGACTCGAAGACGTCCGTGGTGCCCTCCGCCACCAGCTCGAAGGTGCCATAGCGGCTGAAGAAGTACTCGCCCTCGTCGGTGAGGGTGTAGATGTCCACGACCGTCTCGGGATCCTCCACGCCCCAGTCCTGGAAGAGGACCGACGAGACCAGGGAGAAGATGGCCGTGTTCGGGCCGATCCCCAGCGCCAGGGAAAGGATCGCGATGGTGGTGAACGCCGGCGCCTTGGCGAGGGTGCGGAAGGCGAACTTCAGGTCGGTGATCAGGGAGGTGATCATGCCGTCTCCTCTTCCCGTTCCGGGACCCGATCCCGGGGGCAGGGGCATCCCCTTCACCTCCCGACGGAGGCGCAGGAGCGTCGGTGAAAGAACATCGGACCAGTATCTGCGGCGAGCGGACCTGGGGTCGTGGACGGCATCCTTCCGGAATCGCTCTTCCAGATCGCCGGCGAAGGTCTCGCCTACGGCGGCCGGCAGGACGAGTCGGAGGATCGCCCTGGCGAGGCGGGGCGGGCGGGGACCTTCAGGGGCACGGACCACGTTCAGCCTTCCGCCGGATCCGTCGTCGGGAGACCGTCCCAGAGCCGGTCCATGGCCTGCCGGGTCCGCTGGACCCCCTGGACGCCCTGGGGCGTGATCCGGAAGATCCGCTTCGCCTTCCCGCCCCGGACAGGGGTGGGATCCGACAGCCACGACCGCAGGAGTCCCTTCTTTTCCAGGCGCATGAGGGTCGTGTAGACGGCGCCCTGGGCGACGCCGTGACCGGTCCGTGCCTCCAGCTCGTCACGTACGCTGGCGCCGTACGCCTCGTCGTCGAGGCGCCACACGGCGAGAAGGACCTGCTGCTCGAAATCGCTGGGGAGCTTCATGAACAACCGGACTCCTGCGGGGGACCCTGCGTCTCGAGGTTTTCCATACGACGTAGGGAATACATCGGTTTCAGCGATTCCGCCACCGCCGGGTTTTCCGCGATGAGAAACACCGGTACCGGACCGGTAGTAGTAGAGGTGAACGAGGTGGACTCCGTCGTCGCCCGCCGTGGGCCCTCATGAAGCGACTCCTACACGACCTGCAGGCCAACGATCGCCGGCGCCGGGAGCGGACCGTCTGGCGGATGGGGCTCCTGCTGTCCGTCCTCGTGCATCTGTTCATCTTCCTGGGATGGCGAGGACCGGTGATCCCCATGTCGCCCTTCGCCGCTGCCGGCCCCCGGGCCGGGGACAACAGGGCCGCCCGAGGGTCCATGCAGGCGTTGAACATGAGCGTGCCGCCGTCCCGGCCCATCATCCGGCCGCCTCGCCCGCTGGCGGTGAGCGTGGAGATCGAGCCCGTCGAGTTCGAGGACTCGGAGACGCTCGACCCCTCCTCGGTCCTGGGTGACGCTCCCGGTGACGACGAGGGCCCCGGCCTGGAGACCGGTACGGGTGAGGGAGACGGGGGCACCGCGGAGGAGGGGCTCTATCGGCTGCAACCACCGTCGCCCCGGGGCATGATCATCCCTCCGGCCAACGAGAACCTGAAGGGCACCACGGTCGAGGTCTGGGTCTTCGTCGACGAACGGGGCAGGGTGGTTCCCGACTCCACCCGGCTGAACCCGCCCACACGGGACCGGGGCTTCAACCAGCGCCTCATCCGGGAGGCGGCGGAATGGGTCTTCCGGCCCGCCGTCCAGGGCGGCAAGCCCGTGGCGAGCTGGTTCCCCTATCAGATCAGCATGTAGGAGCAGCGGGAGCCGCTCCCCTCACCGCACCAGGTACAGCGCCTCCTGGCGTGGGCGGAAGAAGCGCCAGCCGTCCGCGGTGAGGTAGGCCGGGTCCTCCTGCATGATGAACACCTCCTGTCCGTCCCATTCGGGAACGGGGGTCGAGGTGTTCAGCTCGATGGAGATGTACGAGCCCTCGACGAGCACCTGGGCGGCGGCCTCGGCGTTGGCGGCTCCACGGAAGTCGATGCTCGGTCCGAGCCCGTGGCCGTGGTTGCCCAGGGGGTGGGAGTAGACCTGGGCCACGATGCCCCGCTCCTCCATCTCGGTCATGGTCGCCTCGTAGACCTCGCCCACGGTCCGCCCGGGCCGGGACGCCCGGAGCATCAGCGCGTCCTGGAGCGTCATGGTGTTCGCCAGAGCGTCCTTCAGGCCCTGGGGTGCATCGGTCTCTCCGGGCCGGAGCACGTAGGCCATCTTCTGCCAGTCGCTGTCCAGCCCCATGTACGAGATGCCGAAGTCCACGTGCACAAGGTCCCCGGGCCGGATCACCGTCTCCTCCGGCGCCACGGCCAGGAAGCCCCGTGACCCGACCCTCTCCATGCCCCGACGCTGGACCCTCAGGTCGGGCTGGAACCAGGTCCGGACGCCCGCTGCCCACAAGGCGTCGTACATGAAGCGACGGACGTCGCCCACGGTGGTCACGCCGGGGGTAATGACCTCGGATGACAGGGCCCGGCGTGTGACCTGCTCGGTGAGGGCCACCAGCCCCTCGTAGTGCTCGAATTCCTCGGGGATGCGGGTGGCCAGGTATTCGACGATGAGCGCCTCGGCGGGCACGAAGCGCCGCTCCGCCTCCGGACCCATCGCGTCGGCCAGGAACCGGTAGCTGTCGTGGGTGAGCGATCGGGTCATGCCCCGCCGTCCTCCGATGCCCAGCCCGATGGTCTCGGGCCGGTGTGTCTCGAAGAGATCTCGCAGGACCTCTGCCGCAGGCCGGGGATCGGTGGGCGATTCGAAATACCGGGCCACGGTCTCCTCCCAGTACCCGGTGGCGGCTACCTTGCGGAGGCCATCGTCACCGGCGTCCACGAATACGAAGACGTCCCGGCGGCCGGCATACGGACGGGCCGGGGCCACGTATTCCGTCAACGGGTCGTCGTGGAACTCCTCGTTGACCACGACCCACATGTCGACCCCGTGCCGCCGCATCATGGGGAGCAGCATCTCGTGGCGCCTGCTGAGCCACCTGTCCCGGACGGCCATCTGCTCCGACCAGGGAAGCAGGGCAGGGGCGGAGGGCGCCACGGCCCGGCGCTCAGGTCCGCCCGCCGGTGCATCCGTGCCGGCACCGGGTGCGGCCTGGCCGCACGCGGCGAGGGCCAGGACGGCCATGAGGGTGAGGGTTCGGCTCGTGAGGATCATGGGGGGTGCTCGATAAGCGGGTGCAGGTGGTTCACCGCCGGCAGCGGAGTGGTCCGCCAAGCATACCGGGCTCCTCGCAGGCGCGCCACGATGCCTCGCGGGGCGCCCCCGGGCGGATGCGGACCCGGTGGTGTGGCGCCGATGCCGCCGCCTCCCCCGGAGGTGTTCGTGAGGCTAGGTTGGCGTACGTTCCCTCCGAACTGGAGCGCTCCGTGACGGCCCCCCGCAAGACCTCTCTCCCCGGCTCCCTCACCCATCCCGTTGCGCTCACGCTCGTCGCGCTGACTCTGGGCGGCTGCGGTGGGCCCGACGCGGCTCCGGCGGACCTCGTCCTCGTCGGGGGGAGTGTCTACTCCCTGGATTGGTCTCCGCCCGGCCCAGAAGGCACGCCGGCTGCCGACGCGCCCTTCTCCGCCGCCACCGGGTGGCGTCCGGACGCCAGCGCGGTGGCCGTGGCAGGGAACGAGATCCTCTTCGTCGGAGACGATGCGGGTGTCCGTCGCCACATCGGTCCCGACACCCGGGTGATCGACCTCGGCGGCGCGGTCGTGCTCCCGGGTCTGGTGGACTCCCATACCCATGTCGCCGAGCTGGGACGCAACCTCTCCCGGGTCGATCTCCTGGGCGTCGACACCGAGGAGGAGGCCATCGCCCGAGTGAGGGCCAGGGCCGCGCAGGTCCCCGAGGGCTCGTGGATCGTGGGTGCGGGATGGGACGAAGGGGCCTGGGCCGACCGCTATCCCGACTGGGACGCCCTGAACGCGACGGTGCCCGACCACCCGGTGTGGCTGCGGGGCCTGCACGGCTTTGCCGGCTGGGGCAACCGACGGGCCTTCCTGGAGGCCGGCGTGACGGAAGAGACCGAGGATCCCGTGGGAGGCGAGATCGGCAGGACCGAGACCGGCCGCCTCACGGGCCTCCTGCTGAATCAGGCCACGAACCTCGTCGAGGGCGCCATCCCCGGGCCGACTGCCGAGGAGCGTGAGACGGAGCTTCTCACCGCCCTGGCGGAGATGGCCAGGTCCGGGTACGTGGCGGTCCACGAGGCGGGGACTTCGGCCTCCACCATGGCGGCCCTGGAGCGCCTGGACGCCGCCGGCCGGCTTCCCCTCCGCTTCTACGTGATGCTGAGCGGGCGCGATCCCGCTCTCCTGGCGGAGTGGATCGACCGTGGGCCCTCGACCCGCGAGGGCGACAGCGATCCCCATCTGTTCGTCCGGTCCGTGAAGGCCTACTACGACGGGTCCCTGGGCGCCCGCGGAGCCCGCATGCTGGAGGACTACGCCGACAGGCCGGGATACAGGGGCGTGAGCGGCGCCGATTACGGTTTCAACCAGGACAGCGTCGCAGCCATGTTGCAGGCGGGGTTCCAGGTAGCCATCCATGCCATCGGCGACGCGGGCAATCGGGAGTCCCTGGACTTCCTGGCGCGGGTCTACTCGGCGGTGCCCCAGGCGCGGGACGCCCGGAATCGCATCGAGCACGCCCAGGTCGTCCACCCGGACGACTTCGAGCGGTTCGTTCAGCTGGACGTGGTGGCGTCCATGGAGCCGCACCACGCCGTGGAGGACATGCCCTGGGCGGAGGACCGCGTGGGACCGGAGCGGATCCTCGGCGCCTACGCCTGGCGAACCCTCCTGCGGCTGGGCGTCCCCCTGACCTTCAACTCCGACAACCCCGGATCCGACCACTCCCCGTTCTACGGGTTGCACTCGGCCATCACGCGACGGACTCCCACCCTGGAGCCACCGGGGGGGTGGTACCCTCAGCAGGCCGTCACGCCGGAGGAGGCGGTGCGGGCCTACACCACCGGCGCGGCGTACGCGTCGCACCTGGAGGGTCGCACCGGAGTGCTGGAGCCGGGGAGATGGGCCGACGTGACCGTCATGGACGTGGATCCCTTCCAGGTCGGATCGGGGGAGACGCCTGAGGCGATCCTCCGGGGTCGGGTGCTGCTGACCGTGGTGGGGGGCGAGGTGGTGTACGAGGCGGAGGGGCTCGATGGCTAACACCATATCGACCGTCGAG
>JARRLD010000090.1:0-15614 GCA_037387345.1 Gemmatimonadota bacterium
CGGCGACGCACCCTCGTCGGAGCTTCAGGAGCTGACCGCCCGAGTGCGCACCATGTCGGCAGATTCCAGGTACCCCGACGAGCGGGAAGGGTCATCTGAGCCGTCGCCGACGGGGACCCAACGCCGGAGCGACACGGAACACCCGATCCGGAGGGTCTTCGGAGAGTCTTGGGCCCGATGGGCGGCTGTCGGCGCCGTGTGCGCGACCGTGGTCTTGGCCGGGGTCTTCGCCATGACCCGGGGTCCGTGGACGTCAGCATCGGGAGAGGTGCCGTCCCTTCGCGCGAGGGTGCTCGGCCCGCAGGGCCGTAGAGTACCGGTCGAGCTTCAGCTCACCTCGTCCGAGGCGCGAGCGGAGCCCGTCGAGCCAACCCCAGGCGTCATCGATCCGACAGGACGGTACATCGCCTGGACCGATCGCACCCTCGACGACTCCGGTTTCGTGGTTCGATCCGTCGAAGACGGGTCGGCAGTCTTGCGACGAGCCAATTCCGAGGACGAGCGGCTGCTGGCCTGGGCCCCCGACGGCGGGGCGCTCCTGATGGCCGCCACCGTGATCAGCGAAGACCGGAGCGAGAGCTTCGAGCGACTCGGCGTGTTGTCCGTGCCCGACGGGGAGTTCCGGAGCGTCGAGGAGCTCTTTCCTCGCCGCGTCGCCGGTGCATCCTGGTCTCCCACTGGAACCGCTCTGGTGGTCTCCGCAGCCGCTGGCCCCGGCGAGGACCACGATATCTTCTTGCTTGCGCCGAACGGCCAGCTCAGGACCAGACTGGACTGGCCCGGCGATCAGCTCTGGCCCACGTGGTCCCCCTCCGGAGAGTGGATCGCGTTCGAATCGGTCGCGGATGGCGACGCCGACATCCACCTTCTCCAAGCCGGAGATTCGGTTCCTCTCGTGCTCGCGTCCGGTCCCCTGGACCAGCACGAGCCCAGGTGGGTGAATGACCCCCTCCTGGTCTTTGTCCAGGGCCGCGGGGAGGGGACCGAGCTCCACGCCGCGAACCCGCTTTCCGGAGAGGGCAGCCGCCTGCTCGAGACCGATGCCCGCCTCGTGAGTCTGGACCCGTACCATCATCCGGTCAGGCCCGACGTCTACGTGGACCGCATGGTCGCCGAGCCGGGTCGGATCCGCACGTCGGTGAGCGCCGAGCACACCGTCCGCCTGGTCTTCTCCTGCGCCTCGGGGGACCAGATCTCCGTGGATCCGACCGCGGTGACGTGGACCAGCTCGGCTCCCGGGATCGTCCGGGTCGGACCGGGCGGAGTCCTGACTACGTTGGGCCTCGGACGCGCCAACGTCACGGCAAGCCTGGAGGGGTGGCGCTCCGTCACGATCCCGGTGGAGGTGCTTCCGCTGCGAGAGGTGGACGCTCCGGAGGTGCTACACGAGGACTGGACCGACGGGATCGACCCCCGCCGGTGGCTGAGCTTCGGGGATCCCCTGCCCTACTCCCGCCCCACCGGATTTCCCGGAGGAGGCGGGGTGTTCATCAACAACGGCGACGCGAACTACCACAGTGGCGTGGTGTCCCGCAATGCTCTCGATCTGTCCGACGGTCTCACCGTGGAGT
The DNA here is from genome assembly GCA_037387345.1 of Gemmatimonadota bacterium. Lineage (GTDB taxonomy): Bacteria > Gemmatimonadota > Gemmatimonadetes > Longimicrobiales > Gaopeijiaceae > SZUA-318. Next base: position 1,572 of record JARRLD010000090.1, read on the forward strand.
GGTGGTCCGCGCAGCCGTTGAATGGCCAGATGTTCCGGAACCTCCAGGTGAGCCTGGACAGCAGGCCGGCGTTGGCTCCGAACGGGGAGCGGTACGAGCAGGCGACCATCGCGCGGTACCGCACGAGCAGCTACTACCAGCACGCCGCGATCCGGATCGGCGAGGGTGAGCCGATCAGCGATCCGCGGGTAGTCCCCCTGCCGGATGCCGTCGAGGAGTGGCACCGCTACGTGCTGCAGATGGACAGCACCGGTCTGTTGACCGTGATGGTCGACGGCGAGCCACAGTGGCGCGGTCGGAGCATCTACGACTTCACCCCGCCGGACTCGGCCTATCTGGTGCTGCTCGGCCGGTCCCTGGACACGGAGGTGATGGTCGGCCCGGTCTCGGTGTACCGGGGAGCCAGGTACGAGGTGGACCCGAGCTTCCGCTGATCCGGAGGGGGTCAGACGGCTAGCTGTATTGCGTTCCAAGCCCGCGTTGTCTACTATTACGACACCGAATGTCGACAATTGCGACACCGGCGGTCGATATGGGCAAGAGCTACCTGGGCGAGCTGGAACAGATGGTCCTCCTCGCGGTGCTGCGGCTGGGCGAGGAGGCCTTCGCCGTCGCGGTCATGGGGGAGCTGGACCGAGAGGCCGGAAGAAAGGTCTCGCGCGGGTCGCTCTACAAGACCCTCGACCGCCTGCGGGAGAAGGGCCTGGTGCGGTGGCGTACCGAAGACGGCACGCCGGAGCGAGGCGGAAAGCCACGCCGCCTCTTCACCGTCACGCCGGCAGGCATCGAGGCGTTGAGGGAATCCCGGGAGGTCCTCCTGAATCTGTGGGACGGGGTGCTGGGGACGCTGGGAGGTGAGGAGCGATGAGGCGGCGGACAGGAGAAGCGGTTCCCCCCCGTATGGCGGAGCGGCTCCTGGAATGGGCAGCCCCCCGGGGTCGAACCGGCCAGAGCGTGGTCGGAGACGCCAGAGAGGAGTTCAGCGCCCACCTCCGGTCGGGATCCGCGGTGCCCCCGTCGTTGTGGTATTGGCTCCATGTGCTTCCCATCGTCGTCCACGGGATCTTCCTCGGGCTGGGAGCCTCGCCGGGCGCGCTTCCCCGGGTGCTCGGCGGCGCGGTGCGCGACGGGAGGCTCGCCTTGCGAACGCTCTCTCGGAGCCCGGGTGCGTCCTCGGCCGTCATCGCCACCCTGGCCCTGGGCATCGCCGGAAGCACGGTGGCCTTCAGCATCGTGAACGCCGCCCTGCTGGTGCCTCCGTCCTATGCCGAGCCCGATGAGCTGGTGGGCATCTACCGCTTCCGGACCGACGTGCCCCGCGGCTTCCCCGATGCGTTCGTGGCGAGCCAGAGCTACTCGGTGCCCCCCATCACCTTCCGGGATTGGCAAGACGAGGCGCGTTCGTTCGAAGCCATGGGGGCGTTCGAAGGGGTCACCTACTCGTATTCGACGCCGGACGGGCCCGTTCGCCTCGCCGGCGTCAACGCGACATCGGGAGCTTTCCGCGCTTTCGGCGTCGATGCCGAGCTCGGGCGCACCCTGCTCCCGGAGGAGGACGAAATCGGCGGGCCCCGGGTCGCCGTCCTCGGAGCAGGATTCTGGGAACGCGTCCTTTCCTCCGATCCCGGGATCCTGGGCAAGGCACTGCCCCTGAACGGCGTTCCGCACGTGGTGGTGGGCGTGATGCCTTCCGGATTCAGCTTTCCGTATGCTGGCGTGGACGTGTGGGCCCCTCTTCCTGACGACCGCAGGGGATGGCCGACACGCAGCGGGGGCTTCCTCCAGACCGTGGGCCGGTTGGCCGACGGGGTGACGATGGAGGAGGCGCAGGAGGAGATGACCACCCTCCACGCCCGCCTGGCGGCCGAGCACGGGGGAGAGCGCGACTCCACGGCCCGCCTGTACTCGTGGCGGGAGCTCCAGGTGGCCGGGAGCCGGCCCGGCATTCTGCTCCTCCTGAGCGCAGCCGGACTGGTCCTCCTGATCTCCTGCGCCAACATCGCGAACCTGCTTCTGGTTCGCGCTCTCGAGCGGGACCGCGAGCTGGCGATCCGCACAGCGCTCGGCGCGGGCCGCCGCCGCATCGCCGCCCAGCTGATCTCCGAAGCCCTGGTGCTCGCTCTCCTGGGAGGAGGCGTCGCCGTGATCGCGGCGGCAGCCATCCTGGTGCCGCTGGTCTCGACGCTTCCCTTCGCCCTTCCCAACGCCGCGGGTGTGGGGATCGATCCCACGGTCCTCACCTTCGCTCTCCTGGTCTCGTGCGCCGCCGGTCTCGCGACGGGACTGGCGCCTGCGTGGCGAACGTGGCGCTCGCGGACGGGCTCGTTGCTCCGGGACGCCGGCAGCGAGGGCACGAGGAGCCGGGCGCAGTCCGTCTTCGCGGTAGGCGAGGTCGCTCTGGCCTTCGTGCTCCTCTCCGGCGCTCTTCTCTCCTTGAAGAGCTTCCTGGACGTGACTTCGGCGGATCCGGGCTTCGAGACGGAGGATCGGCTGGCCATGCGCGTCGAGCTGCCGAGAGGGGATCGGGACGACGGCGCTGCCGTCGCCCTGTTCTACAACGAGCTGACCGACCGCCTCGCGGCCCGCCCCGGTGTGAGCGCCGCAGGGTCCGCGAGTCAGATGCCGTACTCGGGAGGCGTGTCCTTCCCCCCGGCGTCCGTCGAGACCCGGGACGGCGAGGAGGCCACGAACCTCCACAACAGCTCGGTGACAGCGGGTTATTTCGACGCCGCGGGAATCGGCCTTGTCAGGGGACGTCCGCTCACCCCGGAGGACCGAGCCGGGACCCTGCCGGTCGCCGTGGTGAACGAGACGCTCGCCCGCGCCTTCTGGCCGGACGAGGATCCCCTCGGCCGAAGGCTTCGCCTGGACCTGCCCGGGGATTCGGTGTGGCGCACCGTCGTCGGTGTGGTGGAGGACGTGCGTTACGGCTTCGGGTGGACGCCGTTTCCGGAATTCTACACCACCATCGCCCAGCGGCCCCTGTGGTATCAGACCGTGCTGGTCCACTCCACCGATGACTCAGGCGCCACCGCGCAGGCCATGAGGGAGGCCGTGTGGTCGTCGAGCACCAGCATCCCGGTGGAGGTCACCACCTGGGATGGGCTGATCCGGCGATCGAGCGGCTTCACGTCGGCCCGCTTCGCGTCGAGGGCCATGGCGGTTTTGGCCACCCTGGCGGCTCTTCTCGCCGTCGTGGGGGTGTACGGCGTCGTGGCGTTCACCGTGCGACGAAGACGACACGAGTTCGGCGTTCGTGTCGCCCTGGGTGGGAGCCAGCCCGGCATCCTCCTCAGCGTTCTCACCAGAGGGCTCCGGCTGGCGTCGGCCGGCATTCTCATTGGCCTCGTCGTCGTTCTCGCAACGGGTCGCTTTCTCGATCCCACGCTGTTCCGAAGCGGCACGCGGGACCCGGCCACCCTGACGGTGGTGGCTCTCCTGCTCATGGTGACCGGGTTGGCGGCGAGCGCGCTCCCGGCCTTCCGGGCCACCCGAATCGACCCGGTCCGGGCCCTGAATTCGGAGTAGCCGCGCCCTCCCCTTGAAACCTTAGGGGGCATGTGCCATCTTTTCCATAAGAACCATAGGGGAGGGTGCCTCATGTCGGATCTGGATCTCATGCGGGGAACGTTGGACGTCCTCGTGCTCAAGACCCTCACGGGCGGACCCATGCACGGGTACGCCGTGGCCCGCTGGATCAAGAGCGCCAGCGACGATGCGCTCCTGGTGGAGGAGGGCGCGCTGTACCCCGCCCTGCACCGTCTGGAGAGACGCGGTTGGATCGAAGCCGAGTGGGGGCTGTCCGACAACAACCGCAAGGCCAAGTACTACCACCTGACGTCTCGGGGCCGCCGCGCGCTCGAGGCCGAGAAGTCGTCCTGGGGTCGGTACGTGAATGCCGTGGCCAAGGTGCTGGCGTCGGAGCCGGGGGCGGCGTGAAGGATCGGCCCACGCCACGTCGGGTCTTCCGGATCCCGCTTCGACGAAGCCGGGTGGCACGGGACGTGGACGAGGAGCTTCGCTTCCATCTCGAGAAGAGAAGGGAGGACCTGCTCCGGGAAGGGTGGAGCGAGGAGGACGCCCTGCGGGAGGCGCGACGTCAGTTCGGAAACCTGGACCGGGTGCGCGAGGAGTGCCGTCGCATCGGGATGAGGAGGGAGGGAGAGATGAGGATCGCCGATCTGTGGGACGGATTCCGTCAGGACCTGAGCTTCGCGCTCCGGCAGCTGGTGAAGGCCCCGGGGACCTCGGCGCTGTCGCTCCTCACGCTGGCCCTGGGTATCGGCGCCGCGACGGTGGTGTTCAGCGTGGTGAACGCCGTGGTGCTGGAGGCCGTCCCCTTCGAGGGAGCCGACGAGCTGGTGACGGTTCGTGAGGTGACGCCTCAGGGGAACGGCTTCTCGGTGTCGGATCCCAACTACCTGGACTGGACGGAGCGCCAGCACTCCTTCGGAGCCATGGGCGCGTTCACCATGGGGGACATGACGCTGACGGGCGCCGGCCAGGCCGAGCGGCTGTCGGGGCTGCGCGTCACGCACACCGTGCTCCCCACCCTGGAGATCGATCCGATCGCGGGACGGCACATGACGCCGGAAGAGGACGTCCCCGACGCCGGCGATCGGGTGGTCCTGCTGGCCCGCGGATACTGGGAGAGTCGCTTCGGTGCTGATGAGTCCCTCGTGGACGGCACCCTCACCCTCGACGGCATCCCCCACCTGGTCATCGGGGTCGTGCCCACGGACCGCGGGTTCCCCGGAGTCGACATCTTCACGCCGCTACGACCGGATCCGGCGTCGGACCGGGGCAATCACATGCTCCAGACCGTGGCCAGGCTGGCACCGGGAACCACCCTGAGCGACGCCCAGAGGGAGATGGCGGGCATCGGCGCCGCTCTCGCCGAGGAGTATCCCGACGCCAACGCCGGTTGGGGGGCCGGGGTGTACTCTCTTCAGGATTGGCGGGTGGGCGACAGGCTCACGCGAATCGCCACCTTCCTGGTCCTCGCAGTGGCACTTCTTCTGCTCATGGCGTGCGGAAGCGTGGCCAACGTCCTCATCGCCCGAGCCACGGGCCGGCAGCGGGAGATCGGCCTCCGCGCCGCCCTGGGCGCCGGGCGACGGCGGATCGTGGCCCAGCTCCTCACGGAGAGCGCGGTGCTCGGGATCCTGGGCGGCGCCCTGGGTGTGGTGCTCGCACGCGTGGGGACGCCTGTCGTCCGCGCCCTGGGGCCCCGGGACCTGGCGCGCCTCGGCCAGGCCACGATGGACGGCCGGGTCCTGGCCGTGGCCGTGGCCGTTTCGGTGACCGCGGTCCTGGTGTCCGGGCTGGCTCCAGCCCTGTTCGCCACCCGGGGGCGGCTCTTCGACGCCCTCCGAGAAGGAGCCCCCAGCACCTCGGGTCCTCATCGCCGCGTGAGGGACGCGCTGGTCGTGGCGCAGTTCGCGCTGGCGGTCGTGGTGATCCTGGGCGCCGGCCTCATGACCCGCAGCTTCCAGCGCATCCAGGCGGTGGACCTGGGGTTCCCCACCGACGGCGCGTTCCAGTTCTCCCTCGGACTCCCGGACGGCGAGTACTCCACGGCGGAGCGGGTGGCCTTCCTGGAGCGACTCACCAACGAGATCCAGGGCCTGCCCGGTGCGGAGGCGGCGGGCGTCACCATGTCGGGTATCTTCAGCGAGTTCCAGGCGTCCAACATGGTGGCGCCGGCCGAAGAGGTGCCCGATCGGCAGGAAGAGTTCATCCCGGTGAGCTGGCGGGCCGTGGACGACGGCTTCTTCTCCGCTCTGGGAATCCAGCTCCTGTCGGGCCGCAACTTCGATGCCCGGGATCAGCCGCCTGAGAGCCAGGAGGCCATGGCCGACGGGTTCGAGATCCCGGTGATCCTCGACGATCACCTGGCTGAGGATCTCTGGGGTGCCGCCGATGCGGTGGGCCGATCCGTGGTGTGGAACGATCCCTCTGGCCCGCGTATGCGCGTAGTGGGCGTCGTGCGCTCCATCCGTGACGAGAGCGTCCGGGATCGGCCGCGCCCGCGCGTCTATCTGCCCTACACAGTGTTCCCCTGGCCAACGCCGTCCGTGGTCGTTCGCACGGCAGTGGATCCGGCGGGGCTGGTGCCGGCCGTGCGGAGTGCCCTTCAGGCCCTCGATTCCGATGTGCCCATGATGGAGGTCGCCACGCTGCCCGAGGTCACCCGCGAGAGAGTGGCGTGGCCCCGGTTCACCATGCAGGTGGTCTCCGCGTTCGGGCTGCTCGCGGTGATCCTGGCGGCCATGGGCGTCTACGGCGTCGCGTCGTTCGGGGTCCTGCGCCGCCGTCGTGAGATCGGCATCCGGATTGCGCTGGGGGCCGAATCCGGTGGGGTGGTCGGGCTCGTGCTCAGGCAGGCGGTCCGGTTGGCCCTGGCAGGGATCGTGGTGGGGGTGGTCGTGGCCCTTGCCGCCGGACGGTTCATCGGGAGCCTCCTCTACGAGGTCGCCCCGGCGGACCCTGCGACCTTCACCGTGCTGCCCCTCGGCCTGGCTGTCGTCGCGCTGCTCGCGTCCTGGGGCCCGGCGCGGCGCGCCACCAAGGTGGATCCCCGGAGCGCCCTGACCACGGAGTAGGCGGCGGCGGTCACGACGAGGGAAGTCCGCTCCGCCGACCCCTCCGGACGCGCATCCCCTGGCGGCAGGCTATCGCCGGGGGCCATCAGGCCCCGGGAACCAGTAGCCGGATGGTGCCGTCGTGCTTGTTGAGGAGAAAGACCTGCCCGTCCGGTCCCGCGCCGAAGCGTAGATCCGCCCGCCGGGCCGGCGTCCTGCCCTGCTCCAGGTTCTTCTCCTGGATGAGCTGGAGGAACGTCTTCACCTCGTCCCCGCTCCGGAAGAGCACCCGGTGGAACCCCTGGTTGCCCCCGTGCGGGACGTCATCCGCATCGAAATGGAAGACTTCCCCGCTGGGGAAATCCCCGAACAGCACCCGGTCTCTCAGCTGAGGAATCGCGTCGTCGCGGTACACGTGAACGCCGGTGACCGCGGCCCGGTTCAGGATGAGCGGGTCTCCGTGCGCATATTCCGCGACCGGGTACGTGAGGGCGGGATCCGCACGGGGGTCGGACCGGTCCACGCCTCCCCGATCCGCGTATCGGAAGCTCCCCTCCCAGAGGCTCCAGCCCAGGTTGGCGCCGGCAGTCGCCACGCTGATCTCTTCCACCGAGCCCTGGCCGATGTCGGCCACGTACACGTGCCCGGTCGTGGGATCCCACCCGAACCGTTGGGGGTTGCGGACGCCCGAGATCCAGATCTCAGCCAGCGTCCCAGGGTCTCCATCCGACGCATACGGGTTGCCGGATGGGATGCCATACCGTCCGCGGCGAGTGTCTGACCCGAGCGGGTCGATCCGCAGGATCTTGCCGAACGGGGATCCCAGATCCTGCGCCAGCTTCAGGGGGTCCCCGCCGCTGCCTCCGTCGGCCACTCCCACGTACAGGAGGCCGTATTCCTCCGTTCCGGGCTCCGCCAGGGGATCGAAAGCGATATGTCCTCCGTTGTGGTTCCGGAAGGGCTGCTCGAATCGAGCGATCTCTCGGGGTGGACCTCCGTCATACGTGGGCGCGGCCGGGTCGCGGGCGGTCCACTCGAGAAGGACCGTGTGGTGCGTATCGTCCCCCCCTCCCGGCCTGAAGTCCGTGTCGGTCCGGCGGCTCGGCGTATCGGTCCATACGTAGAACTTGCCATAGCCGGCCGAGCCTTCCCGACCGAAGTCAGGGTGAAACGCGAAGCTCTGGAAACCCCGCTCTCTGCCCCCCGACTCCACGGTGACGCCCCACGCGGGGTCGTTGATGTCGACATAGCGCGTGAGGGTCCGTCCGTCGTAGCTCAGGCCGTACAGCGGGCCGCGCATGTCGTTGACGAACAGGCGTCCCGTTCCCGGCTCATCGACCAGGAGCATCATGCGCGCCGCTGCACCGTCAACGTCCGGCACCGCCGCGAACTCGACGATACGGACCGTGACGATCCCTTCGTCCTGCGCGATGCCCGACGGGAAGGGGTTGCGGGTGGTCTGGGCAAGAAGGGGATGTGCCAGGAGCAACGCCGCTATGGCCGCGGCGGTGGTGACCCTGTCCATGAGGAACTCCCGTGACGGGGTTTCAGGACGCTCGGGCTACCTCCTCGTCAGATTCCCGAGGTCGATAGCCTCCTTGCTCGATGATGGCCCCGACGCTGGAGAACACGGATACGACATACGGGACAACCACGGTCAGGGCCATTTTTGTATAGCTGACAGGATCGAGATCCCCCCGGAGGATGGCGTCGCCATGGTTGATGGCGATGAGGATGGCACCCACCACGACGGCGAACTTCAGGCCCCGAAGCACCACTGTGCGACGACATACGAGGACGCACCACTCCCGGAATGTCTGCGGACGGGCGTTGGGCCGCCCCACGTTCGTCCCTGGCACCATACACGCGCTCCTACTATTCGTTATCCTCGACGGTGAGGCCGGACTTCCCGTCCACCCAACTCGCCGAGTCGTCCCCAAGTTCCCCAGAAGACCGCGTTGGTTCCGGGAGGCAGCCGCCGATGTCGACTTCCACCGGATCTTCCTTCGTCCCACGAGGAGATCTTCCGCCCCACGTGCTGGACGGGCTTCCCATGCCTGTCGTGCTGTCCCGCACACGAGATGACGTCGTGATCCGCGTCAATCCCGAGTATTCGGCTACCTACGGCACCACCGAGAATGAGGCGGTGGGGCTGCCGTTCGGCGACATCCACTGGGCTCCGGAGGACAGGACCCTGGCGTTGGAGCACCAGCGCGGCGGGAGCGTCGAGTCCGCCGAAGTCCGTATCCGCACCGCCGACGGTCAGTGCCGGTGGGCCCAGACCGACATCTCCGTCTTCGAGTACCTGGGCACGCCGGTCTATCTGACCACCCTCCTCGACGTCGGCCTGAAGAAGACTGCCGAACGTGAGCTCGAGGCTTCCATGGCTGCTCTCCGGGAGATGGCCCGTTTCCCGGAGATGAACCCGGGGCCCGTTGCACGGCTCGACGTGGCGGGCCGGGTGCTCGGAGCGAATGGGGCGGCGCGCACCGCGTTTGGCCATGAGGACCTGGAGGGGCGGTGCCTGTGGGACTTGCTCCCCGACCTCACGGAAGAGGTCCAAGCGACGGTCCTCGCCGAGGGCGAGCCCGTCCGCATGGACGTGCATGTCGGCGCCTCCTGGTTCGCCCTGACTCTGAGATACGAGCCGAATGCCGAGCATATCTTCGTGTACGGAACCGACATCAGCGCGCAGAAGGCGGCGGAGAAGGAGCTCGAGGAGCGGGCTCGGTTTCCCCAGATGAACCCCGGCCCCGTCGCCCGCCTCCAACGCGACGGGACGGTGTACCGCGCGAACCTGGCAGCCAGCCGCGTATTCGGCAGCGAGGAGATCCGTGGCTCGTCGTTCCGTGACCTGTGCCGGATTCCCGACGACGTGTGGGAGCGGATCGTGAGCTCCGGCCAGCCCGTTCAGCACGAGGTGGAGGTGGGTCCGCTCTGGCTGTCCTTCACGCTCGTTCACGAGCCCATCAGCGGCCAGGTGTTCGCCTACGGCTCGGACGTCACCGAGCTCAAGGCCGCCGAGCGGGTGCTGGCCGAGCTGGCGCGCTTCCCCGACATGAACCCAGGCCCCGTCTTGCGCCTCAGCCGCGACGGCGCCGTGGTGCTCGCCAACCGCGCCGCCCTGGAGCTCTTTCATTCGGACGACCTCACCGGCCGCTCCTGGCTGGAGCTGTGTCCCGGGGTGGACCAGGTATTCTGGGGCCTGATCTGCGACGCCGCCGAGCCTGTCGCCTTCGAAACGCAGATCGGTCAGCGCCACTTCATGCTGCACCACGCCCCGGGCCCCGAGGGCACGTTCATCTTCGTGTACGGGTCGGACCTCACGGCACAGAAGCAGGCGGAGAGCGCTCTGCGGCAGAGCGAGAAGATGGCCACCCTGGGCACGCTCACGGCCGGAATGGCCCATGAGCTCAACAACCCGGCTGCGGCATCCCAGCGGGCTGCCGAACAGCTCGAGATCGCCTTCAAGGAAATCCAGACGGCACATCGGGTCATCCGCACGCTGCAACTCGACCAGGAGGCGGGCGACCTGCTGGAGGAGCTCGACCGGGAGGCTCGCGAGGTTCCGCTATCCCCCGTGGAGCTCGGCGCTCTCGAGCGCGGGGATCGGGAAGCGGACGTGGAGGAGTGGCTCGAAGACCACGGCGTGGACGATGCGTGGGATTACGCCGCAGCGCTCGTCGAGATCGGCCACACGGTGGCTGGACTCGACGACATCGCGTCCCGCTGTGGAAGGGAGCACGCCGGAATCATCGTGACGTGGCAAGCGCAGTGCCATGAAGGCCTACGCGTACCTCGGTCAGGCTCCGCTTCAGGAAGTCGACGTGAACCAGGGTCTCGAGAACACCCTGGTCATCCTTCGTGGCAAGCTCAAGGCGGGCGTAGACGTCACCAGAGATCTCGATCCGGACCTTCCACTGATCGAGGCCTACGGCAGCGAGCTCAATCAGGTGTGGACCAACCTGCTCGACAACGCGGTGGACGCCATGGACGGTGTCGGACACATCACCGTCCGGACACGGGCCGACGACGGCGACGTGGTGGTCGAGATCGAGGACGACGGGCCGGGTATCCCCGAGGACATCCAGTCCCGGATCTTCGATGCGTTCTTCACCACCAAACCACCCGGCAAAGGCACGGGGCTCGGTTTGAACACCAGCTACAACGCTGTCGTGAAGAAGCATGGCGGCACGATCGCCGTGGACTCGGGCCCGGGACGGACCTGCTTCACCGTCCGCCTCCCGCTACAGGCCGCCTCGGATGCCGGGGCGACGGCTGAACTCGCGCGGGAGTGAGGCGTCGGGAACCGTCTCGGGCCCTCGCGAGTTGAGTTGACATAGCCGCGGTCCCACCCACGTGAGGACCCCTCATTTCGAGGGCAAGCGTGTGGTCGAGTCCGGTATTCCCAACTCAGCATGACGGAGCGCAGAGAATGAGCGAACAGACCTACGACGACATCCTCCCCAGGCCGGGATTCGACGTCGAGAAAGACAGGACCGCGGTTGTCATCACGGACCCTCAGCGAGATTTCCTGTCCGAGGACGGGGTGGTATGGGGGGTCGTCGGAGCGAGCGTGCAGGAGAACGACACGGTGGAGCACCTGAGGCAGCTCCTCTCGGCGGCCCATCGGGCCGGGATCACCGTCTTCATCTCTCCCCACTACTACTATCCCCATGATCACGAATGGGACTTCGGGGGCGCCCTCGAAAAGATGATGCACGCCGTCGGGATGTTCGATCGCAAGGGTGCCCTCACCACGGAAGGTCTCGGTGGTTCCGGGGCCGATTGGCACGAGCCCCTCAGGGAGCTCATCGAGCACGACGACGTTGTGGTCGCGAGCCCCCACAAGGTCTACGGACCGGAGTCGAACGATCTGGTCCTGCAGCTCCGCAAGAGGGGCATCGACAAGGTCATCCTGGCAGGGATGTCCGCAAACCTCTGCGTGGAGGCACACCTGCGCGAGCTGACCGAGCAGGGGTTCGAAGTGGCCGTGGTGAAGGACGCGACCGCCGGAGCGCAGCTTCCCGGGGGTGATTTCTACCAGGCGGCGTTGCTGAACTTCCGCATGATCGCCAGCGCGGTCCTTACCACCGATGAGGCGGTGACCGCGATGGGCGCACGGGCCATGGCGGGCAGCGCCTGAGGCCCGACGCACGTCGGCGAGGGTCCGCGAGCCGACGTCCGGCTGGTGTGGTGTTCCAGAAGTTCGCTCGAACAGCCGAGCCACCTCTGGAACACCACACTAGGTTCGCTCGATGGGGAGCCGCACGCACATGACCGTCCGACCCGGCTTCGACCTCACCTCGATGTGCCCCTGGTGCGTATTCACGATGCGTCTGGCGATCCCGAGACCGAGCCCGGTACCCACCCCGACCTCCTTCGTCGTGAAGAAGGGCTCGAAGATGTGGGCGCGGATCTCCTCGGGGATCCCTGGGCCGTCATCGACCACCTCGACCTCGACCCACGCGTCGTTGCGCCGCGCTCGTAGCTCGAGTTGCCCCCCCTCGCCCAGGGCGTCGATGGCGTTGTCGATGAGGTTCGTCCACACCTGATTGAGCTCGCCGGCGTTGGCCAGAATGAGGGGAAGGTCGGCCGGGTAGTCGCGCTCGAGACGGATGGCCTTCTTCTTCAGCTTGTGGCCGAGCATGGTCACCGTGTTGTCGAGACCCGAGCGGACGTCGGTCGGCGCGTGTACGCTGGAGCGGTCCATGTGGGAGTACGTCTTGATGGACGCCACCAGCTCCGAGATCCGCTGGGCCGACGCCGTGATCTCTCCCACGATCCGATCCGATTCGATGCCTCCGGCCAGCCACGCCATCGTGTCGGCCAGGGCCTCGGGCGGAACATGGCGAGCGAGATCCTCGAGGTGGTCCACCGTCAGTCCGACTTCGGAGAAGGTCGCACCCACGTCCCAGGCCTCGGGTACGCCGCGGCCGTCCAACCATTCGGCGACCTCTTCCTCCAGCTCGCTGAGCTCCAGCGGGCTCACATGGGGCGAATCCCCTCGCCTCCCCAGGGCCCGCAATTGCTCGAGTCTCGCCAGGCCCTCGCCGCTCACGCTGTGGCGTACCAGGCCCGTAACCAGGGCGGGCAGACGGGCACGGTGCTCGGACAGTCTGGCCGAAGCCCTGCGGATCGCCGCCGCCGGGTTGTTGAGCTCGTGGGCCAGCCCGGCCGACAGCCGCCCCAATGCGATCATCTTCTCGCCCTGCTGCTCGAGCCGGACGTCTCCGCGGACCCGGTCGGACATCTGGGCCACGAGGCGCCGACCGAGCTCGTGGCTGACATTCAGAAGCTCCGGAAGCAGGGATGCGTCGAGCCGGAGCACCGTCGACGGCTCCGGTGCGACCGTGTACCGGGGGTAGTGCGTCATCCTGGAGAAGGGAAGCATTCCGGTGACCTGGCCCCGCCTGGTGGTCGCGACCAGTAGCCACTGGCCGCCGATCTCCTCGAAGCCCTGGATGGCCCCCTCGACCACGATCCAGAGCGCGTCCGCCACTTGTCCCCGCTCGAACATGTGCTCGCCCCCGCCCACCTCGACGCGCGAGCTGTGCTCTGCCAGCCAGTCGAGCTCGTCGTCCGGCAGTCCCTCGAGGACGGTGAGTGGGCGGAGCTCGTCTCTGGTGAAGCCCGCACCACTGTCACCCCTTCGACCGGTGGGGTCCTGGCTCACCGTTTGGCCAGAATCTGGTGCATGAACGAGACCGACACCGATCCCTCGCCGACGGCCGAGGCCACCCTCTTGACCGAATCGTGACGGGCATCCCCACACGCAAAGATGCCCGGAACGTTGGTTTCCAGCATGAAGGGCGCCCGTTCGAGCGGCCAGTCACGAAGATGGAGCTTCGGATCCAGATCGGGACCCGTCAGGATGAAGCCCCGCTCGTCACGGGCCACGAGGTCTCCGAGCCATTCCGTGCGCGGCTCGGCGCCCAGGAAGGCGAAGAGGTACTCGGCGGGGACCGACTCCACCTCATGCGTCTCGTTCGAGAAAAGCTGTAGCTCCTCCAGGTGGCTGTTTCCGCTGCAGCTCCGGACCTCGGTGTGGAGGCGCACTTCGATGTTCTCCGTCTCCTCGATCCTGCGCACCAGGTAATGCGACATCTTCGCAGCGAGGGAGCCGCCCCGGACCACCATCACCACCCGTTCGGCGTAGTCCTTGAAGTACATCGCCGCCTGCCCCGCCGAGTTTCCTGCGCCGACCATGTACACCCTGCTTCCGGCAGCGTGGATCGCCTCGGTCGTCGCCGCGCCGTAGTAGATCCCCGATCCCACGAATTGGTCCGCGCCCTCTGCGGGCAGAAGCTTCCACGAGACACCCACCGACAGCATGAGGACGTGACAGGAGATCTCCGAGCCATCGGTGAGCGTCAGGTACTTGTACGGCCCCTCGACCCGCAACTTCGTGGCCTCCTGCGGGGTCAGGATCTCGACGCCGAATTTGCGGGCCTGCGCC
>JARRLD010000090.1:15640-23470 GCA_037387345.1 Gemmatimonadota bacterium
CCCCCGAGAGGCCTGCGGGGAATCCCAGGTAGTTCTCGATCCTGCTGCTCGTCCCGGCCTGCCCGCCCGGCGCCTCCCGCTCGATGAGCACGGTGCGGAGCCCCTCCGAGCCTCCATAGACGGCCGAGGCGAGGCCACCGGGACCAGCTCCGATGATGGCGAGGTCGTAGAAATCCTCCTTTGCCTTCGCTACCAGGCCAATGTGCTCCGCCAGGTCCGTCAGCTCGGGGCTCGGGAGCCGGACGCCGTCGGGAAGCACCACGAGGGGCATCTCCGATTCATCCGCGGAGCCGAGCAGCTCTCGCGCCTCCTCGGAGGTCTCGATGTCGAGGAACTGATAGGGCACCCGGTTCCGGGCGAGGAAGTCCCGAACGCCGTGACACCGTGCGGACCACCGATCGCCTACGACCCTCACTCCGCCGTATCCCGGCCGATACGTGGACCGCCACTCCTCCAACATGTCGTCCAGGACCGGAAACAGTTTCTCCTCCGGCGGATCCCAGGGCTTGAGCAGGTAGTAGTGTACCTGCGATCGGTTGATCGCGCCGATGGCCGCCTCGGTGTCCGCGTAGGCGGTGAGAAGGACCCGCTTCGCGCTGGGGTACAAACCAACCGCTTCAGACAGGAAGGCGACTCCGTCCATGCCCGGCATGCGCTGGTCGGAGAGCAGCAGGGCCACCGGGGTGCCGCGGCTCTTCAACTCGCGAAGGAGCTCCAGCGCCGCGGCAGCGGACTCCGACCTCAGGACACGGTATTCGCGCCCGTACCTCTTCCTGAGATCGCGGGCGACGGCGCTGAGCACGTCGGCATCGTCATCGACGGTGAGCAGGATGGGCTTGGTCATGGAGGGGAAGCTGTGTGCGTGGCCCCGGCCGAAGCAAGAGCTTCGTCATGCACCGTCCGGTGCATATGGTGAGCCATTTCGCGGCCCGAGCGCGCCACTATCAATGGGCGACCCCGGCACTATCGGAGGAGGGGGAAAATGTCGATCCAGTCTGACGTGGCGCGAGGTGGCGCCCTGAAGCCGCTACGGCCGGTCGAGCTGGCCTGGCTCGTCGGCGTGCCCACGGCCCTCAACGCCATCGCCTGCAGGGTTGCCCTTCCTCACCTCGACGCGCGGGATCTGTTTCCCATCGAGCTTACCTACTTCCTCTGCGTGGGGCTTCTCGCGCTCGCGCCCATGTTCGTGTGGGCACTCTACCTGAGCGCCCGGGAGTCCCCCACGACCCGACCCCGGGACGTCCTGGCCCGGATGCGCGTGAAGCGCATCGATGCCCTGGACTGGGCCTGGGCCGTGGCGACCTTCATCGCGCTCAGCGGCGCGTCGTTCGTCATCGCGGACGTGGTGATGCCGCGCCTGAGCCTCGACGCCACGCCGTTCTTCTTCAGGAACATGCCTCTGGCGTCCGGCGATCGCTGGATCCTCGCCGTGTGGCCGTTGTTCTTCTTCTTCAACATCTTCGGCGAGGAGTTCTTCTGGAGAGGGTACGTGCTACCCAGGCAGGAGCTCCTCACCGGCCGCTGGACGTGGCTGGGTCACGGCCTCTTCTGGGCCGTCTGGCATATCCCGATGGGCTTTGATCTCATCCTTGCGTCGTTCCCCATCTTCTTCATCCTGCCGGCGGTCGTGCAGGTGAGGGGGAACACGAGCATCGCCATCGTGGTTCACGCCGTTTTTGGTGCATTCGGATTCCTGGCACTGGCGCTCGGCCTGCTCCACTAGGGGACCGCCGTTCCGCGGCAACCGGGCCCCGGCCTCTCTGATACCACGCCTTGCCGACCTCCGAGCGGCGTCCTACCGTGCCTTTCTGGCTCTCACGCGGTGGAAGCCCTATCCCGCTGCCGTGCCTTTCGCGCTGTATGCGCGGCTGAATTGCGGCTTCTTCGTACCGATGCCAAGAGCCCCCTTCGAGGAGTCCCGCAGCAAGATGTCAGGAGTCGTGCCCGTACCGCGCTCATCTCCGCTCAAGGAGCTGCCGCTGAGCCGGGCTCAGGAGAGCATGTGGTTCTTGTGCCGGCTGGCCCAGGATTCCACGGTGTACAACCTCCCGGCTGCCGTTCGGCTTCGCGGGCCCCTGGACATTCCCTCGCTGCGAGCGAGCTTCGAGGCCATCGTCGCTCGCCACGAGGTCCTCAGAACCGTCTTCCCGGGCGCCGACGGGAAGCCACGCCAGGAAGTGCGGTCGACCATCGACCTCCCGCTGGAGCTGGTCGACTGCTCCGACCTGCCCGGCGAAAAGGCGGAAGCTCGCGTGCGGGAGTTGGCGCGGGGCGCCGGCCGACGACCCTTCGACCTGGCGGGAGGCCCCCTCTTCAGACTGGTGCTCTACCGCCTTTCGGACCAGGAACACGTGCTCTTGACCGTGTTCCACCACCTGGTGTGGGACGGATGGTCCATCGGCGTGTTCGTGACCGAGCTGGCCGCCCAGTACGAGGCTGCCCGCCGAGGGGAAAAGGCGACCCTCCCCGAGCTCCCGGTCCAGTACGCCGACTTCGCGCTGTGGGAGCGAGCGTGGCTGGACCAGAAGCTCGAGTCGCGTCTCCGCTATTGGAGGGCGGCGCTGCGGGGTCACGCCGCGCTGGAGCTGCCCCCGGATCGGCGCCGACCTCCGGTCCAGAGCTATGAGGGCCGGACGCTCCCCATTCAGCTTCCGGCCGACGTCGCGTCCGCCGCGGAGCGAGTGTCGCGGGACGCAGAGACCACCCCGTACATGACCCTGCTCGCCGGGTTCGCGGCACTCTTGCTGCGCTGGTCCGGCCAGGAGCGGTTTACCCTCGGCACGCCGGTGGCGAATCGTCACCACCGCGAGGTGGCCCCCCTGATCGGCTTCTTCGCAAACCTGCTGCCCGTGCCCCTGGACCTCGGCGGCGACCCGTCCTTCGCCGAGGTTCTCAAGCGCACCAAGGCCTCCACCACGGGGGCCTTCGCCCACCAGGATCTCCCCTTCGACGCTCTGGTGGAGGGGCTGGGCGCCGGGGGGGACCCCAGTCGCAATCCGATCCTCCAGGTGATGTTCGCGCTGCACCAGGAGTCCCTGGACACGATCAGGCTCGGCGATGTGGCCGTGGAGCCGGTCGCGCTCGAGTCGGATACGACACACTTCGACCTGGCCCTTCACCTCTGGCGCCGCGCCGGAGGCGTGCACGGCTATTTCGCCTACAACAGTGACCTGTACGATCCGTCGACCGTCGCCCACCTCGGCCGGAGCCTCATCACCCTTCTCGGGGCTGCGCTCGACGCGCCGGACGCGCCGCTCTCCACCCTTCCGCTGCTCGGAGATGCAGAAAGAAGCTGGCTGCACTCGATACAGGACGTCCGGGACGTCGAGGTCCAGGACACCGTGGTCGACGCTCTTGCCCGGCAGGCTGTCGCCCGTCGGGATCGAGGGGTCCGGTCCGGGGCCGGCTCCACGTCATTGGCAGACCTGAGTGCCCGGGCGGAGGCGCTCGCGAGCACCCTGGTGGAGCGAGGAGTGGGCCCCGGGACGCGGCTGGGGCTCGTGGTCGAGGACCCTGCGACCCTCATCGCGGCCACCTGGGGGGCCTGGCTCACCCAATCGGTGCCGGTGCCCCTCGATCCCGAAACGCCCGACCCCCTTCAGCGGGAGATCCTGCTCGAGGCCAACGCACGGCTGATCATCCGGGACGGGGAGGGAGGCGTCCCCGTGGTAGGCTCGATGGACGAGGTGGGCGCCCCATCCCTTCCGCCTCCTGGCGTGGCGGAGGCGGTGCCATCCCGAGCCCAGCCCATGGACGGGCCCGGACTCGACGACGTGGCCTACCTGTCCGGCGCGGCCGATCCTCCCGTGGAGGTGACCCATCGACAGTTGGCCCAGCGTATCCAGCGCCTACAGGACCGGGTGCCGCTGGGGCCCGACGACGCCGTCTTCGGGCTCTCCGGTGCCGCTCCGGACACGTTCATCCTCGGGTGGATCTGGCCCCTGGCGGTGGGATCCGCTCTGGCCACCGCGCCGGACGAGGCCACGGTCCTGGTTGCCACACCTGGGGATCTGAAGAGATTCCTCGCGGGCAAGCCGACGCGACCGGCCCGCTTGCGCACGCTCCTCTGCAGCGGGAGCTATCTGGAGGCCGAGCTCGCCGAAAGGGCCAGGGCCCTCCTCGGGTGCAGGGTCGTATACCTCTATTCGCCGCCGGAGGCCGGAGCGGAGGTCGGGATCGAGCGCATCGAGGCTGGAGTCGACGGAGCCAGCCTCGCTCGCGTTGGTCAGCCCATCCTGCCGACCCACCTCCTGGACGAGAACGGCGCGCTCGTGCCGGTGGGCGCCCCCGGGAGGGTGTGGGTAGGAGAGCGCCCGACCCGCGACCGCGGACGCTGGCGGGAGGATGGCGCCCTGGAGCTTCTGGGTCCGATGGCCGGCTGGCTCTGGCGGGGCGGGTCCAGGCACCGGCTCGACCGAGTCCGTCGCGCCGTCCTGTCCGACCGATCCGTCCTGAGCTGCCATGTGATCGCCCGAGGCGACGATCTCTGCGCCTATGTGGTCACCTCGGGCATGGCGCCGGCGGCGCGCATCGCGCGGTCCGTCCCGCTACCCGCGAGCCTCAGGCCCAAGGTGCTACCCGTAAGCCATCTCCCCTTCGATTCGGATGGTCGGGTGGACGAGGCCGCGCTGGTGCGCTTGCCCATCGTCGACGAGGATCTGGCGGGGGCGTGGGAAGAGGCGATCCGGACACGGGCAGGTGCGGAGAACGCACGCGTCGTGGTACGGGACGTCGAGCAGGAACGGTCGCACGTGCACCTCGACGATCTCGTGCCGGGCTGGCGCAGGCGCCGGACCGCCGATTCCACCTCCTCGACGGACCATGCGGAGCTCGCGCCCTCCTTTTCCGACCCCGTTCCGCCGTCTTCGTATTGCCGGGGAGAGGAGCTGCTCATTCCCGAGGGTGCACCGGCCACCCTGGTCGAGGCCCTCCAGCAGGTCGCCGCCCGTTGGGGAGACGAGAGAGGCCTGACGGTCTACGAGACCGCCACCGACGAGACCTTCGTCTCCTACGCCGAGCTCCTGGACCGAGCGCGACGGGTGGCGGCCGGGCTCCACGCTCACGGACTCCGCGGGGGTGGCCGGATCATCCTCCAGATCGAGCGTCTCGCGGACCACTTCGTCGCCCTGTGGGGCTGTGTCCTGGCCGGCGTGGCTCCCGTCGCCGTGGCGCAGGCGCCCTCGTACGAAGACGAGAACGCCGTTCTGACGAAGCTGTGGAACACCTGGACCCTGCTGGGCGAGCCTCCCATCCTGGCGAGCTCATCGCTGTGCGAGCCGCTCCGGGCGGCAGGTGCGCTGTTCGGCTCGAGGTGGGAGGCGATCCCCTTCGATGACCTGGGAGCCCACGCGACGGTCGAGGGAGCTCCCGCAGCAGATCCTGAGGACGTCGTCTTCATCCAGCTGACGAGTGGCAGCACGGGCGTGCCCAAGGCCGTGCCGGAAACCCACCGGGCCGTCATCAGCCACGTCCTCGGTGCCCGTCAGATGAACGACTACACCGAGTCGGACGTCAGTCTGAACTGGCTCTCCCTCGACCACGTGGTCCCCCTGCTCACCTGCCATCTCAAGGACACGTACCTGGGACTGCCGCAGATCCACGTGCGCACCCAGGCGGTGCTGACGGACCCGCTTCTCTGGCTTGACCTCATCGAGAGGCACCGGGTCACGCTGAGCTGGGCGCCCAACTTCGCGTTCAAGCTCGTCAACGATGCCCTGGCCAGGGCCGGAAGCAGAAGTTGGGATCTGTCCTCGCTGCGATGGGTCATGAACGCCGGAGAGCAGGTCACGCTGCCGGTGAGCTCCCCCGGAGCCAGGGCCTGCCGCCATCACCTTCGTCGACGTGGGCCCCCCCATCCCCGGCGTGGAGCTGCGGATCGCGACCGCGCGGGGAGAGACGCTGCCCGAATCCGTGATCGGGAGGGTCCAGGCCCGCGGCGCGGTGACGATGCCCGGCTACATCAACAACCCGGACGCCAACACCGAGGCCTTCGTCGGAGACGGGTGGTTCGACACGGGGGATCTCGGCTACATCCATGGCGGGCGCTTGAGCATCACCGGGCGCACGAAGGAGATGATCATCGTCCGAGGGGCAAACTTCTACTGCTACGAGATCGAGGAAGTCGTCAACAACACGCAGGGTGTGCTCTCCACGTTCGCCGCCGTGTGCGCCATGGATGACCCCAAGACCGGCACGGAGAGCATGGCGGTCTTCTTCGTGCCCGAAGGACCAGGTGAGACTGCCGTGGCGACCTCGCTCCGGTCCATCCAGGAGAACATCACCAGGGAGTTCGGGGTCGTCCCGGCGTACGTGATCCCGGTGGCCCGGGATGCCTTCCCGAAGACCACGAGCGGGAAGATCCAGCGCACCCAGCTGAAGAAGCGCCTCGCCACAGGGGAGTTCGACGACCTGCTCCGGCGGATCGACCTGGCCACGGGGAAGAACACGGTACCGGCCTGGTTCCTGAGGTGGACCTGGCGCCCGTCCCGGTCCGCCCCGACCCGCCGCAGCTCCCACGGGACGACGCTGGTGATCGACGCCGGAGGGTCTGCGGGACGCGCCGGGGCACCGGCGGATGACGACCTCCGAGGCGCAGGGCTGGTCGAGGCTCTCGGCGACGACGGAGCGGTCCTGGTCGACGTCGCCGAGGAGTTCGTCGAGCACGGATCGAGCCACTTCTCGGTGAACCCGGAGGACATCGGCCACCTGGACCGGATGGTGCAGGAGGTGGTCCGGTCCGGGCGCGGCATCGAAACCGTCGTTGTCCTGAATCCGTCACCTGGTATCCTGCTGACGTTGGGCCAGGCGCTGGCGACCGGGGGGGCCGTACGCCTCGTGGTCGGGGTCACCCACGCTCTGCAGGTGAGGGACACCGAACGGCCCGTGCCCGAGCGTGCCGCCCTGAGGGGCCTGGCCGAGACCATCCCCACCGAGTGGCACGGCATCGACGTATCCCTGGTCGACGTGACGGGCGAGGTCGACGGTGCCGCTACGCTGGTCGCCGAGTCTCGACTCGCGGACAAAGCCCGCACCGTGGCCTACCGGGACGGTGATCGCCTGGTCCCCCTCCTCGAGGAGGCTCGCTTCGGCGCTGGCGGGGACGCTCTGGCCGGGGGAGACCTGGTTCTCGTGACCGGCGGACTCGGCGGGGTCGGTGGAGAGCTGTGCAAGCACCTCTTGGTCCAGCACCAGGTGCGGCTCCTGGTGACCGGGCGTTCATCCCTGGATACCGCGGAGGACGGAGGCGCCTCCGAGGGCCTGGGGCGGCAGAAGACCGTGGCCGAGCGCAGGGAGACCCTGACGGAGCTCGAGGCTCTGGGTGAGGTTCTCTACCGTCGGGCCGACGTCACGGACCGAGCCTCGATGGGGACGGCCGTGGCCGAAGCCGAGCAGCGCTTCGGAACCCGCGTGCGGGCAGCCGTGCACCTGGCGGGAATCTTCCCGCCGCGTCTGTTGGGAGAGGAGACCCCGGACAGCCTGGCCGCCACCCTCTCTCCCAAGCTGGAGGGCGCCCGCTGTCTCGATGATCTGCTCCCGGACGAATGCTTGATCGTCCTTTTCGGATCCGTCTACGGCACCTTCGGAGCCGCGGCCTGCGGCGGGTACGCCGTGGCCAACGCCGCGCTCAGGGGCTTTGCCGCCTCGCGCAGCGGCCCCACGCGGCTGGTGGATTGGAGTAACTGGGACGACCTCGGCATGAGCCGCGGGTACACGCTCGAGGACCTGGAGCAAGAGGATGGACTGCCCGCCCAGCGAGAAGAAGTTGGCGTCGATGTCGATGCGATCGATCTCGAGGATCTCCTGCCATATGGCGGCGACGGTACGTTCGGC
>JARRLD010000091.1:0-14096 GCA_037387345.1 Gemmatimonadota bacterium
CGATTGGTTCAGGGCGCATTTCGAGGACGAAGGAGCCCCGACGGCCGACCGAGGCGGATAGCGTCCCCCCTCAGGGTCCAGCCTCACCCACCACCACCCCCGGAAGCGCCGCCATCAAGTGGATGTCGTCCATGACACCCTCCCGCGACGAACGCCTCGCCCCCTACCGTGAGAAGCGGACCGCCAGCCGCACCCCCGAGCCCTTCGGGGGGGAGGTGGTCGTGGGCGGGAGCGTGTTCGTGGTCCAAAAGCACGCGGCGCGGGCGTTGCACTGGGATCTTCGTCTGGAGCTGGAGGGCGTGCTCCTCTCCTGGGCGGTGCCCAAGGGCCCGTCGCCCAACCAGGCCGACAAGCGGCTTGCCATGCAGACCGAGGACCACCCGCTGGAGTACGCCGAGTTCGAAGGCGTGATCCCCGAGGGCGAGTACGGCGCCGGGTCCATGATCGTATGGGACCGGGGGGTGTGGGTGCCCCTGGAAGACCCCCGCGCGGGCCTGGAGAAGGGCAAGCTCCTCTTCGAGCTTCGAGGCCACAAGCTCATGGGCCGGTGGACGCTGGTGAAGACGAAGCAGGCTCCCAACTCCTGGCTCCTCATCAAGGAGCGGGACGGCCACATGGACCCGGGCAAGGGCACCGAGGACTATCCCGACGACTCCGTCTACTCGGGACTCACCGTGGAGGAATTCCCCCGGGCCGACGAGCTGGCCGACGCCCTGGCCATGGAGGTGGCGGGCAGGGGCGCCCGGGACACGCCGGTGCGGGCCGACGACGTGGAGCTCATGCTCGCGTCGTCCCGGGAGGAGCCGTTCTCACGGGAAGGCTGGGTCTTCGAGCTCAAGTACGACGGCTATCGCCTGCTGGCGGAGCGGTCCGCCCGGGAACCGTACCTTCGGTCCCGGGCCGGTCACGACCTGACGGCCACCTTTCCGGAGATCGCCCGGGCCGTACGAGGCCTCCCCTACGAGGGACTGGTGCTGGACGGTGAGGTGGTGGTGCACGACGCCGAGGGGCTACCGTCCTTCTCCCTCCTCCAGAGGCGGGGAAGGATCCTCAACCGCATGGACGCGCTGCGTGCGAGCGTGGAGCTTCCGGCGACCTACTACGCGTTCGATCTCCTGGGGCTGGAGGGCCACGACCTCCGAGGCCTGCCCCTTCTGGAGCGCAAGACGATCCTGCGGCGCGTCCTCCCCTCGGTGGGACCCATCCGGTACTCCGACCACATCGCCGTCCAGGGCGAGGCCATGTTCCAGCAGGTCCAGGCCATGCGCCTGGAGGGCGTCGTGGCCAAGAAGGCGGACGTCCCCTACCGCGGGGGCCGCTCCAGCAGCTGGCTGAAGATCCGCACGGTGCGGGTGGATGACTTCATCGTGGTCGGCTGGAAGGAGCCGAAGGGATCCCGCTCGGGATTCGGCTCCCTCCACATGGCGCAGTACGACGACGAGGACCTCCGCTACCTGGGCAGCGTAGGGAGCGGCTTCTCCGACGCCCAGCTCCAGGAGGTATCCGCCCACCTGGAGGCGCTCGAGGTGGACGACTGTCCCTGCACCGCCGGCCCCGTTCCGAAGGGGAAGGGGAACCATTGGGTCCGTCCGGAGGTGGTGGCCGAGGTGAGGTACAAGGAGCTGACGGATCAGGAGCTTCTCCGGCAGCCCTCCTTTTCCCGCTTTCGGGACGACAAGCCGCCCGAGGACTGCAGGGTGGCGGGCACCGTGGAGCCCGGCGTTGCCCGCGAGGCCGCGGTGCCGGTCAGGGTGGAGGACACACGGGTCGAGGTCACCAACGCCGAAAAGGTCTTCTGGCCGGAGGAAGGCTACACCAAGGGCGATCTGGTGGAGTATCACCGGAAGGTGGCGGAGTGGATGCTGCCCTACCTGGAGGATCGACCCCTGGTCATGACCCGCTATCCCGACGGCATCGAGGGCAAGTCGTTCTTCCAGAAGGACGCGCCGCCCTACGCCCCGGAGTGGATCCGTCGTGAGACGGTGTGGAGCGAGGGGTCCGGGCGGGAGCTCTCGTACTTCATCGCCGACGACCTGGATTCCCTCCTCTACGTGGTCAACCTGGGCACCATCCCGATCCACGTGTGGTCCAGCCGAGTCGACTCCCTGGCCCAGCCGGACTGGTGCATCCTCGACCTGGATCCCAAGGAGGCGCCATTCACCGACGTGGTGAAGGTGGCCCGCGCGCTCCACGACCTGTGCGAGGAGATCGGACTGCCCAGCTTCGCCAAGACCAGTGGCTCGTCAGGAATCCACGTCCTGGTTCCCCTGGGACGGAGGCTCACCTACGAGCAGTCGCGCACCCTCGCCCAGCTCCTGGCACGCGTGATGGTGGCGGAGCACACCGACATCGCCACCTTGACCCGCAACCCCGAGCGACGCGAGGGAAAGGTCTACGTCGACTTCGTGCAGAACGGGCACGGACGGCTCATCGCCGCACCGTTCACCGTGCGTCCCCTCTCCGGGGCCACGGTCTCCGCCCCCGTGAAGTGGAGCGAGGTGAGCGGGCGGCTGAGGATCGGGAGCCACACCATCGCCTCGGTGCCCCGGCGCATGAAGCGGCTCGGGAGCGATCCGCTACGGCCTGTCCTGGATCTGGAGCCCGACCTCCTCGGGGCCCTGGAGCGCCTCACGCACTGGTTCGACTGAGGTCGGAGAACGCCCTCTGGAAGGGTGATCGCAAAGGGGAGTGGGCCTCGTTACGCGCGCCACGGCCCCAGATCCAAGGCGGTTCGCCGATGGCATAGCCGTAGCTACGTCGAGGCGGCTTAGCCTCGCGAGACCCCTGCGCGAGGCCCGCTCCCCTTTCCGATCACCCTTCTAAGCCTCACTCCTGGACGAGGGAGCCCGGACGAGGGCATAGTGTCCGAAGATCCAGGCGAGGATCAACACGCCCAGGGCTGCCAGGGCGAGGAACTGAAACTCGGCCCGGACCACCTCCTCCACCTCGGCGAGAAGCAGGGCCTGCTCGCGGCCTACCGCCAGGAAGCCGGCCACGCGTGCGCCGCCGCCGCGCAGGGGCGCCACCGCGAACATCCGGTCCACGCCATCCAGGTCCGTGCCCACCTCGATGAAGGGCTCACGGTATTCCATGGGGGCGGCCAGGAAGGTCTCCGGGGCGGCGGCGCCCACGGTGTCGTATCCCAGGGGGTGTTTTCCCTCGGGGATCCGGACGAGGACGTTGGAGCTGCGATCGAGCACGGTGAACGTGGTTCCCTCGGGAAGCGCTCGGTCCCTGGCCCTCGCCCCCAGGGCGGACAGATTGATGGAGGCGGCCAGGACCCTCTCCGTGTTGGCTCCGTCGGCGTCCATGATGGGGTAGGCCACCCCCACGGTCGGTTTCCCGGTGATCCGACCGAGGGCGTAATCTCCCACGCTGAAGGTCTGGTTGGTCGTGGCCAACCGGTAGTAGGCCCGGTCCCCGAGGTAGAGACCCCCGTCCACGGTGAGCGACCCGCAGGCCAGGTACCCATCCAGCCCGATCACGGAAAGCGTCGTGTACTGGGGCGTATGGCGGAGGACGCTGGCCAGCCGCCGGTCACACGCGCGTCCTTCGCCGTCCCGGATTTCGGGGAACTCCGCCAGGGCACCGAGGATCTGCCGGCTCTCCTCGACCAGCATCTGGTACTCGACGCCCGTCACCCGGGCGATCTGGAGGAGCTCCGCCTCGTGCTGCTGCAGGCGGTGCTGTCTCAGAGTGTTGCTGGCATATCGATAGAGCAGGACCGAAGGCAGGAAGGCGAGGATCACCAGCACGATGAGGCTGAGCTGGTTCCGGGTCGCGACGTTCATGACGGCCTCCGGGCGCGGGTGTGCGAGCGGTGGATTGTTGCCACCGACGCATCGGAGGCGAGCCGGACCGTGGCTCGACGGGCAAGGGGGGCGGGTGCCGGAGCCCCCGGTCCGCCCGCCGCCGACCCCTGAGTCTAGGTCGGGGGGCCCGGAAGCGGCAAGTCGCCGGGGCGTGTCCCCGACCGTCAGCCGAGGAAGGCCGGATGACCTCCGGTGTGCAGGAACACCACCCGGTGATCGGGGGGAACGCCACCGCCGCGGATCCACGAGATCATCCCGGCCGCGGCCTTGGCGGTGTAGACGGGGTCCAGGACGATCCCCTCCTTTCGCCCGAACAGCTCGAGGGCCTCGCGCCCCGCGGCCGTGGGGATCCCGTACCCCTCCCCGACGAATTCGTCGGCGGCTGCCAGCGCGGTCTCACGCACGTTGCCGTCCCAGCCCAGAAGTCCGGCCCCTTCGCGGGCCAGTCGAACGCTTTCGGTCCGGATCTCCCAGGCTGTTGCGTCGGCGCTCACGCCCACCAGACGGATGTCCTGCCGGTCCAGCAGTGACACTCCCAGGAGGAGGCCGCCGAGGGTCCCGCACGAGGAGGCGGAGGTGAAGAGCCAGGTCTTGTCCCGAGGGGGCAGCCCGTCGAGCTGATCCGCGAGCTCGAGGGTGGCCAGGGCGTATCCGAGCGCGCCCAGCCCCGTGGAGGCTCCGATGGGGACCACCAGGGGACGGCCCCCCTCGGCCTCGATGCGCGAAGCCACGGCCTCCATCGCGGGCGTACGATCCTCACGGTTCCGGACGGTCTCGATCTCGGCACCGAACAGCCGATGGAGCCTGGCATTCCCCGTCGGGGCATCCGGCTCGGGACCGTTGAGGACGAGCACGCACCCGAGGCCCAGGTGCGCGGCGGCGGCAGCGGTGACGCGGCAGTGGTTGGACTGAGGGCCCCCGGCGGTGACGAGATGCGTTACTCCCTCGAGCCGGCCCTCGGCCAGCTCGAGCTCGAGCTTCCGCACCTTGTTGCCCCCCAGGGCGAAGCCCGTTTCGGCGTCCATCTTGATCCAGAGGTCGGGCGGATCGTCGCCCAGCTCCGCGGCGAGGTTCGCGGCCGGAACGAGGCGCGTGGGGAGGGCGGCCAGGGAGCGTCGCGGCCACCGCCGAAGCGTGTCGAGGGACGTTTCCGTGCTCATACCGAAGCCCTGGGAGCGTGGCTGAGGAAGGCCGTGCGCACGGTGGTGAAGTGGATGTCCACCGTGTCCTCGATCGTCTTCCCGTACCCTCCCGACATGACCACCACGGTGGGCACGCCCGCCTCCCGACAGAGCTCGAAGACCGATCTGTCGCGCTCGGCCAGCCCGGCCTTGGATACGGAGAGTCGACCGAGGCGGTCCGCCTCGAAGGGATCGGCCCCCGCGAGGTAGAACGCCAGATCCGGCGCCGTGGCCAACGCCGCGCGAACGCCGTCTCGCGCCGCGGGAAGGTAGGCGTCATCCCCGGTTCTGTCAGGAAGCTCGACATCCAGATCACTGGATTCCTTCTGGAAGGGGAAGTTGTTGGCGCCGTGCACGGAGAGTGTGAAGACCGAGCTGTCATCCCGGAAGATCGACGCGGTTCCGTTCCCCTGGTGGACGTCCAGGTCCAGGATGGCCACGCGTTCGACCCGGCGCTCCGTCTGAAGCGTCCGGACCGCGACCGCCACGTCGTTGAAGACGCAGAATCCCTGGCCGTGGTCGACAAAGGCGTGATGGGTGCCTCCGGCCAGGCTCACCGAGATGCCGTCGCCCAGGGCGGCGCGGGACGCGGCCAGGGTGCCCCCCACCGACCTTCGGGAACGTTCCACGAGCTCGGGGGACCAGGGGAAGCCGAGGCGCCGGATCTCCTCTCGGGTGAGGCTCCCGGAGACCACGCGCTCCACGTAGGCCGGGTCGTGGGCTCCGACGAGCTCCCGGTCCGAGGCGGCCTCGGGAACGCGAAGGGACGCCAGATTCCACGCGGTGACCCGCTCCCGGAGGAGTCGGTACTTTTCCAGGGGGAACCGATGTCCCTCGGGGAGGGGAAGGGCGAACTGATCGCAGTGAAAGACGTCCATCCGTGGGGGAACGGGGGGAGGAGTGGGCGGTACCTGGAAGCCGCTGTACGGGCACGCCTACGTTAGCTGGGCCGGAGGGTGAACGGGAGAGGGACCGGGAGATTCGAGGCGATCGTGCAATTTTTTCAATCGACGTGGACGACGGCGGCGCTGCTGCTCGTCGGGCTGAGCCTCGGTGCGCCTGTCGCGGCCCAGGACGGTCGCCTGGAAGGGCGGGTCCGGGACGACGAGGGCTCAGCCGTCTTCGGGGCGCTGGTGCGCCTCACCCAGGCGGGTACGCCGGTCTTGGCCGCCGAGACCGACCGCCTGGGGTTCTTCAGCCTCGGTCCGGTTCCGGTGGGTGCCTACACGGTGACGGCGTCCGGCCTCGGGTACGGGGAGCTCTCCCAGCCCGTCGGTGTCGGGCCGGGGGAGGTGGTGGAGGTGGAGCTCATGCTGCCGCGGCGCGCCATCGAGGTCGAGGGACTCTCGGTGGAGGCCGAGCGCAGCCGGGAACGGGTCCGCTTCGAGGAGATCGGAGGCGCCACCATCCGTGAGCTGGACCTCGCCGATCTCAAGCAGGTACCGGGGGTGGCGGAGGCGGATCCCATACGGGCGGTCGAGGTGCTGCCGGGGGTGGTGTCCACGTCGGACTTCTCCGCGGCGTACCATGTCCGGGGTGGCTCCCAGGATCAGAACCTGATTCTCCTGGACGGTGTTCCCGTGTACAGCCCTTTCCACCTGGGCGGCCTCTTCTCGGTATTCAACGCCGACATGCTCGACCGGGCGGAGCTCCAGTCCGGCGGGTTTCCCGCGGAGCACGGCGGGCGGGTGTCGTCGGTTCTCGAGATCGAGACCGATCCAGGCCGGGGCGATCTTCGTGTGGACGCGGGAGTGTCGCTGCTCGCTTCCCGGGTGGCCGTCGCCGGCGGACTCCCCGACGGTCTCGCGGAGAAGCTCCGTCACGCCAATGTGCACTGGCGGGCGTCGGCTCGACGCTCGTATTTCGATTGGGTTCTCAAGCCCGTCTTCGACTTCCCGTACCACCTCACGGACTTCCAGGGCGTCGTGGAGGGGTGGACCACGTCCGGGGACCGCGTGCGCCTCACGGCCTACTCGGGTGACGACGTGCTCGACCTGACCACGCTGGATCCCGAGGACTTCCCTTTGCGCATCGACTGGAGGTGGGGCAATGACCTGGTAGGCCTTCGCTGGACACGCCCCCTCCGGGGTGGAGGATCCCTGGACTCGAGGATCAACTGGTCGCGGTTCGGGAGCGCGTTGACCTTCCCGGACTTCGGCGACACCGACTTCAGGACGGCCATCCACCAGACGCAGGCGCGCCTCGACTACCACCTCAGACCGTCGCCGTTCCTGCGGCTGAAGCTGGGAGGAAGCGCCGACCGGATGGGTTACGACAACCTCGCGGCGACCGGGGGGACCGAGTTCGCCCAGGGTGACGGCACCGGGTGGCTGCTCGGGACCTATGCTCAGGTCACGTGGTCCCGTCCCCAGGCCTGGCTCGTGGAAGCCGGGCTGAGGTTGGACGCGTGGCGCCCCGATCCCGGGGACCCGGTCGCCGAGCTCGCTCCTCGGGTGGCGGTGAAGCGCTTCTTCGCGGGGGGCGATGGGGCGGTGAAGCTCGCCCTTGGCCGGTATACCCAGTACGTCCACTCTCTTCGGGACGAGGAGCTTCCCCTGGGGCTGGACATCTGGGTCCTGGCCGGCGAGCGAGCGCCGCATACCATCTCCGACCAGGTGCAGCTGGGAATCGAACGATATCTCGGGCGGGATTGGCTCCTTTCGCTGGAAGGCTATCTCCGCTCCTTCGACGGGGTGGTCGCGTTCAATCCGGGTGACGACGTCAACGACGACCTGGACGACATCCTGGCGGGGCGGGGCCTCTCCTGGGGAGCGGATCTCCTCGCGCGCAAGGATGAAGGTGACCTCACCGGATGGCTGGCGCTCTCCTTTCTCAAGGCCGAGCGTACCTTCCCCGACGTGCTGGCACCCTTCGATCCCCGACCGGAGATCACGTACGCACCCATCTTCGACCGGAGGATCGACGCGGACCTCGTGCTCCGGTATCCGCTACCCTGGGGATGGGAGGGTGGGCTGCGCCTCAACGTCGGGACGGGCACACCCTACACCCGGGCCCTGGGCTCGTATGCCTACTATTCGCCCCGCTTCGTGAGCAACGGAGGTCGCCTGGAATGGGCGGGGGCCAACGACGAGACCGACGACTTCGGGGGATACGCCGTGTACCTGGAGGATCGCAACGCTTCTCGCTATCCGACCTATCACCGCCTGGACGTGAGCGCTCGCAAGACCTTCAGGAAGTCGTGGGGGACGCTGGTGCCCCACATCGATCTCCTCAACGTCTACAACCGCCGCAACGTGCTCTTCTACTTCTACCAATACCAGGAGACACCGCCGGTCCGGTCCGGAGTATCCATGTTTCCCCTGGTCCCGACGCTGGGTCTCGAGGTGAGCTTCTGATGGGCGGGAGGATGGGGACGGAACGCTTCGGCAGGCGACCGGCGTGGCTGCTGTCGGCGCTGGCGGTCGTGGCCACCACCGGTTGTGAGCTGGACGAGGTGACGTTGGTGGAGGCCAGGGACGTCGTGGTGGCGGAGGTCCTGCTCGAGCGTTCGGCCGACGAGGGTGGACCGGATCGTCTGACGGCCCTCCTGCACCGCACCCTCGCCGGGGGCACGGGCGCGTCCCGGCCCGTGCCGGGAGCACGGGTCCTGGTGCGGAGGTCGGACGGCTTCCAGGTGGAGATGGGGGAGACCACCCTGGAGACCTGCGTGGTGACCACCCCCGTGGACGCCGAGGGCACATGTTTCTGGGCGACTCCGGAGACCGCGGGTCGCTTCCAGGCCGGAGACCACCTCCAGGTCGAAGTCTCTCTGGCCGACGGAGGGCAGCTGGTGGGGGCGCTGACCGTGCCCGGCGCCTTCGAGCTTCTGCTGGGGGCTTCGGAGGGGCGGTGTTCCGCGGAGCCGGAGGTCCCGTTGGAGCTTCGCTGGACCCGGTCCCAGGGGTCGTCCGTCTACGTGAACGAGACGCTCATCTACGGGATCCGGGACGCCCTGGCCCCTCAGGGCATCGAGGTCGACGAAGATCCGCTCTACCTCCTGGGCCTGTCCGCATCCGCCGAGGACACGACCATCGTCTTCCCGGGAGAGTTCGGCGTATTCAACCGGTTCGAGCTCGATCAGGGATTGGCCCTGGCGCTTCAGCGGGGGCTGCCGGCCGGGACGGACGCCGACGTGTCCATCGCGGCCGCGGAGGACAACTACGTCAACTGGGTCCGAGGGGGGAGCTTCAACCCGTCGGGACAGGTGCGCATTCCCAGCTTGCGGGGAGACGGCACCGGGCTCTTCGGCGCGGTGGTCGTGCGACGGATCCACATCTCCGCCGACACCGCCGCGGTGGATCTACCCCGCTGCTCGCCCTCCTAGACGAGGGGTGGCGGGGGCAGGCGCTCCGCCAGAAGCCGGCGGAGACGGTCGACCATGAGGAAGACGGCCTCCCGGTTGTAGCCGCCTTCGCGGATGATCACGTCGGCGAACGCCCTGCTGGGCTCCACGAACTGGTGGTGCATCGGACGGACGTCGGTCTGGAACTGGGTGAGAACCGATTCCCTGGTCCGTCCACGATCGCGCATGTCCCTGCGGATGCGACGGTGGAGGCGCGTTTCTTCATCCGTGTCCACGAAGGCCTTGAGATCCATGAGGTCACGCAGGCGCGGGTCCGCCAGCACCAGGATGCCGTCAATGAGGAGCACCGGACGGGGCACCAGGCGTCGGGACTCCTGCCGACGGCTGTGGGTGCGGAAGTCATAGATGGGCATGTCCACCGGATGCCCCGCCACGAGGTGCCCCAGATGCTCGACGAGAAGCTCGGTCTCCAGGCTCTCGGGGTGGTCGAAGTTTCTCGTGTTCCGCTCGGCCGGCGGAAGGTGGGAGAGGTCCCTGTAGTAGGCGTCGTGGTGGATCACCGAGGTTCTTCCAGGTCCCAGCATCCTGCGGACCTCCCTCACCACGGTGGATTTTCCTGCTCCGCTGCCTCCGGCTACGCCCAGAACCACCGGCCGGACGGCGGGCCTCACCTCAACCCTCTTCGTGCACCACGTAGATCCGACGGGCCAGATCCCGACGGACACGGTGGGCCGGGGACGACACGCTTTCGATCCGGACCGCCACCATGTCGGGGGTGTGCTGGTGAACCTCCACCCAGAGACGGGCGCCCGGCACGAGCCCCTTGGCCTCCATCGACCTCAAGCGGTCCGGCTCCTCGTCCCGGACGGCACGGATCCTCACCTGCGAGCCGGGAGCGGTGTCAGCCAGTGTCATGAAGTCGGTTTCCTCGATCTCACCGCCCGCGGTGGGGATGGGAGCCCCGTGCGGGTCGTGGCTGGGGAACTCCAACGCGACGGCCATGCGCTCGACGAGGTCGTCCGAGGCCGCGTGCTCGAGTCGCTCGGCCTCCTCGTGGACGTCGTCCCAGGCGAAGCCGAGGCGCTCGCACAGATACGTTTCGATGATCCGGTGTCGCCGCAGGACCTTGAGGGCCGCCCGGATCCCGGGTTTCGTGAGCTGGACCCCGTGATAGGGAACGTGCTCGAGGAGCCCGGTCTCGGCCATTCTCTTGACCATCCCGGTGACCGAGGCGGGCTGGACCGACAGGGACTCCGCGATGGCGCTCGTCGACGCCATCAGACCCTGCTCGGAGATTCCGTAGATGGCCTTCAGGTAGTCCTCGACGGAGCGCGACAGACCGGACTGTTGGGGCGACATGGAGTCAACCTACCTCGGGCTCCGGGGCGCGTCGACCCCGAGCCCCCTCCCTTCACCGAGGAGGACAGGCCGCTCGTTTCAACCCTACGAACCCCGTGGGAGCGGCGCCCGTCGCCAGGCCCGGACGGGGCTCGGCAGGGGGATCCCAGGGTCGTCGGGGGGTAGCATCAAAGAGAAATCGGACAGCCCACCCCCTACGAGCGGTCATGAGCTACGAACAAGCCACCGAGGGTATTCGAGTCCGGGTCGAGCCCCACTATTCCCTGGCGGACTCCGAGCCGGAGGATGGCACCTTCGTGTTTGCCTACCACATCGAGCTGGAGAACGAGGGAAGCGTCCCGGTTCAGCTTCTCTTCCGTCATTGGAGGATTCACGATTCCGTGGGTGAGGATTCCGAGGTGGAAGGAGAGGGCGTCGTAGGAGAGCAGCCCCAGCTCCTGCCCGGGGGCTCCCATCGGTACAAGAGCTACTGTGTCCTCCGATCTCCGGCAGGGTACATGGAAGGCTACTACACCTTCGTGAGGCACGGGGGAGAGCGTTTTCGCGTGGCGGTGCCCCGCTTCCACCTGAATGCACCCCTGCGGTCTTCCGCGGAGGAGGGAGAGCCGGAGGCCATGAACTGAGTGGCTCGGGGGACGTACAGCTTCAAACGAGGTCCGTATCTGGTTATCGTTTAGCGTTTTCCACCAATCATGGGGCGTAAACGGGGGGTCGAATTGACCGACACTGTAGCCACCGATGCAAAGCGCATCCTCCTGCGCTACGGCGCTCCGATCTCGGTGCTGGACAAGGTCACTGAGACGCACCGAATCGAGTTCGCGCGGATCATCACACGCACCACCCTCGCGGATCGGGAGCCGAGGCTCCGAAAGCTGCTCGTGGAGCACGGCTATATCGAGGAGGATTGAGTCCAGGAGTCGGCAGGTACGGGCCGGGGGGCGAAGACCGCCTCCCGGCCCCTTCCATGTTACGGCCGCGTACGTCAGAGCTCGTCCACTTCGAGGACACGCCTCCCGTCCACGGGCAGCTGGACCCGCACGATCCGGCCTTCCGGGGCCTCTTCGGTCTCCAGGTCGGCCTGCTCTCCATCGACGAGGATCGCGCGGAGGTCGTTGCAGGGAAGCGTCGGGCACATCGCGACCATGGGTGGCTCCCGCCCCTGGGTGAGGTCGAGCACGAAGCGGTGACGAGCACCTGTCCGGTGATAGGTCAGTGACAGTCGCGCGTCTCCCACCCGGCCGCCGCTGGCGCGGCCCGGGACGGCTCCGGGGGGAGCACGGAATCCCACATGCCCCGGCTCCGCGCATCTCCCGGAGACAGTCCCTGCGTCAGACGACTCCTCCAGGCCCCGTAGGCGTCGCGCACCTCTCCCCGGACGAAGCGGATCCAGGGATCCAGGGCATCGAGGCGGGTGGGGTCGGCCGGCGCCGGGCCTGCAGGTCCTGTCGGGAACAGCAGGTGCTCGAGGAGGACGCCGGCCGAGGGAGGCGGACCCTGGCCAACCATGGGGAGCGTCCGGTTCCCGCCCCCTGGCGGATTCGCCGCCTCGGCGCGGAGCACCTCGATGAAGTCCGGGGGCGCGGAGTAGCGGAGCGCGTCGGCCGACCGCCGAAGAGCGAGACTCCAGACGCTCCACCTGTCACCGCCGGTCCGCCGTGCCGAATCGAGGAGCTCCGTGTCCAGCGAACGAGCTCGAGCCGCGAGCGTCCCCGGCTTCCCCGCGGTGAGGACCGTCCGCGCGGCCAGCACGGTGGTGAGGGCCTCGATGGGCAGGGGACAGCCCAGGCCCACATCCGCGTCGCCTTCGAGGGTGTCCAGA
Organism: Gemmatimonadota bacterium; assembly: GCA_037387345.1. GTDB lineage: Bacteria > Gemmatimonadota > Gemmatimonadetes > Longimicrobiales > Gaopeijiaceae > SZUA-318. The sequence continues at coordinate 12,475 of JARRLD010000091.1, forward strand.
AGTCCGAGGACGTCGACGGCGGTGGCGGCGTCCCCCACCGCCGCAGCTCCGACCCCCGACCAGAAGAGGGCACCGGCGTCTGTCTTCCGCGAAGGGGGTCCCGCGCACGCGCGGCTCACCGCCGCCTGGAGCCGACGGGTGGCCCACAGGACGCCCCGGTCCATCTCGTCCGCTCCTCCTACCGCGGCCAGGGTATCCATGGAACCGATGTCGGCCTGGTGGTCGGCCATTCGGGCGTGGGCCAGCAAGTGCGCGCCGGCGGTACGCGCCCGGTCCGCCCGATCTGCGGGACCGGCCGTCAGGAGCAGCGTGACGGGACCCTCGGCTGCCACCGACACGTGGACCCGGATGCCGCCACCGTCGCCCTCGACCGCCGTCCAGGAGCTCGGTTTTTCGGGGAGCACGCTCAGATCGACGATCCAGTCTCCGTCGGAGTCAACGGCCCGGATGCCCGTATCGCACGCTTGGTACCCGACGCTGCCAGCATCCGGCATCAGGATGACGGACAATGCCAGCCCTCTCAGGGGAGGCGCGCCATCCGGAGCCCGCCACTGGATGGCCACCAGGGGGAGCGTAGGGGCCACCAGACAGGTTTCCAGGACCGATCCCCGCTCACCCACCCGCTCCCTCGTCATGGACCAGGGAGTAAAGAGCACGTTGACGGCCATGCCGACGTCGGCATGCAGGTCCCTGGCGGCGCTCCGACCGGCCAGCTGGATCAGCTCCACCCCTCTCCGCTCCCACCCGGTCATCGTGGCCGTCTCGCCCTCGAGGACGAAGGGAGCCGCCGCTGCTCGTCCTCCCAGCAGGGCCTCGCCCCCCGGGCCGGGAAGCGTGGGGAGGGGGGACGACGCCATGGCTCGATCCTCGCTGGTGGGGGGCAGAGATTTCAGTCCACGCGAAGGGACCGTATCCGGTTCAGGGCCGCCGCGAGCTCGAACCGGCGGAACGCGGCCAGGTCTCCCACACGTCGGGGGTCGAGGGCATCCAGACCAGATCGGGACACCGCAGCCTCCACTCCATCCAGAATGTCCGGGATGGAGGTTCCCGCGTCCAGATGATCCCGTGCCACGACGGCCAGGGCCCGCCCGACGGCCCGGATCTGACTTCGCGAAAGGAGCTGCTCCACCGCGGCCAGATCGATGGTCTCACGGCCGAACAGGAGCGTGCGGTCGTCCGGCACCTTCACGTTCACCTCCCTGCGGCCCTTCCCGGGGTCCAGGCATCCGGGCTGCAGGCGCCGCGGCCTCGCCCCGGGAAACGGTTCCGTCACTTCGGGGAGCCGGCCCGTTGGAAAGGCCGCCGCCACGCTTCGTGCCTGTTCGGTCACGTCGTGGGGCTCGTAGTCCCGCATGGCGATCACGGTGTCCGCCACGTCCAGATAGTCCCCGCTGCCTCCCAGAACCAGGACCGCGCTCACGCCTTCGTCTCGCGCCAGGTCCTTCACCCGGTCGACGAAGGGGGTGATGGGCTCACCGTCCTTGGGAACCAGCGCCTGCATCCGCCGATCGCGGATCATGAAGTTCGTGGCCGAGGTGTCCTCGTCGATGAGCAGCGCTCGGCAGCCTGCTTCCAGGGCCTCGACGATCGCGGCCGCCTGACTGGTGGACCCCGAGGCGTTC
>JARRLD010000092.1:0-6816 GCA_037387345.1 Gemmatimonadota bacterium
ATTCCGGGTGCAGGCCGAGTGGGTGGCATGGGGCGGGCCGGACGGCCAGTTTGGGTCTCATGGTCGATTCGGATCTCCTCGCCGTGGCCCGGGGTGACGCTCCCGCCGACGTCGTCCTCACCGGCGGACGGGTGGTCAACGTCTTCACCGCCGAGATCGAGCGCGTCGACGTGGCCCTTTGGGGAACGAGCATCGCCGGCCTCGGGAAGGGCTACCGGGCCTCTCGGGTCCACGATCTCGACGGCGCCTACCTGATTCCCGGCTTCATCGACGCCCACGTCCATATCGAGTCCAGCCTGGTCACCCCGGCCGAGTTTGCCCGGGCCGTCGTTCCCCGGGGGACGACCACCGTGGTCTCGGACCCCCACGAGATCGCCAACGTCCACGGGACCGAGGGCGTTCGGTACATGCTCGAAGCCAGCGAGGGTCTGCCTCTCACCGTCTTCGTGATGGCCAGCTCCTGCGTTCCGGCCACGCCCATGAGCACCGCTGGGGCCGCGCTCGAGGCGGAGGACCTGCAGGCGATGGCCCGGCACCCGAGGGTCCTGGGCCTGGCCGAGGTGATGAACTTCCCGGGCGCCATCCACGGCGACGGAGCCGTGCTCGCCAAGCTGGAGGCCTTCGCCGGGCGCCCCATCGACGGACATGCTCCGGGGGTCCGTGGATTGGCCCTGAACGCTTACGTGGCCGCCGGTCCTGGCTCGGACCATGAGTGCACCCGCCCGGAGGAGGCCCTCGAAAAGCTGCGACGCGGCCTTTTCGTCTTCCTGCGGGAGGCGACGAACGCGCGGAACCTGGAAGCCCTGCTCCCGATTCTCCGTCCGGCGAACCTCGGGAGGGTTGCACTGTGCACCGATGACCGGCAGCCGCCTGACCTCCTGGATTCGGGGGGCATCGACGCCATGCTGCGTCGGATCCTCGCCGCCGGACTCGACCCCGTGGACGCCCTCCGGCTCGCCACCCTCAATCCGGCGGAATACTTCGGCCTGCGGGACCGGGGAGCCATCGCTCCGGGACGGGTAGCCGATCTGCTGGTGGTGGACGACCTTCGATCGCTGAGGGTGCGGGAGGTGTGGTGCGCGGGGCGCAGGGTGGCGCGCGATGGGGCGGTGGTGGACTGGCCGGAGCCGGAGCCGCCCCGGCTGCCGAGCCCCTCCATGAACGTCTCGCTCGGTCCAGACGCCCTCGTCATCCCTGCCGAGCCTCGCCGGGCCCGGGTCATCGAGGTCATCGAAGACCAGATCGTTACCGGAGCGCGCGTGGTTGAGCCTCGCACCCAGGGCGGTGTGGTGGTCTCGGACCCCGGAGCCGACGTCCTCAAGATCGCCGTGGTGGAACGACACCGGGGAAGCGGACGGGTGGGTCTGGGCCTGGTGACCGGCCTGGGCCTGCGGCGGGGGGCCATGGCGGGAACGGTGGCCCACGACCACCACAACATCATCGCGGTCGGGGTCGACGACGACTCCCTGCGCACCGCGGTAACCGCCGTGGTGGACGCGGGAGGCGGCCTGGCCGTCGCCGAGGGCGGGGAGGTCCGCGCCCTCCTCAGGCTTCCCGTAGCCGGACTCATGTCCGACGCACCCGTGGAGACCGTGCGCGCAGGCCTCGACGAAGTGGTTCAGGCTGCCCGCAGACTTGGCTCCCCGTTGCACGACCCGTTCATGGCGCTGTCCTTCCTGGGGCTGGAGGTGATCCCCACCTTGAAGATCACAGATCGGGGACTGGTGGACGTGGACGCATTCCGTCTCGTGGACCTCTGGGTGTGAGGGACCCACCTTCGGGGGTCACGGTCCGTCCGCGTCAACGCGGGCGAGGGATGCTCCGCACCTCTCCGGGAATCGCGTACGCCGATCTGCCAAGTCGACCGACCGGACGGAGTCGCTGGGGATCGACGGAGAGGTCTTCACCGTCCGGGGCGAGGCTGGGTTCGAGCAGGACCCCCACCACGTGTCCGATCACCAGCACGTTGTGTCCACCCTCCAGCTCCACCTCCTGGGAGACCAGGCACTCGAGGACTGCGGGGCTGGCCACGACGTAGGGGGCCCGCACCGTATGCGCCGCACCGCATTCCAGGCCAGCGAGGTCGAACTCGTCCACGCCATGGGGCACGTTGGCCGACGTGGCATTCATCTTATCCAGAAGTGACTCGCCCACCACGTTGACGCAAAAGGCATCGGTGCGCCGGATATTGACCAGCGTATCCTTCGGTCCGTCCCGACGGATGCCCACGGACACCCCCACCAGCATGGGTGAGCTGGACAGGGCAGCGAAGTAGCTGAAGGGCGCGAGGTTCGGGACATCCTCTTCGCTCCAGGTAGACACCCATCCGATGGGTCGAGGGACCACCAGGGACGTCAGGAGCTGATAGCGCCGGCGAGGATCCAGCGCCTCCGTGTCGATGGCGACCTTCGGCTCACTCCCGGGAGCCATTCACCTCATCGGCTCCTCGGGACCTCGATTACCTGGCCGGCGTAGATACGGCTGCCCCGGAGATGATTCAGAGCCCGAATCTCATCGACCGATGTCCCGTGCTGCCGGGCGATCGTCCAGAGCGAGTCACCCGTACGGACGGTATAGGGGCCGTAGGCTTCGGCGACCCGCACGGGCTGCGCGGCCTCACGCTCGACGAGCTGGTCCACGTACGAGGCGTACGGGCGTGGGAAGACCGCCACGTGATAGTGAGCCGGATAGCGCTCCCGGGTGGCTTCGATCACCCCCGCCCGCTCGAGGCTGAGCAGGACACCCTCCAACCAGCTGCGGCACCGGCGCGAGGGGCTGTAGCGAAAGTCCGCCGCCATGCCCGTGGGATGGACGGACCGGTCCGAAGCATTCCGGGGTTGCCGGTTCGTGGGCCGCGTAAGGCTCGTCACCACGAGCTGCTCGCCGCACGACGCACGGTACTGCGCGGCGAGGCGTCGGACGAACAACGCCAGCTCGGGACGGGCGTACGGGTACGATACCGCGTGCAGCCTGTAGTCACGATTCGGACGCACGCGCACCAGCCATCCCTGCTCGGCGAAATACCGGATACGGGCCGCCGTGTCGATGTACGTGAAGTCGTGCCGCCGGGCGGCTCGGTTCTGGCGATCCAGAGAGACCTGGGACCCCCGGAGGCTCTGGGCGGCCGCTGGGGTCGCCGCGGCGAGGAGAGAGGCCGTCACCACGGCAGCGGTGAGTGAGGCCCGCATCAGGCCCATGGGAGCGCGGGTCGGTTTCGCTGTCGTCATCGCATCGCTTGCGCGGGTGGTCCGACGTGGGGGGCAGGGCCGACTCCGGGCCCGGCTCGGCACTATGAGTAAACATCCGATTCCCGAGAGGCAAGATTCTTGTTCCCGCCGACGTTCGGGAAGATGGGCACGCCCCGAGGCTACATCCCGACGCCGCGCCGTGAGCGGATGGCCGGGCCCGCCCTCTCGCGGGCCCGGCAGCCGCCCAGGACGGAGGTCGCGACAGCGAAAGGGCCGGCCCCTGCGTTACCGGGCGGCGGCGTACCGCTGGGCGACCTTGTCCCAGTTCACGACGTTCCACCACGCCGCCAGGTAATCCGGCCGACGGTTCTGGTACTTCAGGTAGTACGCGTGCTCCCATACGTCCACCCCAAGGATCGGCGTATGGCCCTTCATGATGGGGCTGTCCTGGTTGGGTGTGGACTAACACTGCAGCGCGCCGTCGCCGTCCACGACGAGCCATCCCCAGCCCGAGCCGAACTGACCACCGGCGGTGGTCTGCAGCTTGCTCTTGAACTCGTCGAACGAGCCGAACGCAGCGTTCAGGGCCGCAGCGAGCTCGCCCGTGGGCCTGGCTGCCCCGCCCGGGGTCATGATGTCCCAGAAGAGGGCGTGGTTCACGTATCCACCCCCGTTGTTGCGTACCGCTCCCTGGATGCCGGGCGGCAATCCATCGATTCCATGCAGCAGCTCCTCTGCGGATCGGCCGTGCAGATCGGCGTGGGACTCCAGGGCCGCGTTCAGCTTGTTGGTGTACCCGGCGTGATGCTTGCCATGGTGGATCTCCATCGTCCGGGCGTCGATGGTCGGCTCCAACGCGTCGTGGGCGTATCCCAGATCAGGCAGTTGGAAAGGGTAGGCCATGCCTCGCTCCTTGGGTGGGTCTGGCGTGATCGGTTCCGATGCGGGAGCCGGCAGCGTACGTTGGGATCCGGGTCCCGCGGCCAGTCCTACCCCGCGGGTTCCTGAAGGTGCAGGTCGTGATGCCGGAGCCCCTTGAGTCCGCCAGCGGGGAGCGGGGAGGGGCACCTGAGGGTGGAGGGAGGAGCAAACTGGACCGGACTTCTCGCGAACGGCGCATCCTGCTCGTGGACTGCGACGCGTTCTACGTCCAGGTGGCGCGTCTCCTGGATCCCGACGGGGCGGGCGGGGCCGACCTCCTCATCGTGGGAGGCTCCGCGAGCGGGAGGGGCGTGGTGACGTCCGCGTCATACGAAGCGCGCGCGTTCGGAGTCCGATCCGCCATGCCCACGGCCCAGGCGCTGAGGCTGTGCCCCGACGCCACGGTCGTGCCGGTCCCACGCAGAGCCTGCGTTCAGAAGAGCCAGGAGGTCCGGAAGGTCCTCGTGGATCTTGCCCCCGTGGTTCAGGCGGCCTCCATCGACGAGTTCTACCTGGACCTCACGGGAACCGAGCGGCTCTTCGCTGGAGAATCCCTCGGCGATACCGCCCACCGGATCCGCGATACCATCCTCCGATGCACCGAGATCTCCGTATCCGTCGGGGGCGGCACACGTCGCATGATCGCGAAGATCGCGGCAGGCAAGGCCAAGCCGGCCGGCGTCCACATCGTGCCCGCGGGCGGAGAGCTCGACTTCCTGCGACCGCTCCTGCTGTCCGAGCTGCCCGGCGTCGGTCCCTCGCTGGTGGATGGGCTCCGGCGGCGAGGGCTCGTGCGGGTGGAGGACGCTCTGGGCGTCCAGCTCGAGTGGCTCCAGGAGTGGTTCGGAATCCGCAGGGGAGCTTGGCTGCACCGTAAGGTTCAGGGGTTGGACGACAGCCGGGTGGATCCGAGGGAAGCCAGAAAGAGCGTCTCGTCCGAACGCACGTTCTTCCACGACATCGATGACGACCAAGAGTTGGAGCGGCGCCTCCTGGAGCTGGCGGGTTCGGTGGCGGGGACCGTGAGGCGAAAGGGACTTCAGGCGAGGACCGTTACCGTGAAGCTCCGGGACGGTGACTTCACGACCCGACAGCACAGCCGCACGGTGCCCGCCGGCGTGCAGTCGGACGCGACGGTCTTCGAGATCGCCAGACAGCTCCTTCGCGAGCTTCGGGACAAACGAAGAGTCCCGGCCCGGCTCCTGGGTGTCGGCCTCAGCGGCCTCGGGTCGGACTCGCGTCCGGAGCAGCTCGCCCTGTTCTCCGATCCGGCGCCAGGGCAGGAATCGGAGCGTGACCGCCGGATATCGGCGGCCGTGGATAACGTTCGAGAGCGGTACGGGCGGAGCGCAGTGATCCCCGGGCGGATCCTCGATCGGCATTCCACGGAAGAGCCGGAGCGAGGGGAGGACGAGAGATCATGAACGAACGAGCCCAGGGCCTGCAGGCCGTCTGGCCGGAGGGCAAGCCTCTGATCGGCATGGTGCATCTGTTGCCGCTGCCCGGATCTCCCCGCTGGGGCGGATCCATGGAACGGGTGCTCGAGAGGGCCCTGACCGATGCCCGGCACCTGGACGAAGGAGGCATGCAAGGGATCCTCGTCGAGAACCTCCTCGACGCTCCTTTCTACGGATCAGTGGCGCCGCCCGAGACCGTGGCCGCCATGTCCCGCATCGTCGCCTCCGTATGCGGGGCGGTTGACGTGCCCGTCGGGGTCAACGTGCTTCGCAACGACGCGCGCGCAGCGCTGGGCGTCGCTGCGGCCACGGGCGCCGCGTTCATCCGCGTGAACGTGCACACGGGAATCATGTGGACCGATCAGGGTGCCATCCAGGGAAGCGCGGCGGACACGCTCCGGGCCCGCGTCGTGCTGGCCCCGGACGTCGCCATCCTCGCGGACGTGCTCGTGAAGCACGCCACCCCTCCTCCTGGGCTCACCCTCGAAGACGCGGCCGCGGACTCGTGGGGCCGAGGCCTTGCCGACGGCCTCGTCGTCTCGGGATCCGGAACAGGCAAGGCCACCGAACTGCAGCACGTACACCGAGTCCGAGAGGCGGTCCCGGCGGCACCCGTGCTCGTGGGAAGCGGGGTGCGGATCGACGCGGTTGGCGAGGTGCTGGCCGTGGCGGATGGAGCCGTCGTGGGGACGGCGCTCACACGGGAGGATCGCGCGGGGAGCGGTGTCGACCCGGAGCGGGTGAGGCGACTGGTGGAGGCCGGCGGGACGGCTCAGGAGCCCTGAAGGCAGATTCGCGCCAGGTACCGCCCGTCCTGTTCCGCGACCAGGACCTCGCACGTCAGGCCCGCTCTGGTGGCCACTCCCTGCAGGGTCTCCGGATCCACGAACAGATAGGGGAAGGGCTGGCCAGGAGACCCCCGATGGACGAGCTGCATATGAACCTCTCCCCCGTACCTTCCGTCCCCGGAGTCCCCCCAGCCGTGCGGGTCGGTGGAGTCTGCCAGGATCTGCCCATCCCGGGTGAGTCGTGCGCCCAGCGCGGCCAGGAAGCGTTCCAGGCCGAGCAGGCTCCCGGCGAGGCCCAGGCCATTCATCATGGCCAGCACCGTGTCGAACCGCTCGGCTTCGTCGAGCGCCTCCAGGTCACCTCGGCGCACGTCCCGCACACCCCGACGCTTCAGCACCTCGCACGCCGTGGGGAGCACCTCCAGCGACGTGACCTCGAGCCCTCTACGCTGGAGTGGAACG
>JARRLD010000092.1:6834-22186 GCA_037387345.1 Gemmatimonadota bacterium
CGGCGGGGATCTCCTCCGAGCCCCCGAGATCCGTGCGCATCTCCACGACCTCGTCCCCGGACCCCTGGACGTAGGCCGCAAGGGCCGTGTCCAGGGGCCGCCATCCGGCTCCCCGCGACGAGGGGCGGCCCCTGCGGAGCCGCCCCTCGTTCCGTCCCGGGCCGTCGCCGTGGATCACCCCTTCCCGCGCGAGCGCTTCCACTCCTGGTGCGCGCGCTCGTTCTCGACCCACGGTTTCCTCTCGAAGTAGCTGCGCGTCATCTCCACGACCTGTGGTGCCAGCAGGATGAGGGCGATGAGGTTGGGCACGATGACGATGGCCAGGGCGACGTCGCCCATCGCCCACACCACCGCGAGCGGCACCACCGCCCCCATGAAGTGCATCAGGACGAACACGAACTTGTAGGGTAGCACGAGGCTGTGACCGAACAGGTAGTTCGCGCACCGGTCCCCGTAGTAGCTCCACGAGATGGCCGTGGAGACCGCGAAGAGGAGCACGCCCAGAAGCACGATGTAGTGTCCCCAGTCTCCGATGGGGGAGAGCCCCGTCCTGAAGGCCTGCATGGTCAGGGGCGCACCGCTCTCGACGGCCATGGCGTAGAGCGACCCGTGGGTCCGACCGTCGGCCCCGACGGCCTCGGCCCGGGCTGGATAGATGGTGCCCGTGAAGGTCTGGGTCATCCCGGCATCGACGTAGAGCTCCTCCACATGCACCTCGTGCCAGGCCACCATGGGGGCTCCGACCCCCGTGCTCACATGCCGGCCGTCCTCGATGGCGATCTCGCCCGGGGCATCCACGCTCGCCCACCGGTCTCCCTCGGTCAGGACCGTGTAGGAGAGGTCTCCCCCGCCCAGGGTGATCTCGGTCTGGAACCGCTCCGAGTAGGTTCCGGTCATGATGATGACCAGGCCCGTCATGGAGCAGATGAGGATGGTGTCGATGAAGGGCTCCAGGAGGGCCACCACACCCTCGGACACCGGCTCGTCGGTCTTCGCCGCCGCGTGGGCAATCGGCGCCGAGCCCTGACCCGCCTCGTTGGAGAAGAGTCCTCTCCGCACACCCCACATGAGGGTCACGAGGAAGATCCCCGCTCCGGTACCGGCCACCCCTGCCGCGGGACGGAACGCCTCGGTGAAGATCGTCGAGAAAGCCGCCGGCACCTCGGAGGCGTTCAGCAGGATGATCAGCAGGGCGCCCGTCACGTAGATGGCGGCCATGAGCGGCGCGAGGAACGCCGTCACCTTCCCGATGCGGCTGATTCCGCCGAGGATGACCATGGCCACGACCCCGGCCGTCACCAGGCCCGTGATCCACACCGCGATGCCGAACGTGTCGTTCATGGTGTCGGCCACGGTATTGGCCTGCACGGCGTTCCCGGTCAGGAAGGCCGTGAAGCCGAGCATGAGGGCGAAGAACACCGCCATGGGCTTCCACGCGGGTCCGAGCCCCCGCTCGATGTAGTACATGGGTCCGCCGGACACGGCGCCTTCCCATTTGTGGGCGCCCCCCACCTCGTCGACGTCACGGTATCGCTGGGCCAGCGTCACCTCGGAGTACTTGGTGGCCATGCCCACAAACGCCGTCACCCACATCCAGAAGAGCGCGCCCGGCCCGCCCCAGTGGATGGCGATGGCAACGCCCGCGATGTTGCCGATCCCCACTGTAGCGGACAGGGCCGTGGTCAGCGCCTGGAAGTGGCTCACGTCCCCCGGCTCGTTGGGGTCGTCGTACTTGCCCGACGTCACGGCAAAACCGTGCCTCAATCTGCGGAGCTGCACGAACCCCGTGCGCAGCGTGAGATAGAAGCCTGTGCCGAGGAGGAGGATCACCATGAACGGGACGTTTTCGCCCCCCACGCGGATGCCGTACTCCACGACATAGGTGTTGAAGAAGTCGACCACCGACTGGAGCCAATCCATGGGTGCGTCCGTGAGGGTTGCGAAGGGGCCGAGCGGAAGCGGGACGCTCCCTCTCTCGAAGCGTCAAAGAATGCCCCGCGCCGTGCCGGCAAGCAAGACGGAGCGGATCGTGAGGGGGCGGGCCCCCGAACGGCGGTGGATCAGGCCCCCGTCAGCGCCAGATCCCTCAACCGGGACTCTACCGCCTTCTGGAGCAGCTCGTGAGCCCGGTTTACGATCTCGTCCAGGGATGGGGATTCCTGGAACATCTCCTCGGCCCGCTCCCGAAGCTCCGGAATTGTCGGCAGGTGTGCCAGGGAAACCTCGGACAACAGCTCTTCCAGCTGGTCCCTGGCCCGACGGGCAACCGCGCTCAGGTCCTCGAGGCGGTGCGACTCCTCCCAGCTCTCACGGATCCGAGCCACGATCGCCTCCACCGGGATGGAGGCAGCCAGGTCACGAGCTACCTTCTCCACGACCTTCCGACCCACGGGCCTGTCTCCACGGACGATGGCGGCGGGGGGCTCGCGGAGATCCCACACCAACCGGAGCCACGACAGTCCCTTGAGGATGTAGTACGTGATGTCGATCTCCCACCACTTGAAGCCCTGGCGGGTCGAGCTCTGGTAGTGGTGGTGGTTGTTGTGCCATCCCTCACCCAGGGTGACCAGGGCAAGGAACCAGTTGTTCCTCGAATCATCACCCGTCAGATACCGCTGATTCCCCACCTCGTGGGCCATCGAGTTGATCGCGAAGGTCCCGTGATACAGGATCACCGTGCTCAGGAAGAACCCCACGAAGAGTCCGGGCCAGCCTCCGAAGACGAAGCACCCTACGGCCAGAACCACCGCCGGAACCAGATAGAACCGATCGAGCCACCGGAGCTCCGGATACTGGGCCAGGTCCCGGATGGTCCCGTAGTCCGGCCGCCAGTTGTTGTGGTTGAAGATCCACCCCACGTGGGAGTAGAAGAACCCGTGATGCCGCGGAGAGTGGACGTCCTCCGGGGTGTCCGAGTGGAGGTGATGGTGCCGGTGGATCGCCGACCACCACAAGGCGCCCCGCTGGGCCGACGACTGGGCGACGAAGGCGAGGATGAACTGCCCCAGCCGGCTCGTCTTGTAGGAGCGATGGGAGAAGTAGCGGTGGTACCCCGCGGTTACCGCCCACATCCGGATCACGTACAGCGCCACCGCCATCCAGACCGCATAGGCGGGAAAGCCCGTCCACAGGACGCCGAACGCCGCCAGGTGAACGAGCGCGAAGGGGATCGCTGCAGGATAGACGATATCGTCGTGGGGAGGCTGGTTCTCGGCCACGGACTGGAGACCTCCGTCTGCGGAAACGTCTGTTTTGGCGCTCGGGCGGACTATGTGTCAAGCTAACCGAAGGTCCGGGGTTGGCAAAGCTCATGGCCGTCGACGCTCCCCGGTGGACACCCGCCGCTTGACCGGAGGACGCCCAGACATATCTTTTCATTCGGATTTATGAATACAACGACACCGCTCCCGATCTTCCATCACCTGGCCACCCTCCGGGACGAGACGCGCACGCGGCTTCTCGCGCTTCTGGAGAGCGGGGAGTTCACCGTGTCCGAGCTCTGCTCCGCCCTGCAGGCGCCGCAGCCCACGGTGAGCCGACACCTCAAGACTCTCGCCGACGATGGATGGGTCGTACCGCGAGCCGAGGGACGCAACCGACACTACCGTCTGTCGTCCACGCTGGACCCCGCATCGAGGGAGCTGTGGCAGATCGTCCGGCAGGGACTGGACGGACAGGTCTACGACGACGACGCCGAGAGGGCGCGACAGGTCCTCCTGGAACGGCGGCGCCGTTCCGCGGAGTTCTTCGCCGGATCCGCGGACCGATGGGATTACCTTCGACGGGATCTGTTCGGGGACCGTGCGGACCTCCTCCCGTTTTTCGGGTTGGTCGACCCGGCGTGGACGGTGGGAGATCTCGGGACCGGGACGGGCGGCCTGGCCGCGGTCCTGTCTCCCTTCGTTTCGGGCGTTATCGCCGTGGACCGCTCGAACGCCATGCTCGAGGAGGCGACTCGTCGCCTGCGAGGAATGGGCAATGTCGAGCTGCGCCTCGGCGAGCTCGAGGCCCTCCCCCTGAGCGACGAGGAGATCGACCTCGCTGTCATGAGCCTCGTTCTCCACTATACCGTCGATCCCAGGGACGCCCTGGGCGAGGCATGGCGGGTGCTGAAGCCCGGCGGCACGCTGTTGGTCGTCGAGCTTCGAGCTCATGACCGCGGACCCGAGTATGCGCAGGCCATGGGTCACGTGTGGCCGGGGTTCGAGCAGGCCGAGCTCGGCGCCTGGATGCAGGGCGCGGGCTTTGACGCCGTTCATTCCGCACCCCTGCCCCCGGACCCGGAGGCACGAGGCCCGCTGCTCTTCGTTGCCAGGGGTACCCGCCCCCGCTCGTGAACGCCAAGATAGATCACCGATCACCAGGACCGAGGTTCATCAGATGAGCGACGCCGCCGTGATTCCCCAGAGCCGTGCCCCCGAGGTCGGTGAGGAGAGACCCCCCTTCAAGGTCAAGGACCTGCAGCTGGCGGAATGGGGCCGCAAGGAGATCAGGTTGGCCGAGCAAGAGATGCCGGGCTTGATGGCGGCCCGACGAGAGTACGGCCCCCAGCGTCCCCTGGGTGGGCTCAAGGTCATGGGTTCTCTGCACATGACGGTCCAGACGGCCGTGCTCATCGAGACGCTCACGGACCTGGGCGCCGACGTGCGCTGGGTCTCCTGCAACATCTTCTCCACGCAGGACCATGCCGCCGCGGCCGTGGCCGTGGGGCGGGAAGGCACGCCCGAGGATCCCAGGGGAGTCGCGGTCTTCGCATGGAAAGGCGAGACCCTGCGCGAGTACTGGTGGTGCACGGATCAGGCGTTGACCTGGCCCGACGGCTCCGGACCCGATCTTCTGGTGGACGACGGGGGAGATGCCACCCTGTTGCTCCACAAGGGGGTCGAGTTCGAGAAGGCGGGCCGCGTGCCGGACTTCGATCCCGATTCGGAGCCCGAGGAGTGGGGCGTGATCTTGGAGCTGCTGCGGACCACCCGGGAGGCGGACCCCGGAAAGTGGCAGCGCCTATCCAGCCGCATCCGGGGAGTCTCCGAGGAGACCACCACCGGAGTGAAGAGGCTCTACGAGATGGAGCGGGATGGCACCCTGCTCTTCCCCGCCATCAACGTGAACGACTCCGTCACCAAGTCCAAGTTCGACAACCTGTATGGGTGCCGACACTCGGTCATTGACGGTCTCAACCGCGCCACCGACGTGATGCTCTCCGGCAAGATGGCCGTGGTGTGCGGTTACGGAGACGTGGGCAAGGGCTGCGCCCAGGCCCTCAAAGGCCAGGGGGCGCGGGTGGTGGTCACCGAGATCGACCCCATCTGTGCGCTCCAGGCATCGATGGAGGGCTATCAGGTCCTGCGCCTCGAGGACGTGGTGGAGACGGCGGACATCTTCATCACCGCAACCGGCAACCGCGACATCATCACGGCCGGGCACATGTCCCGCATGAAGGACAAGGCGGTGATCGGAAACATCGGCCACTTCGACAACGAGATCGACATGGCCGGGCTCAAGAAGATCCCGGGGGTGAGACGGGTGAACATCAAGCCCCAGTACGACGAGTTCGTCTTCCCCGATGGTCACTCCGTGCTGGTCCTCGCCGAGGGGCGCCTCATGAACCTGGGGTGTGCCACCGGGCACCCCAGCTTCGTGATGAGCGCCAGCTTCACCAATCAGGTCATCGCCCAGGTGGAGCTGGCCACCAACGCCGACGCGTACGAGACCAAGGTCCACGTCCTGCCGAAGAAATTGGACGAGAAGGTGGCGCGCCTTCATCTGGACCAGATCGGCGCTCGGCTGACGGAGCTCACCGACGAACAGGCAGGCTATATCGGCGTCGACAGGGCAGGACCGTACAAGCCTGAGTCGTATCGCTACTAGCTGCCGGACCACGTCGGGACCTCGGCCCGACGAAGATCGTAGTCAGGGGGCGGCTCCAGCGGGGCCGCCCTCTTTGCGTCTACGGCTCAGGAGGTGATCAGGAGACGGACGGCAAAGGCCAGGATCGTGATCGTCACCACGCCCCGAACCCATCGGTGCCCCTTGAGGACCTGGAGACGTACGCCTGCCAGGGCGCCGAGCAGGTTCCCGGCGGCCAGCGCGGCGCCCATGGCCCAGTCCACCTTGCCCTGCCAGGCGAACAGGGCGAGGCTGAGCGGCGTGTAGGCCAGGACCAGGGCGACCTTCACGGCGTTGCCGCGGATGAGGTTCAGCCCGCCCAGGGACGTGGCCGCCAGGATGATGAAGCCTACGCCGGCCTGGATGAACCCTCCGTAGAATCCCACCATGAGGAAGAGGGCGGCGAAGAGGGGTCGTTGCCTGCTCGGGGGCGGAGGAGCGTCGTTGTCCCGCGACGGGACCAGCGGATTCCAGAGCATCCACGCCGTGAACCCCACGAGCATGACCGCCAGGATCCGTTGGAAGGCCACGTCGCCGACACGCAACGCCGCCAGGGTTCCGAGGATCGCGCCGAGAAGCGTCGGAAGAACGACCAACCTGAGCCAGGGAGCCGAGATGAGACCCCGGCGCCGAAAGCTCGACGTGGCCCCGATGTTCTGAACGAGGATGGCCACGCGGTTCGTTCCGTTCGCCACTGCAGGTGGCAAACCCAGGAAGATCATCACCGGTAGCGTGAGCATGGACCCACCCCCCGCAATGACGTTGAGGGTCCCGGCGACGAGCCCCGCGAGGAAGAGCATTCCACCCTGGACGAGGGGGTCGGTCAAGGCGTTCTCCGGTTGGGGACGGCCTAGGATGGCGAGACGACGGGGGCCCGTCCAGCCGGGAGCGCGCTCCGCGGAGCCAGGGCGAGGCACCCGGCTGCAACTTCCCGGGCCTCTGCTTCGTAGGGCAACCCGAGACGCCGAATCTTCGTGACCTCAACCCCGACGACGATGTCGCCGAGAAAGACGATTCTCAAAGAGCTAGCCCGGATCCACGCCAACGGAGGAGCAGCCGTCTTCACGCGTCCGGCATCCATCCCCGGCTTCGGGGATCGACCTGCCGAATATCAGAAGGCGGTAAACAAGCTTCTGCAGGAGCGCCTCATCCAGGGACAGAAAGACGACGACGGCCGCATGGCCATCGGCGTCAACGAGCACCGGATCACGGAGGTACAGCGGGCGATACGCCCGGTGTGGCAACGTCCGGCTCTCTGGCTTGCGACGGTGGTCCTGCTTCTGGCCACGGCGGGTCTCGTCGCCTGACTCGGCCGTCCCCCGACGGCCGCTGACAGCCTCCGCCGGGAGGGTGCGCCGAGCCGGGGCCTCCGGGTCTCCGACGTGACCACTCGAAGGGAATTCCTGGCCGGGGGCTGTGCCGCCCTCGCGGTGTCGACCCTTGCTGCGTGCACGCCCCGCAGGGGGCGACCGGGTGCCGCGCCCGGGAGTCCGCAGCTCCAGGCCCGGCCGGCCCTTCCCCGGGTCGACGTGAGCCTCGGCGAGGCTCCCATGGGGGTTTCGTCCTCCTCGCGAGACGGGCTCCTGTACGTCCCGGCAACCTACCGACCCGACGCCCCCCTCCCCCTCCTGGTGGCCCTGCACGGCGCCGGGGGAAGGGCCGACAATTGGCGGAGCTTCACCACCGCCGCAGAGGATCGAGGCCTCATCCTGGCGGTCCCCGAATCCCGCGGTCGCACCTGGGACCGGGTGAACGGGCCCTACGGCCCGGACGTGGCGTTCATCGATCGTGCCCTCGCTCACGTCTTCGAGCGATGTCGCGTGGACCCTTCGCGGCTCGCCCTGGGTGGCTTCTCGGACGGGGCCTCCTACGCCCTCAGCCTGGGCCTCGCCAACGGTGACCTCTTCTCCCACGTGATCGCCTTCTCGCCGGGCTTCGCGGACGTGGGGTCGGCTGCAGCCGGAAAGCCCCGGGTGTTCATCTCCCACGGGGTCTCCGACAGCGTGCTGCCGGTGAGGCTCAGTCGGGACGGCGTCGTTCCGTTGCTCCGGCGGGAGGGCTACGACCTGCGCTACGAGGAGTTCGAGGGAGGGCACGAGGTGCCCGCCGAGGTCGGCGCAGCGGCCCTGGACTGGTTGATGGCCTGAGGGGATTGGAACACGCAGGACCTACGGCTCCATGAGGCCTCCCGGGCCACCGACGGGCTCGGTTGGTGCGTCCTGGCTCTCGCCGTCCAGCGGAAGCTGGATGTCCTCACCCCAGACGTGCTTGCCGAACCACTGCCAGTTGTGCCACACGGCGGCGAGCAGCTCCTTGGGCTTGCTGATCCCGTGCCCGAAGCCCTTGTAGACCACCAGCTCCGCCTCCACACCCACGTCCTGCAGACCCTGGTAGAGCTCATAGGCATTGGGGATGGGCACGCGCTGGTCGAACTCGCCGTGCTGAATCAGCGTGGGTGTGGACGCGTGGAGGATATTCGTCATGGGTGAGGTTTTCGCGTAGATCTCCGGATCGGACCACGGCGTGGCCTTCAGGTACTGGCGTGTAAAGGGGTGGATGTCGGTATTGACGTAGTACGTCATCCAGTTGGAGATGCCCGCCCCCACCGAGATGGCCTGGAAGGCGTCGGTGTTGGTGGTGAGGAACGCCGAGATGTAGCCGCCCTGGCTCCATCCCATGGCCGCCATGCGGTCCGGATCGGCCACACCCTGATCCACCAGATGCTCCACGCCGGACATGACGTCCCACATGTCCCCCACCCCCAGGTTGCGCACGTTGAGGCTTCGGAAGGCCTCGCCGTACCCTGCCGATCCGCGGTAGTTGGGCTCCAGGACGACAGCGCCCTTGGCGAGCCAGTGGATGACGGGGTAGACGTAGGAGGGCACCATCGTGGGCCGTGAGGTCCCCGTGGGCCCGCCGTGGATGACGACCAGGAGCGGATAACGGCGTGCCGGGTCATACCCTTCGGGCTTGTACAGGACTCCCTCGATCTCGGCCCCGTCTTCGCTTGCCCACGTGACGACTTCGCGGGTCCCGACGTCCCACTCGGCGGTCTGGGCGGTCATGTCCGTGAGCTTCTCGTACTCTGCACCACCTCCGGACGCACCCCGGCCGACAGCCACGGCGCCCCAGGCCCGATAGACCTCGGCGAGGCTCTCGCCGCTCTGGCCCGTGAAGGCCATCGCCGTGCCGTCGGGCGTGAAGCTCACCGAGCCCACGACGGGAGTGGGCAGCGGCATCTCCCGGGTCATGCCCGACTCCGGATCCAGCGCGTACAGCTTCCGCTCGGTCCGGTCGCTGGCCACGAACCGGATCCCCGCCTCGGTCCACGTGGCTCCACCCGGGTCCTCGTCGAAGCCGCGGGTCAGCACCTCGATCGATCCCCCGCCCGACGGGATCCGCGCCAGCTCCCCGTTGAGGTAGAAGAGGCCATCCAGATCCCGGTCGAACTCGGAGAAGAGGATCCAGCGCCCGTCCGGTGACCACACGGGACTCCCGTCCGGCCCGGGGCCGGTGACGAGCCCCCGCTCTTCGCCGGTGGCCACATCCAGGACGTGGATGTCGGTACGCTGGAACGACAGGAGGCTGGCGTCGGGCTGGACGACGAAGGCCAGCCTCGTCCCGTCCGGTGACCATTCGAACCCCGCCACGTGGAAATCGCCGTCCGTGAGTCGCCTCGGCTCAGACGTCTCTCCCCGCTCATCGATGTCGATGACCCAGAGGTGGGCGTTCGGTCCCGTCTCGTCATCGAAGGAGAAGTCCCCATACCGCTCCTTCCGCGCCGTGTCCTCTTCGCTCTCGGGCTCGCGGACCAGAAGCATCAGCTGTCCGCCATCCGGGGACCACCGGAAGGAGCTCACGCCCTCGTCGACGTCGGTGACGGCGAAGGCCTCCCCGCCACGGGGCGAGATCAGGTGGACCTGACCGTGATCGCCGCGGGTTGCCGTGAAGGCCAGCCACCGGCCGTCCGGCGACCACTGGGGAGAGCCGGAGCCGCCGTCAGGTGTGCGCGTCAGCTGGTATGGCTCTCCTCCGGCGGGAGCCAACCAGATCTCGGTATCGAAACGGTTGTGGTCCCATTCCGTCGACCGCACCGGATACGCCACGGTGGATCCGTCAGGCGATATGGCCACTCCTCCGACGGATTGGAGGGAGAGCACGTCGTGGAAGGAGGGCATACCCTCCACATCCTGTGCTCCCGACGGCGCCGGCGACAGCACGAGGGCGAGGACGATGGCAAGGACGCCGTAGACCGTGGGTCGGGGGGTGCTCATTGATGACTCCCGGGATCTCTGCGCGGTGGGGGCTGGACGAACGACGACCCGAGAATGTCGCCTCGGGAGGAGGGACTCCGCCACCCGGCGCTCAACCGACCGGTCGTTCCGCCCCGCCACGTTGTTGGACACCCCCGGCTCCTCATCCCGCTCGGGGGAGCACACGATCGCCACCCCCCGACAACTGAACCCGGGGTCCCAGTCCTGGTGCCGTTGGGAGGGAAGTGCCGGGTTCGCTCGCCCACCGTTCTCGTCTTCCTCGAGCGCCTTCTCCGGTAGGCCTACGACCAGAGGCGTGCGCGCTGCTTCGCTTCTCACCAGCCGCTGCCGTTGAGCGGCCTCTGGAGGGATACCCCCGGAGCAACGGGTGCAGGCTCGGCCCTACGAAAACATGATGCAGGCAAACGATTCTTCCGGCCCTCCCTGTCGTCGGACATTCCTGACACGATCGTTTCAAGACCGTGCCGCTTGCGCGCCCGCGGAGTGTCATCAATGTTGCATGTGCCTTGAGTCACAAGGGGAGGTCGCGCCCGACGAGCGGGTGGGGTGGTTGCGAGGGGAGGCAGTCGGTGCACCTCGTTATCAAACCACTCCACCGGAGGTTCCGATGACCACAGAACTGGTTCGCAAGAACCGTGGTCGCTTCCTCCCTTCGCTCACCGCGGGTCTTCTCGCGATGAGCCTGGCCTTGGCGGCCCCCGCCTCGGCCCAGACGGGAGCGATCACAGGCACGATCGTCAGTGCCGAGACCGGCGAGCCGCTCTCCGCGGCCCAGGTCAGCGTCGAAGGCACAGGCCTCGGCGCCCTGACCCAGGCCAACGGGCGGTTCCTCATCCTTCGCGTCCCCACCGGGACATATACGGTCGAGGCGATCCTCATCGGGTTCGCCAGCGCGCGGCAAGGAGTCACGGTCACGGAAGGGGAGTCCGCGGTGATCGAGCTGCGCATGGCGCCCCAGGCCATCTCCTTGAGCGAGATCGTCGTCACGGGAACGGCCGGCGCCACCCAGCGTACCAAGCTCGCCTTCGACGTGGCCCAGGTCCGGGCCTCCGACATTCAGGTCCCCAACGTCAACGTGGGGAACTCGCTGTCAGGCAAGGTCGCCGGCGTGACCGTCGTGCAGGGGAGCGGTCGCCCGGGGGCAGCGCCGTCCATCCTGCTTCGCGGACCTACGATGCTCGACGCGTCCGGTCGCGACCAGGATCCGCTCTACATCGTTGACGGCGTCATCCTCGGGGCCAGCCTGGTGGACCTGGACGCCCTGGACATCCAGAGCGTGGAGGTCGTGAAGGGCGCGGCAGCCGCGTCGCTCTATGGGTCGCGTGCTGCCAACGGCGTGATTCAGATCCGCACCAAGCGCGGCAGGGCCATGGCCGACGACCAGGTCCGCTACACGGTCCGTAGCGAGTACGGCCAGAGCGAGCTGGCCTCCACTCCCGAGGACCTGCTCACCGAGGTGCACAACTACGCCGTGGGCGCCGACGGACTCTTCATCCAGGAGGACGGGACGACCTGCGCGTGGCTGCAATGCAACTCGCCAGCCCTCGCCGGACAGTGGGCCGCGCCGGGCGACGTCAAGACGGCGTGGAACACGGTGCAGGACGTGGCGTGGCCGGGGCAGACCTACAACCAGGTCGAGCGGTTCTTCGAGACCGGCCAGTTCATGCAGAACTACGTGTCCGCCGAGGGACGCTCGGGGGCGACCCAGGGTAACCCGCTGTTCGACCTCACCCGGATGCCTGCCGGCGTGGACCTCCTGTCCCTGGATTCCGACGGATCCGGTGAGCTCGTGTTGAACGTGGATCCCACGAACAACGAGAGCCCGAACCCGCTGTACGAGATGTTTAACCGCAAGTATACGGAGGACCACGGGCGCTTCCTCGGAAGCACCAACCTCCGGTACACGCCGCGCAACTGGGTCGACATCGACCTGAACGGCAGCTACGACCGTCTCGACACGGACGTGTCGGACTTCTACCCGAAGGGCTACCGGACCATCACGCCCAGCTCCAGCCTCAACGACGGTCAGCTCTACAAGTTCCGGTCCCGGCGTGAAGCGCTGAACGCCAGCGTGACGGCGACCCTCCGCCACGACTTCGGCGAGCGGATCCGGAACCGCACCCAGGTCCGGTACCTCTACGAGGACCAGGACTACCAGAGGGTGGACGCCGACGGCTATCGCTTCGCCGTGGGTGACGTCCCCACCCTGGACAACATCGACCAGGAGACCCTGTCGTCCGGCTCGTACGACCGCACCATCCGTGCGGATGGGTACTTCGCCATCACGAACTTCGACATCTACGACAAGTACGTGGTCGACGCCCTGGTCCGGAACGATGGCAGCTCCCTCTTCGGAGAGGACGCGCGTCGACAGTGGTACTACCGGATCGCCGGTGCGTGGCGACTGACCGAGGAGCCGTTCTTCAGCCTGCCGGGGGTCGACGAGCTCAAGCTTCGCTACTCCCTGGGCACCGCCGGCGGGCGCCCCAATTTTGAGGCGCAGTACGAGACATACAGCGTGAGCGGGGGGCGCGTATCGCCGGTGAACCTCGGGAACAACAATCTCAAGCCCGAGTTCTCCAGGGAGCACGAGGTCGGTCTCGACGCGGCCATGCTCAACAACCGGGTCTCGCTTGCGCTGACCTACGCGTTGTCGAACACGAAAGACCAGATCCTCCCCGTGCCGCAGGCCGCCTACACCGGATACCAGACCCAGTGGCGGAACGCCGGCAATATCCAGAGCAAGTCCTTCGAAGCGACCCTCGACGTGCGCCTCGTCGACACCGACGACTTCTCGTGGTCGGCCAAGGTGCTGTTCGACCGCACACGGTCGGAGATCACCGAGCTCTACGTCCCGCCGTTCAACTACGGAGTGGGAGGTCAGGGCCTGGGCAGCGTCTTCTACGCCCGCGCGGGTGAGGAGGTCGGCACGTTCTACGGCGTCCACTACGCAACGAGCTGTGCCGACCTGCCTGTGGGCACGCCCTGCGACGGCTTCGCCGTCAACGACGAAGGTTGGCTGGTCTGGGTCGGCCCGGGCGGATTCGGAACCCCCCAGTGGGGCACCGGCTCCGACGTGGACGTGCGGGGAAGCTCGGTGATGTGGGGGACCCCCTTCGCCGGCGAGTGCACGGATCCCTCCACCGGCGAACGGACGCTGTTCTGCCCGGTGGGGAACAGCATCCCCGACTTCAACCTCAACCTGGCCCAGTCCTTCAGCTACAGAGGCCTGAACCTGTACGCGCTGCTGAGCCACAGCTCCGGCTTCGACGTGTACAACCAGCCCCTGCAATGGGGGACCTTCAAGCGGTTCTCGGGCATCATGGACCAGCGGGGCATTCCGCAGGCTGAGCAGAAGCCCGTGGGCTACTTCGACGCGCTCTATGGCGTCAGCGGGTTGCAGCCCAGCAACGTCTTCGTCGAAGACGGAACGTTCACGAAGCTGCGGGAGGTTTCGTTGAGCTACCGGTTCAACGCCGATCAGCTCGCCGCCGTTCCGGGGCTCGACCGCTTCAGCGGGGTGGGCCTCAGCGTAACGGGCAGGAACCTGTTCACGATCACCGACTACCGCGGGTTCGACCCGGAGGTCGGGAAGACCGGGGGTGATACCGGCTCGTCCGCCCTCGCACGCGTGGAAGGGTACCAGTACCCGAATTTCCGTACGTGGACGGCCGCTCTCGAGTTCATCTTCTGAGGAGACCGATCGATGAGAAACGCAATCAAGCATCTCGTGGTCGGCTCGATGCTGCTTCTCGGAGCGGCTGCTTGCGCCGACCTTGACGTGGTGAACCCCAATGACGCGGACGCGGCTCGCGCCCTGTCGACGGCCGGCGACGTCGAGTCGCTGATCGTGGGGGCCTACAACACCTGGTTCAACGGTGTCTACTCCTATAGTGGACCGGGGCTCTTCCTGAGCAACGCGTCCTTCCAGCACAACGCTCCCTGGGCGAACGCCGGCATGGAGCTCTACGGCCGGATTCCCCGGGAGGCGATCGTCAACGACGCCGCGAACCCGTACTACGGCAACTTCAGCCGGCCCTGGTTCTACTCGTACCGGGCCATCGCCGCGGTTTCCGACGGACTCCGGGCGCTGGAAGACCCGGACATCGCCGACGAGCTGGGCAGCGAGAACGTGACGCGCGCCACGGCCTTCGGACGCCTGATCCTGGGCATGGCGCACGGGACCATCGCGCTGCTGTACGACAAGGGCTTCGTCGTGGACGAGACCACCGATCTCAACGAGGCCCAGGAGACGGTGACGCACGAAGAGGTGATGGCGGCAGCCCTGGGGTATCTCGACGAAGCCATCAGCCTGGCTGGCTCGGCGAACTTCACGCTGCCGTCAGGCTGGATGCAGGCGGACATGAGCGCGGCCGACATGGCGCGCTTTGCCCATTCGCAGAAGGCGCGCTTCCGTGCGGCCGTCGCAAGGACGCCCGCGGAGCGGGACGCCGTGGACTGGGGCGCGGTCATGGCGGACGTCGATGCAGGCGTTCAGGAGACCTTCTACCAGAACATGGACGCCAACAACGGCTGGTATATGGCCGTGGTGGACTACGGCACGTATCCGGGCTGGTCCGAGATGTCGTACTGGGTGTACGGGATGGCCGATCAATCGGGCAACTTCCAGAAGTGGCTCGACCTGGGCATCGGTGAGAAGAACCCGATCCATCCTGACGGCACGGACATCCTCATCGTCACGCCGGACCTGCGGTTCCCGCAGGGGAGCACGGTGGCTGAGCAGCGCGCCGCTCCCGGCACGTACTTCGAAGCGCCCTCCAATATCGCCAACGTGTGGGCGCGTCCCGACCGGGGTGTCTGGCGATGGTCGTACTACCACAACGATCGGTTCTCCCAGTACTACACGTGGAGCGACTTCACGTACGCGGAGATCAACTATGCGGAGATGATGCTGCTGAAGGCCGAGGCCATGTACCGGAACGGGAACATGGCCGGCGCCGCAGCCATCGTGAACGAGACGCGCACGGCAGCGGGTCTGACGGCGACGGACGCCAGCGGCACGAACGCCGACTGCGTGCCCAAGCTTCCCAACGGGCAGTGCGGGGATCTCCTCGAGATGCTGAAGTGGGAGAAGCGGATGGAGGTGAACAGGCAGGGCCTCTTCGGCGCTCCCTGGTACTTCGACTCCCGTGGCTGGGGCGATCTGTGGTACGGAACGCCGCTCCAGT
>JARRLD010000093.1:0-11844 GCA_037387345.1 Gemmatimonadota bacterium
GGGTCGGGAATCCTCCGGCCCGTCCTCGGGGCCACGGAGCAGGCCGATTCCCGCCAGGAGATCCACATCAACCCGCTCCCGTGCGGCGTCGCGCAACTCCGCCCTCACCTGGTCGAGCAACGGGCTACGGCTGGCTTTCACCAGCCGGTCGAGGGCGTTGAAGCGGGTGGACGAGATGGAGCCCAGAAGGGGCTGGACGGAGGGAGTGTCCCCCTTCCCGTTCCGCCGCTCGAGGAACTCGGCCATGACGCCAGCCAGAAGAGGCTGGGACCAGGTGTCGTCCACCTGCGTCAGCACCCGAGGCGCGATGGGCTCGTCGTGGCGGGCGTCCAGAGCGCGCAAGGCGAAGAACCGTGCCCACCAGCTGGGAAGGTTGAGGCATCCCAGCAGCTCCTCGGTAGGCGCCTCGTCCTCCTCGCGACCGGCCAGCGCCTCGAGCGCCATGCACGCCACGATGGGGTTGGCGCCGTTGGCGTAGGTCAGCAGCTCCGCGTCGGTACGCTCGCTCCGGCTCAGGTCCGCTGCGGCGTCCACGAAGGGCCGATACTCCAGCAGGTCCTGGGGATGGGCCGTCTCGTCGAAGTGGTCCTTCATGCGGGTGGCGGCCTGCACGGGATCGATCCCTCCTACGCGCTCCTTCCGCATCCGCGGGGGGCGAAACACCACGTAGTAGAACGCGATCCAGGCCAGCACGGCGATTCCGAGGATCTCCAGCATGGGGCCAGCATGCTCCCGGGGGGCGCGATCATGCAAGGCGTGGAGCCGAATGGTACGGACCGTATCGTCTTGCCCGGGGAAGGGGCCTCGCCTACCGTGCTTCCCGTTGCCTGTCCACCCTGAACACAAGGAGTGACGGGAATGTCCGGCTCTCGTCTCCCCCCGCTTCCGCTTCGGCGGACAGTGTATCTCGCGGCGTCCTGCGCGCTGCTCGCGTCCCCGCTGTCGGCACAGGAGTCGGTGCTGGAGACCCGGAACCCGACCCAACCGCAGGACGAGGACTTCGCACGGGCGGTGGCGGAGTGGACCACGCGTCCCGAGTTCCTGAGCCCCCTGGTCGACCATCTGCCGACGGCCGAGGGCGTGCCCTCGCCCAAGGACGTCCTCGGGTACCACATCGGGGCCCCGAAGAAGCTCACGTACTACGCTGATATCCTACGGTATTACCGGGCCCTGGCCGAAGCGTCACCCCGGGTCGAGGTGCTCTCCACAGGAATAACCGACGAGGGACGGGAGACCGTGGTGGTGTTCGTGAGCTCGGAGCGGTCCATCGCCGACCTGGAAGCGCACCGCCAGGACCTGGCGAGGCTGGCCGACCCCAGAGGCCTCGATGAAGAGGAGGCCAGGCGGGTCATCGCTGACGCCAAGCCGCTCTATCATGTCATGGCCGGGCTCCACAGCGGCGAGACGGGACCTCCCGAGATGGAGATGGAGCTTGCCTACCGCCTGGCGGTGGAGGAGTCGCCCCTCATCCAAGGGATCCGCGAGAACGTCATCGTGTCCATCACCCCGGTGGCCGAGCCTGATGGCCGCGACCGCTACGTGGATTGGTACTACCGGTACCTGGTGGACATCGCCGACGAGGACGATCGGATGTTCGGGCCGCCGTACTGGGGCAAGTATGTCCTGCACGACAACAACCGCGACATCAACTACTCCCAGGTGACCATGCGGACGCTGCTCGACTGGTACCTCGACTGGCACCCGCCCATCATGCACGAGCTCCACGAGTCCATCCCCTTCCTGTACAACTACAGTGGGCAGGCGCCCCAGAATCCGGACCTGGATCCCATCCTGTTCGGGGAGCTGCCGTGGTTCGCGAATTTCGAGATGGCCCAGATGATCAAGTACGGGATGCCGGGCGTGTGGACCCACGCCTTCATGGACGCGTGGTCGCCGGGCTACCTGGGGGCCATGGCGTACACGCACAATGGCATGATGCGGATGTACGAGGTCTTCGGGAATGGGGGGGCCACAACCATGCAGCGTGACCTGACCGGCGGCGGCGGGGGCGGTGGACAGACGTCGAGGGAGTGGTACCGGCCGCTGCCGCCGTACGACAGCGTGCTCTGGTCCATGCGCAACAACACAAACTACGCGCAGACCGGGGTCCTGCTGGGCCTGCAGCTCACGTCACAGTTCCCCGAGCTGGTCCTCGAGAACTTCTACAAGAAGAGCCAACACGCCGTCGAGAAGGGCAGAGAGGGCCCGCTCCACGGGTACGTGCTCCCGGCGGATCAGCGGGACATGACCCGTGTGGCGCTCATGGTCAATCTGTTGCGCACCCAGGGCATCGAGGTGGGCCAGGTCACCCGGAGTGTCGAGGTGGGTGACGACACGTATCCCGCCGGCTCGTTCGTCATCAAGCTGGACCAGCCGTACGGTCGTCTGGCCAAGATTCTCCTCGAGCGACAGGACAACTACCCGGACCAGAGCCTGCGCACGTACGACGACAGTGGCTGGACCATGGGCCTCATGCTGCACTCCGATGTCGTGCCGGTGGAAGACAAGGGGATCCTGGACGTCGCCGTCGCCCCGGTGGACACGGCGGTCCTGGCCGGCTCGGTATCGGGCGAGGCGGCGCCCGACGTCTACGCAGTGGCCCACCACGGATCCACCAACATGATCACCCTGCGCTACCGCCTGGGGAATCTGGCGGTGAGCGCCGCCGAGCGAGGGTTCGAAGCGGGAGGGATCGAGATGCCCGCCGGTTCCTTCGTCATTCCGGCTGGACGCGACGGAGATCGGATCGCCGCCGCCGTGCAGGAGCTCGGGCTGACCGCCGTCGGGATCGCGCAGGAGCCCGACGTGCCCATGCACGAGCTGGACCTGCCGCGCATCGCCATGTTCAGCACGTGGGGCAGCACCCAGGAGGTGGGCTGGGTGCGCCACGCCTTCGACCAGTTCGAGATCCCCTACGACCTGATCTACAAGGAGCGGGTGCGGAAGGGAGAGCTGCGCGACGACTACGACGTCATCGTCATGCCGAGCCAGGGACGCAGCGGCAGGAGCATCGTCCTGGGCCTGGAACCCCAGGACGAGCCCATCGCCTACACCCGCACCGACGAGTATCGGAACCTGGGGATGTACGGCTCGTCCGAAGACGTCACCGGCGGCATGGGACTCGAGGGTGTCCTCGAGCTCCAGAGATTCCTCGAGCAGGGCGGCGTTCTCATGACGCTGGGCAATGCCACCTTCGTGCCACCGGAGTTCGGGCTCGTCCGCGACATCGGCTCCTCGCGCACCTCGGGCAACTTCTACGCGCCTCGTCCCATCGTGGAAGCGGAGATCCTGAGGCCGGAGAGTCCGATCTTCTACGGCTACACCGAGACGACCGTGCCCATCAAATACACGAACGGACCCCTTCTCCAGGTCCCGGAGGAGGATCGTGACGACCAGGTGCTGATGAAGTTCGTGGGCGGGGACGATGCCGTGCTCAGCGGCCTGATGCGCGGCGCGAGCCAGATCGAGGACCGGCCGGCGATCGTGGACGTGCCGGTGGGGCGCGGGCGCCTCGTCCTCTACTCGACCAACCCGGTGTACCGCTGGCAGAACCACGGGGAGTTCAACATGCTCTTCAATGCGCTGATGAACTACGACGATCTGGAGGTGCCGCCGCCGGCGCCCACACCGGTGACGGAGGAGGGCGGGGGGACGCCCCAGCCATGAGCAAGCCCCGACAGGTCCGGAGCTTCGAGTACGTCAATCAGCCGTACGAGCGGGTGCGGGATACGCTGCTCTCCGACGCCGCAGAGACGTTCCGGTCCGCCACGCATGCGGCCGCGGACCGGGCCCGGTCGGTAGCCTCGGCGCTCCGGGTCAATATCGCCGGCATCGACGTGAGCACGGAGATCGACATCTCGGTCGGTGAGATCGAGGAGTCGCCGCGCGTGACGGGCCGCTCCCCGTCGCTGCGTATCCCCGTCGAGTGGGAAGCGGTGAAGCGACCGGGGCTTTTCCCCCTCATGCGGGCCGAGCTGTCCGTATATCCCCTCACCGGCACCGAGACCCAGCTCGATTTTTCCGGAAGCTACCAGCCGCCGCTGGGCCCGGTCGGAAGCGCCGTCGATGCGGCGGTGGGTCACCGCATCGCCGAGGCCTCCGTCCACCGGTTTGTGGCCGACGTGGCGCACCATCTGCGAGATGTGCTGAAGGACTGACCGTGCGGCTCGTCACGCCCGAAGACGCCTGGAGCGCACACTCTCCGGGCGGTGGAGCCCCGCCTCGTCCC
Source organism: Gemmatimonadota bacterium (assembly GCA_037387345.1). GTDB lineage: Bacteria > Gemmatimonadota > Gemmatimonadetes > Longimicrobiales > Gaopeijiaceae > SZUA-318. The sequence continues at coordinate 4,229 of JARRLD010000093.1, forward strand.
GTCACACCACGGGTATCCGGTTCGTTCTTTCCCTGACCGTGCCAGCTCCCTCCGGGCGGAGCATTCCCATGAAGGCATCCCTGAGCCTCATTCGCCTGATGCCGGCTTGGCTTCTCGTCGTCTCCGGATGCGGGGGCGACGTGGTCGGCCCCGAGGAGGCGGACCCGCGCCTGCGAACCGACGTGACGCCGGCAGCGGACTGGGTCCTCGTCCAGCGTCCGGGCTTCTCCTTCGTACTTCCTCCCGGCTTCGAGAAGCTCCCGCTTCAGCCCATCGACTCGGACGCCGCGACCTACGCTCTGGGCGAGTCCTCCCTGCATCACGACTACGGGTTCTACACCGGCCCCTGGTCCCATGACGGACCCATCAACGGCACCCCGATCCGGGACGTCGTTCGCCAGTATGTCCAGATCGGCGGCAAGACGGCCGAGCTCGTGGCGTTCCGGTACGGTGCGATCCAGGTGGTGCGCGCGTGGTGGCGCCAGGTCGACACCGCTCACGGACAGGACGAGCATCTCCTCGTCCGCATCGAAACACCGGACACGCGCGTGCGCGCGGAGCTCCTCGCCTCCATGTACTCCGTGGATTTTCCGTGAGCGCTGCCTGATCTCTCGTTCAGTGCCCGATGACGTCCTGGGCCGCGGCGCCCGGCCCCGCACCCCCACCGACTCGCGAATCACAGACGCGCGTCGCACTTTGTCCGCATGGGTGAGGGCGAATCGATCATCCGTCTCAACGCGGCTCTGGAGGGTCGTTACCGCATCGAGAACAAGCTCGGTGAGGGCGGGATGGCCATGGTCTACCTGGCCAACGATCTTCGCCACGAACGGAAGGTGGCGCTCAAGGTCTTGAAGCCCGAGTTGGCGGCCGTGGTCGGGGCGGAGCGGTTCCTGGCGGAGATCAAGACGACGGCGAACCTGCAGCATCCGCATATCCTGCCGCTCTTCGACTCGGGCGAAGCCGACGGCTTCCTCTTCTACGTGATGCCGCACGTCGAGGGTGACAGCCTGCGGACTCGCCTGGATCGGGAAAAGCAGCTTCCGGTGAGCGAGGCCGTCGACATCGCCTCGAAGGTGGCACATGCGCTGGACTATGCCCACCGCCACGGAGTCGTCCATCGGGACATCAAACCGGCCAACGTCCTCCTCCACGACGGAGAGCCCGTCGTCGCCGACTTCGGCATCGCGCTGGCACTGACCCGCGAGGGGGGACGCCTGACGGAGACGGGGCTATCCCTGGGGACGCCCGAGTACATGAGCCCGGAGCAGGGCAGCGGCGAGCGCGAGATCGGGCCGCGAGCAGACATCTATGCCCTGGGGTGCGTGCTGTACGAGCTCCTGACCGGCCGCCCGCCGCACACGGGAGCCAGCTCCCAGGCCATCATGGCCAAGGTCCTGACGCAGCCGCCGGCTCCCGTGGAGGAGGATAGAACGACGGTGCCCCGCCACGTGTCGCGGGCGGTGTCCAGGGCGCTCCAACCACTGCCGGCGGACCGCTTCTCCACCGCAGGTGACTTCGCCGCCGCCCTCGCCCCCGGAGTCGGGGAAGCGGAAGGCTGGGCCGGCGAGCCCCCTGCGTGGCTCACGGATTGGCGTACCCTCGTGACGCTGGGCGCCCTGGCCGTCGCGGTCGGAGCCGTCGGGATCATGGGAACCCACGCCCCTTCGGCCAGCACATCGGGGGTGGTGAGGTTCACCGTCTCGCTTCCGGACGACCGCCGGGTCCTTACGACCCAGCCCTTGTCGCTCGCGCTGTCACGCGACGGCTCGCTGCTGGTGTACGTGGGGGCCGACGGCGATTCCAACGACGCGCGACAGCGCCTGTACGTGCGTCGGATCGATCGCCTCGAGCCCGAGCCCCTTGCCGGAACGGAGGGAGCCAGCCGTCCCTTCCTTTCCCCGGACGGAGCGTGGGTGGGATTCTTCGTCGGCACGGCGCTCAAGAAGGTCTCGCTGTCCGGAGGGAACCCGATCACCCTCGCCGGCGCGGTCCGGACCTTCGCCGGTCGAGCGGTGTGGCTCGACGACGGCACCATCATCTATCCGGTGACCCTCGGGCGCCTGGACCAGGTGAGCGAGGCCGGCGGACGCCCGAGAACCGTTCTCGACGATTCCACCGTCGCGGTGCTCGGCCTTGGCGCTCTGCCCGAGGCGCGGGGTGTGATGTTCTTCCAGTGTCCGGTACTGGCTTGCCCCATCAATGCGGATCTGGTGGGTCTGGAGCTGCCCGGAGGCGGCCGCACGACGTTGGTGGAGAGCGGAATGCCCTTCGACCCCCTCGCCCCCGCCAAGCCCATGTACGCCACCTCGGGGCACCTGCTGTACGGCCGGACGGACGGCACGCTGATGGCCGCGCCCCTGGATCTGGAATCCCTGTCGGTGGAGGCGACCCCGGTTCCCGTGCTGGAGGGCATGCTCGACCCTGGCATGGTGGCGTTGTCCGATAACGGCACCCTCGTCTATCTCGCCGGAAGCGTGGGCGGAAGCCGCCGGCTCGTCCTGGTCGATCGCGACGGATCCCCGACACCTCTTCCCGGGCCTGCCCGGGTGTATGGCTTTCCGAGGTTCGACCCCGAGGCCCGGAGGCTCGTCACCGAGATACACGACGAGACCGGTGGACATGTCTGGCTGGACGACCTGACGTCGAACACGCTGTCGCCCATCACCGCCGGGGGTCACGAGCCCGGCGCCGTGTGGTCTCCGGATGGTACCCGTGTGGCGTACGTCTCCCTTCGCGAAGGGGGGGCGGGCCTCTTTGTCGCGTCCGTGGATCGGGAGGCCGCGGAGCGTCGGATCCACCCCGTCGACGTGGTCGGCTCGGAGGTTGGAGTCACGGCGTGGTCACCGGACGGTCGGTGGATTCTCTTCACCCAGGTCGACGCACACGATAGCCAGGGGATCTTCGTGATCGCGGCAGACGGCACAGAGGACGCATACCCCCTCCTCGCCACGCCTGCGGAAGAGTCCAACGGCCAACTCTCGCCGAACGGGGAATGGCTCGTCTATCAGTCCGATGAATCGGGCACGACCGAGGTCTACGTGACGGCCTTTCCCGATCCCGGCGGGCGCTGGGCGGTCTCGTCCGAAGGCGGCTACGCGCCGGTGTGGCGCGGGGACGAGATCTTCTATCGGAGGTTCGATGGCCTCTACGTCGCCACGGTCGCGCCCGGGGAACGTCCACCGGTCCAGCAACGACGAAGGTTGTTCGACGACACCCGCTTTCGGGGCGTCGGAGCCACCTTCGACGTGACGCCGGACGGTCAGCAGCTCCTCATGGTGGAGACCCTGGAGCAGGCCGCCGAGATGGTGGTGACGCTCAACTGGTTCGAGGAGCTGCGTGAGCTCACGGCAGGGACCCGCTGACGAGAGGAGAGCCATGCCCATCCCGACATCCATCCGCACCCCCCTCGCACTCCTGACCCTCCTCGGCTCCTCGGCGGTTGCGGTCCCCCCGGCAGAAGCCCAGGCGCCCCGCCCAGGTCAGCGGGTCGTCCTGGTCACCGGCTCCACCGGCGGTCTCGGCCGCGAGGTCGCGAGGCGCCTGGGATACGCGGGCTGGCACGTCATCGTCCACGGCCGCAACGAGTCGCGGGGCACCGAGCTGGTGGAGGAGATCCGTCGGGACGGGGTGGGCACGGCGCGCTTCTACCGGGCGGACCTGGCTTCCTTCCAGGAGGTGCGAAGCCTGGCCGAGGCGATCCTGAGGGACTACGACCGCCTCGACGTCCTCATCAACAACGCGGGAATCGGGTCCAGCGTTCCGCCCGAGCGGACCCTCAGCGAAGACGGCCACGAGCTGCGCTTCCAGGTGAACTACCTCTCGGGCTTCTTGCTCACCAGGATGCTTTTGCCACTCCTGCGCACCACCGCGCCGTCGCGGATCGTGAACGTCTCGTCCCTCGCGCAGCGGGCCATCGACTTCGATGACGTCATGCTCGAGCAGGACTATTCGGGGGGCCGCGCCTACGCCCAGAGCAAGCTGGCCCAGGTGATGTTCACCCTGGACCTTGCCGAGGAGCTGGAAGGAACCGGCGTGCGCGTCTACTCGCTCCACCCCGCGACGTACATGGACACGGGGATGGTCCGTGCAGCCGGCATCGAGCCCCGCAGCACCGTGGAGGAGGGCGCGGCGGCGGTCCTCAACCTGGTCTTCTCGGAGCTGGAGAGTGGGCTCTTCTTCCGCGGGCTGGAGCCCGCCCGAGCCAACCCACAGGCATACGACGAGACTGCGCGGGCCCGCCTCCACCGCCTCTCCGAGGAGCTGACCGGTATCGGCTGAGCAGGGCTCAGCCCCAGGATCTGCCTCATTCGGTGCGAAGCGCCCTGAGGGGATCGGTGCGCAGGGCTCGAAGAGCCGGCAGCGCGGACGTGCCCAATGCAACCACCAGGACCAGACCCACCGTCGCGGCATAGGTCGCGCCGTCCACGGCGGACACTCCGTACAGCAGGCTCTCGATCAGTCCGGACGCGCCTGCCGCGGCCACGACCCCTGTCAGGGAGCCGACGAGGGTCAGAAGCAGGGATCGACGGAGCACCTGCCCCAGGACGTCGGCCGCACCCGCGCCCAGGGCGATGCGCACGCCGATCTCCCGGCTCTGCCGGGCCACCGAGTAGCTGAGCAGACCGTACAGGCCGATCACGCTCAGGAGGAGCGCCAGCAGGCCGAAGCCCGTCACCAGGGTCATGGCGAAGGCACGCCCTGCCGTGTTGGCCTGGAACGCCGAGGTCACCGTCTGGATCGACTGCGGCGGAAGTTGGGAATCCAGCTCCAGGAGGGCGCTCCGGAGCGCCGATGACGCCTGCACCGGGACGATGCCCGGCGCCGCCCTCGCCACGACGCTCGACCAGGTGAGCCAGGTCCAGGTCTTCTGGGCGAAGGGGATGAAGATGGACGGATCAGGCGCCACGTCAGGACTCGCCAGGCGTGCGTCTTCCACAACGCCCACGATCTCCCGCCACGGGGTCTCACCGACCCGAAACGCGATGCGATGTCCCACGGCGTCCCCGTCGGGAAAGTGCTTCCGGGCCAGGGACTCGTTGAGGATCACCACCGGCGTCCCGTCGGCTCCGTCGCGCCCGTCGAACCCGCGACCGTCGACGATTCGCTGCCCCAGGACGCCGAAGTACCCGGGCGAGACGGCGTGGAGGGCCTCGTCGTCCTCCCGGCCGCTGGGGTTCGTGGCGATCCGGCCCTCGATGGCAAAGCTGAAGGTCATGCCCGAGGCGGCTCCGGGCGGTTGGCTGGTGGCGGTGGCGTCGACGATCCCCGGAAGGGCACGGACCCTCTCGACGAGGCGGTCGTAGAACGCCGCCTGGGAGGCGATCTCCGGATACCGGGGTGAAGGGAGATCCACCTCCATGACGATGAGGCCCGCGGGCTCGAAGCCCAGCTCTGTCGACTGGAGGGCGCGGAACGACCGGACGAACAGCCCGGCGCCCACCAGGAGCATGACCGAGAGCGAGACCTGCCCGATCAGGAGGCCGCCCCGAAGGCGGGCATGCCCCGACTGGCCCGCGTCTCGCCCGCTCCGGAGCGACGACGCGATGTGGGAGCGAGAGAGGCGGAGCGCAGGCGCCAGCCCGAACAGGATGGACGAGCCCAGCGCGGTGAGCGCCGCGAACCCCATCACCGGCCCGTCGATGGCGGCCCGGCCGAGAAGGGGCACGCCGGGAGGCGCGGTGCTCACGAGGAGGCCCTTCAGGAGCGGAGCGAGGACCACGGCTCCAAGCCCGCCGAAGAACGCGAGTACCATGCTTTCGGTGAGGAGCTGCCTCAGAATCCGGCCCCGACCGGCACCGAGTGCGCCGCGCACCGCCATCTCCCGTGCGCGCGTCACCGCCCGAGCGAGCAGCAGGTTGGCCAGGTTCCCGCAGGTGATCAGCAGCACGACCAGGACACCGCCCAGGAGGAGCCACAGGAGGGTGTCCACGTTACGCGTGATGTCTTCGTGCAGCGGAACCACCCGCGCGCTCCATCCGGTCATGTGGCTCGGATGCTCCGCGGCGATCTGCCTGGCGATGCCCGCCATCTCCGCCTGGGCACGCTCCACGGACACCCCCGGGGCCAGACGTGCCAGAACCGCGTAGTTGTGACTCGTGCGCTGGTTCGGGTCGAGCGCCGCGTCCTCCAGGGGAAGCCAGAAGTCGACCTCGTCGTTGGGGAAGTCGAACTCGGGTGGCATCACGCCGACGATGGCATAGGGGATCTCGTTGAGGACGGCGCTACGCCCCAGAATGTCCGGATCCGCCCCGTACCGGGTCGTCCAGATCGCGTGGCTGATCAAGGCGACGTTCCCGTCCACCCCATCCCGCTCCACGAAGGACCGCCCCAGGACCGGAGCAATGTCCAGTGCCCGGGTGACCTTCGGCTGCAGGACTCCCGCGACGACCCGGGTCGCCTCGCCGTCGCCCGTGAGCGTCATCGGGTAGGGACTGCCATGAGCGCCGAGGACCGTGAACGAGCGGGCACGCTGCTGCCAGTCCACCACGTTCCCCGACGAGACGACGTTCCGGGCGTCACCCTGGGGGGACGTCTCCCACACCCGCACCAGCCGGTCGGGCTGAGGATAGGGGAGCGGCGCGAGGAGAACCGCATGCACCAGGCTGAAGATCGCCACCGTTGCGCCGATTCCCACCGCCAACGTCACGATGGATACCGACGCGAAGGCCGGAGCCCGGAGAAGGGTGCGCACGGCATATCGGAGGTCCTGTCGGATCTCGCCGATCCACTCCCGTCTCCGCTCCCTGCGGGATTCGGCCTGGGCGACGTGGGTCATCGCACGTCGCACCTCGGCCATGTCCCCCATGCGCTTCTCCGCAGCCTGTCGCGCTTCATCCCGGCTCATCCCATCCTCCATGTAGTCCCGCATCCTCATCTCCAGGTGGAAGCCGAGCTCCTCGTCCCCTTCCTCCATCGCGTCCCGCCGAAGGAGTCTCCTCCACACACTCCGGTCCCTTCCGCTGTCACCCGCGCTCATGCTTCCCCCGGCCTCGGGTGCTCCGGAGCCGACAGCGCCATCGCCACGATCCTCACCATCCGGTCCCACCCCTCCGTCTTCTCCGTGAGCTGGACCCGACCCGTCTCGCTGAGCCGGTAGTACTTCGCCCGGCGGTTGTTCTCCGAGACGCCCCAGTCCGACTCGACCCACCCCTTGGCCTTCATCCGGTGGAGGGCCGGATAGAGCGAGCCCTCTTCGACGCGCAGGGCATCGTCCGTCGCCGCCTGGATCCAGCGCGCCACGCCGTAGCCGTGGGCCGGCTTCCAGCTCAGCGCTTTCAGGATCAGCAGCTCAAGCGTCCCCTGCAGCATTCCACGATCGTCTGCGAACACCCCAGCACTCCTGTTCGAGTCGATGCCTACGTTCCCATAGACATCGAAAGGGAAGGGGAGGTTGGAAGACGTTCGGCTTCGCGGTGGAAGGACGCCACGGACTGGCGCGCACGGGGTCGGTGGGTCAAGCTCCGGCATGGTCTCCGATGTCTCTCCCCCCGACCCCACCGCCGCGCCTCCGGCACTCCGGCAGGCCAGGGCCGTGGCGAGGGCGCTGGACGACCTGATCCGCGTCCCAGGCACCCGCTATCGCGTGGGACTGGACCCGCTGCTGGGCCTCGTCCCGG
>JARRLD010000094.1:0-5025 GCA_037387345.1 Gemmatimonadota bacterium
AGCAGCACGCGCAGTCTCCGTCGGATCCACTCGTCCAGTTCCTCGAAGACCCCTTCCACGTCCGCCAACCGGAAGTAGTGGCCCCACCCCCGTAGGATCGGGGTGAGCTCCCGGATGGTCCGCCCGAGGCTCCACCCACGGCCTCGGCGGAACAACTCCTTCAGCTTCAGCTTCAACCGTTTCACCGACTTCGGGTCCGGCTTCAGCTTCGGCTTCCGGTTCGTGGTCACCGTGTACCCCAGGAACTTCCGCTTCCAGGGCCGGTCCACCGCGCTCTTGTCCCGGTTCACCTTCAGCCGGAGTCGCTTCTCAACGAAGCGCTCCAACGACGCCTTCACACGCTCGCCCGCCGCCTTCGACTTCACGAACACCTGGAAGTCGTCCGCATACCGTACGAAGCGGTGTCCCCTCTGCTCCAGCTCCCGGTCCAGATCGTCCAGGAGGATGTTGCTCAGGAGCGGCGACAGCGGCCCACCTTGCGGCGTGCCCTCCGTCCGGGGCGACGTCAGCCCACCCTCCATCATCCCGGCCCTCAGGTAGCGGCCGATCAGTCGGAGTACCCGCTTGTCCTTCACCCGCCGGCTCACCCGACGCATCAGCACGTCGTGCTGCACCGTGTCGAAGAACTTCGCCAGGTCCAGGTCCACCACCCACCGGTGTCCCGCCGCCATATGCTCGCGGGCACGCAGAACCGCTTGGTGCGTGCTCCGTCCCGGCCGGAAGCCGTAGCTGTCCTCCGAGAACGTCGGGTCGAAGATGGGTGTCAGCACCTGGGACACGGCCTGTTGGATCATCCGGTCCATCACCGTCGGGATGCCGAGCGTCCGCATCCCTCCCCCCGGCTTCGGGATCTCCACCTTCCGCACGGGGCTCGGCTCGTAGCTTCCGCTCAGCAACTGCTCCCGGATCCGCGGCCAGTCCGTCCTGATCTGGTGCTCGAGGTCGTCGACGCTCCTGCCATCTACGCCTCCTGCTCCCTTGTTCCGGACCACCCGCCGATACGCTTCCTTCAGGTTCTCGCGTCGCAGCACCTCCTCCATCTGTCCCGGAGCCCCCTCCCCGGCCTGCTCTCTAGACGCCGGAACCGCTTGACGCGCAGCACCGGTATCCTCGGCGGTTCCGCCGCCTACCTTCCCGGCCCGCTCCAGCCTCTCAGCCTTCTTGCCTGCGTCTGTGCGATCCATTCGAGTCCTTCGTTCCGGTTTGGCTCCTCATGTTCGGCCCTTCGCCGCCGTGCGATGCGGCTACTATGGCCTCGGCTGACTCCCCGCTCCGCTCAGGCTTGCTATGTCCCAGCGCAGTGCCCGGCGTCGCCCGTTCAAGCGCAAGGCGGGATCTCCCAGGGTAAGGCGCGTGACCTTCGCTCCATTTGCCCGCCGCATCTACGTCCGTCCGGTCCGGAGTGCCTTCGGGCTTCAGGTACTCTTGCCCCCTCACCCACCTCGCGGACGCCTCCTATGCGGTTCGTGTTCCTCGGGCCAGAGCTTTGCGTTCAGCTTCCTTCCCGCGTCTCCTCGCGAAGCTACGGTTGCTGTTCGGCTAGGGGTTCCCGGCACTCAGGGCCCCCAGAGGACTCCCACCTCCAAGTCACTTCCCGCTCGGCTTTCGCCTCACGGTTCCTTCGCCCGCCTCACGGCGGGCCGCGCCATGCCTGGCGCACAAGCCGAAAGGCCCCACGGCGCAGACAGCCGTGGAGCCTTCCGACGCTTTAGGCGCGAACCAGATGCCCATCATCTGACCCACCCGCTTCACGGGGGACAGCTTGGTGATGGCGGATAGGCCGATGGGCGAGATGCACAGCTCACCTGTGGTGTGCAGGGCGTAGGTCACCACCAGCCAGGCGGGCGTCACCAGGTTCTCCGAGCTGGCGTTGGCGGCACCCCAGGCGATGACGAAGAACCCGGCGCACAGGAAGAGGAGCCCAAGCCCGGCCTTCAGGGGAAGCGACGGGTTCTTGTTGATCTTGTCCAGGAACACCCAGAGGGAGCCGAACATCGGCGCCCCGACGATGATGAAGATGGGGTTCACGGACTGGAGCCACGACGCCGGCATCAGCCATCCGAAGATGGTCCGGTCCGTGAGGTCCCGGGCGAAGAGGTTCAGCGACGAGCCTGCCTGCTCGAACCCCGACCAGAACACGGCGATGAGGAGGAAGAGCCAGAAGATCACGCCCAGGCGTTTGTTCTCCTCGGGGGTGTGTCCGCCGAAGGACCACAGATAGACGAAGTAGAGGGCCACCAGGATGAGAACCCCGTACCCCATGTAGGTGGCGATCTGGGTGAGCGTGACCGGTATGGTCCCCGAGCGCACCAGGAGGCCGAAGACCGTCACCAGGGCCATCAGCCCGAAGAAGGCGCCGTAGAACTTCACCGTCTTGCCCCGGACGTCCTCTGCGGCGGCTTCCGGCTTCAGGTAGCCCGCCTCGCCCAGGTACCTGTCTCCCATCTTGTACTGTATGAGCCCGAGAACCATCCCGATGGCTCCGACGCCGAAGCCCCAGTGCCAGTTCAGGTTCTCCCCGAAGTAGCCGACGATGGGCTGACCGAGGAACGCCCCCAGGTTGATCCCCATGTAGAAGACGCTGAATCCGGCGTCTCGCCGCGCACCCCCCTCGGGATAGAGCTCACCCACCACCGTGCTGACGTTGGGCTTGAGCAGTCCGGTGCCCATGATCACGAAGATCAGACCGAGGAAGAACGTAGGCACCGACGGGAGCACCATGGTCGCCTGCCCCAGGGCGATGAAGCATCCACCGACGAACACGGCTTTCCGCTGTCCCCAGATGTTGTCGGCGACCCACCCACCTGGCAGCGTGAAGATGTAGACGAGGGCCGTGTACATGCCGTAGATGGCGGCGGCCGTGGCCACGTCCAGGCCCAGTCCCGGATTGTCCCTGAGTATTGATCCGTCGGCCGCGCGCACCACGTGATCCGTGGCCGCCGTCATGTAAAGGATGAGGATGGCCCGCATCCCGTAGTACGCGAACCGCTCCCACATCTCCGTGAAGAAGAGCGTGGCCAGGCCCCGGGGATGGCCGAAGAAGGACCTCTGATCGGGATGGCCGGGCATGGCGGTCCCTGCCGACGACGTGTTCAAGGTGATCTCTCCGTCCTTGGCGCGAACGGCCTGGGAGGAAGGGCCGCGCGATGATCTGGGAACATCCGGATGGCTGATTTTGGGCCTGATGTGGGCTGGCGCAAGGGCCCGGTCGGCATCACCGCCCGTCACGTGATGCTTGAAACCGGGGACGACGCCTCCCTAGCTTGGATGTATGCACGTCCCGGCTGGCGGGGTCGGGGTGATGCACGTGTGTTGGTGTGGTGGGGCCCGCCGTCGAGTCGGTCCCCTCACCTGCAGGAGCACAGCACCGATGCGCCGCACCCTCCCCTCGGCCGCCGCGGCGGTTCTCCTCGTCCTCTCCGCCTGCTCCGACGCGGGCGATGTCCTGTCACCCTCCGATGCCACGTCGGCCTCGGCCCTCTCCCCGACCTTCGCGATGGCCCAGGAGGCCGAGCGGGTCTTGCCGGGTCGCATCCTGGCCGGTCTCGCGGACGGAGTCGATCCCGCCGACGTGGGCCGGGCCCACGGGCTCGCCGTGACCCAGCGGCACCGCGGGTTCGTCGCCTTCCAGGGAGCCACCGGAAACGAAAGGGCCCTCGCGGCCCGGCTGGCCGGTGACGCACGGGTGGTGTGGGCCGAGCCGGACTTCCTGCGTCAGACCTCCACCATCGATCCGCGGCTCTGGGCCTTCTACAACCCCGGCGGCCTGTCCGTGGACTACACGCGGGGCCGGAACAAGGGGAGCCCGGTGACGGCGTACCTCTCCGTGGACGACGCCGACGAGGACGTCATGGAGGGCAGCGGCGCCGGAGGAGGTGCGGTGGCCATCGCGAGCATCGACACCGGCGTGGACTTCGGCCACGTGGAGTTCGGGGCCGCGACGCTCGTGGCCGGCTGGGACTACTACGACAACGACGCAGATCCCAGTGACGAAGACGGTCACGGGACCCACACGTCGGGGACCATGACCGGGGACAACGTGGGCGTAGCGGGCGTGGCAGGAGCCGCGTCCCAGGTGACGCTGTACGTCTACCGGGTGTGCGGCGCCCTCGGATGCCCCACCTCGGCCATCGTGAGCGCCATCTACGCCGCGGCGGACGCCGGTGTGGTGGCCATGAACCTGAGCCTGGGCGGAGGCTCCCTCTCCCAGACCGAGGCGGCCGCCATCGACTATGCCGTGAACACCAGGGGCGCCCTGGTGATCGCGTCGGCCGGGAACGACGGCACGAGCACCGTAAGCTGCCCGGCGTGCGATCCCAACGCCATCTCGGTGGCGGCGTCGGACTGGCTCGACGAGCACGCCTACTACACCAACTGGGGTGCGGGTCTCGATCTCATCGCCCCGGGCGGCGAGCTGTACTCGAACACCACCTCCGAAGCGGGTATCTACAGCTCGGTACCTGGCGGGTACGCCTACTACCAGGGCACGTCCATGGCGGCGCCCCAGGTGACCGGCGCCGCCGCGGTGGTGGCGTCCAAGACCGGAGCTCGGGGCGCCGCGCTGCGGGCACGTCTGGAGGACGGCGCCGACGACCTGGGTCCCACGGGCTACGATACGCAATTCGGCAACGGACGCCTCAACCTCCTGGCCGCCCTCGCCGACGGAGGGGGAGATCCCCCGCCCCCGCCCCCGCCGCCGCCGGCCGACCCGCTGGCCGCCAGCTTCGCCTTCGCCTGCAACGGGCAGACCTGTGCATTCGACGCGTCCGGCTCCACCGGGGGCATTACGGGCTACCGGTGGGACTTCGACGGGGACGGGGGCTGGGACGCGATTGGCGTCACCGCACAGCATACGTACTCCGGCGCCGGCGACTACACCGTCGTCCTCGAGGTCACCGACGGTATGGGGCATGACTCGGCGTCGGCCGTGATCCAGTGCCAGAGCCGCGGGCCGAACGTTCGCTGCAAGTAGCGGCCCGGCTTCGCTCGGCGCTCCAGGGGCGGACCGGGGAATCCCCGGTCCGC